>JAPPAJ010000317.1 GCA_026705565.1 Caldilineaceae bacterium | reverse complement strand
GGCCGCCAAGCACGCAGCCGTGACGCCGACCTGCATCCACGTGCGAATCAGCAGATGCATTGAAGACGTACATTTCGACACGAATCACTTCAATCACCTAATCTGGAAGAATTCCAGTGATTTGCGGTCCAAGTTGCAGGACCGTATTGAAGCCACGCTGGGCCGAGGACAGGGACAGGGAGCTCACAGCATCGCAACGTAACTGTCACCGCAACAGGAAGTCAGGGTGGCTGTTCCACCAAGCGTCGCCGTGCGTGGGCGCGGGCGGCGCGGCCCAACAGGGCCTGTACCGTCCGGTGATGCTCTAAACAGGCGCGGTCTTGTTAATGTATCGCCAACCATGTCACTAGGTAAACATCGTCCAGTGTGACTTGGGGAAGTGGCTCCGGGGGTATATACGGCTCAAGTCCGAGCTCGGCGATGACGGCCAGAATGTTGCGTGCCTTCTGTACGGATTCCGATGCTTCGTTCATGGCCTGTCGAAACCTGCGCACCGTTCGTTCAGGGTAGGGCGCGCTCAAGGTGTCCACAGCTCGGTCGATGGTCTCCTGATTCTCTTCCGGCGGAGGGCTAGTGCGCACGATCTCGGCCGCCCGGCGGAGGGCGCGGGGAATATCCGGCTCCAGATTGGCCTTGTCGGCCATGAAGTTCCACTTGGCGGCAACATCGGCCCGGGCCATCTGCCATGCTTCGTAGGCACGGTGGGCTACGTGTTCAGGGAGGCTGCGCGATGTGTTCCATCCATCGGTAGGGCGCGCTGCATCGAGGCATGTCAGCGTTTCATCGGGCAAGGGAAGATCGGATGAATTCAGGTTCTCTATTGCCACAAAGCGGAACAGGGGACGTGCATGATCGCCCACGCGGATGCAGAAGGCATATCCGGGCTGCTGGTCCGGTGCAGGCGACATACCCGATCCAGCTCCCCATGGCAGTGCCTTGATTTGCCGGGCTACCTGCGGGTCCTGAAGGGCCTTGCGCAGCTCCTGCCGATACTCTTCGCCGGAGAGCGAACTGCGGGCGGTGCCCCCACGTTCAAACAATTCGGCCTCTTCCCTGCGCAGCTTCCGGATTTCCTCGCGTGTTTCGGTGAACTCGCGGTCCTGTCCGGGTTGATCGGGCAGGATTTCGCCTGTGCCGATGCTGGCCGATGCCTGCTTGATTTTGTATCTCAGTCGTGCCTCGAGACCGAGCAGTTCGTCCAGCTGCCGATCGGGGAATATGCAGTGCAGGAAGACTTCATCATGTGCGGACCCGATTCTGTCGATGCGGCCATGCCGTTGGGCCAGGCGCATGGGGTTCCAGGGCAGGTCGTAGTTGATGATGTGCCGTGCCTGCTGGAGGTTCACGCCTTCCGCCAGGACATCGGTGGTGATCAGAATGTCGTAGAGGTCCTTGTCCTGGCCTTCAGGTGCATCCGTGGTTGTCGGGGCGAAACCCCACAGCACCGATTCCCTGCTGTCCTGATCCCTTGCCCCTGCCAACCAGGCAATGCGTTCGGAGTAGCAAGCTAGTCGCAGGTCTCCCTGGGCAGCTTGGATCAGGTGCTCCCGGATCCAATCCACGGTGTCCGTGAAGTAGGTGAAGATCAGGACTTTGCGCCGGTCGCGCACGTCCTGTTCGCCAATCCCTTCGGTTGCTGCCTGGTGGGCAATATCCGCCAATTCGTCGACAAGGACCTTGAGGTTGGGGTCCTCTGCGCGGGTAACCGTGGCCGCTTCGGTAGCGAACGACAGCAGCAAGTCCCGGTCCCTGGCCGCATCGGTCCTGAGCCGTTCCACATCGTACTCGGACGCGTCGTCTGCCGAATCGAGGATCTCATCGATTTCTTCCGGATCGAGTTCATCGGTATCGGTTGCGATCCAGTCCACGAGGGTCTGGCCCACCGCCACTTTCCCAACATCCAACAATCTGAGGAACGCGTTTGTGCTGTCGGCCATTCGCCGACATGTTTGAACAAAGGCATGGGGCGACGATTCGAACCGCTTCAACAGGCCCGACCGCAGGAGTCCGCCCAAGTGTGTCTGCTTCTGATCCTCTTCACCGTCCAGCCGATACATCGACGGGACGTACCGAGCCAGGGTCAAGGTGCCCGGACTCTGAGAATCGGCATCGGGATCCAGAGCGTCGGCTAGTCGGTTGAACATTCCGGGCACCACGGCGTCCAGGTCGTAATCGACCTGCCGGACGCGCGGCGTTGGGAAGGTAATTCTCTGTTCGATGTCGTTGATCCTGATGGTGTCGTTCGCGTAGTAGGTCTTAACAAAGGACCTTGTGCGCCGCACGGCCACAGCATCCAGCACATCGAACATGTGCTCCGGGGACAAATCATCAGGATTGAGCGCCATAGCCGCATCGAAGTGCTCCTTCAGGGAGCGGATCCCCACATCGGCGAAAGCGGCATCGTTGCGTAGGAAGTAGCTGAGAAGGTAGTAGAGATCCAGGAGGCTGTTGTTCACGGGGGTGGCAGTGAGCAGTACCAACTGTTTGGCGGGTGAGCCGGCCAGCAGTCGCCGCAAGGCGTTCGCACGCTGTGTTGATGGATTGCGGAGGTTGTGTGCCTCATCAACTACTACCATCGCGTAACTGTTGATGTCCTGTTTGAGTCTATTGCGGGTTGTCTGGTCGGGATTAAGCCTCTGATCTCCCAACAGCTCCTCGAATGAGACCAATTCCATCGGCAGGTTATAGTCCGACATAAATTGCCGCCAAGGGCCGTCGCGCAATGTGGCAGGGGTGATGACCAGGACGCGTTGGCGACGGTCCAAGGCCGCTTCACGAATCATTTCGCCTGCGATGAACGTCTTGCCAAGACCCACCTCGTCGGCGATGAGAACGCCGTTCAACCGGTCCAGGATGCGCTTGGCGCGCCAAACGCCGTCGGTCTGGAATGATGTCAGGTGAATCTCGGTTTCGTCCTGGTGCTCGTCTTCCAGTTCGTCCGCATAGCGCTCCCAGAGCATGCGTAGGAAGATCAGGTACGGTGCATGGGGTTCAAACCGGGCTTCGAACAGTGAAGCAAGGTCGTATTCGTTGGCCTCGTCCCACAGTTCCTCGTACCACTGTTGCACCTGCTGCACGGTGTGGGGTTGGTAGGCACCCAGATTGAGTTCTGCATTGGTGGTCAGGCCGGCTGCCGTGAGGTTCGAAGAGCCGGCGATTACTCCGTGGTCTCCGTCCGAAATGAGGAATGCCTTGCCATGCAGGAACCTTGACTCCAATCGCCGGACTTCTACCTTGCCGGACCGGAGCCAGTTGATAAGGCGTTGGGTTTGGGAATCAACTTTACGATCAAACCCCAACAGGTCGCGGTCCGACAGGAGATGGGTCTCGTGTTCCTCAACGGCATTGCGAATCCTGTCGCGGTTCGCTCTTGCTGGCAGGTGCGATTCCTTGCCCAACGGCCGAGGTCTCTGCTCAGGAGGTGTGGGTTCTGCTCCCAGCAACAGCCGCGTGTGGGTAGCTTTGTCCAGGGCATCCGCTAGGAGAGCGTAACCACCGACGTTGAAGTAGGCAGTGGCAATATCGACTCCCGCACCACCGACACGATTCGTGGTCGGTTCACAGATGAAGCTGTTGAGTGCTTCGGCTACTGTGCTGCCTGCACGGTTGACGGCAAGCTCGGGTTTGGCGGTGCCTGTCACGCGAGCCTCCTGAAGTGTTCCAGGACGGCTGCATGGCGTTCGGAGTAGTCGGTGTTTGCATGGAAGGTCCCGTACAGGACTTCCAAGTCGTCTTCGTCCAGGCCGTAGAGGTGAGCAACGCAGGCATCCAGTTCGTGGATCAGGTCCTGCTTCTCGGATTCTGAATTCACGGAGCCTACAGGCACGCCGACTTCCCGTGCCCAATCGGTGAAGTGGTTGTTTAAAGCCGCGAGCCGACCAGCAATCTCTACGACTCTAGCTTCAGAAGACCCTGGCGGGTAGGAGACAACATCGGGTATAGGTAAATTGTTGAAAAGATAAAATGTCAAATGTAATTCGACCCAGCACCGTACTAACCAGTCCAATATCATTGAAGACAAAACCCCAAGAATAAAAGCTGTGTCTTTGCTGCTTGAATTGATTAGAAATATATATGGAGCCATATGGACAGTTACTACTTTGCCGGGAATGAGTGCTGCAATGAGAGAGCGACTGTCAGTACTTCGAGTTATGTCCCTGAATGCAATCCGAGGTCTTAGACATGGTAAGGTTGATTCATCCTTCACTATTGTAATATCCAGTCGAGAGAATGCTGAACGCTTTAGCCCATGCTGCCTTCTGCGTTTATCAAATAGATGATTCTTTATATGTTCGGGATCAGCTGAGGCATAGTACTGTCCCGTGTCTGGGGTCCATAGATTGAACGAATCGCCACTGTAAACAGGCCACTTGTGACCTTGGGTCGCTGCATCGCCATCGTCCCTCAAAAATTCGCGTTTGTCGGCGCTGGAGTCTAACTCCCGTACTGGAAATGCACTCCAGCGCCGACAAACGCCTCCTTCTGGTGGCATCCCAAGTCGAGGATGGCCTTGGTACTTGCGAAACAACCTAAGTGCACCTGAACTGTCAGGGATTTGCGGAAAGGCCAAGTCTCTCGACCACGACTTGAATTCGGTAAGTGGTACCACTTGTGAAACCCGCGTAGTACTCACCCGGTAAGCTGGGTACGAAGTATACGTACTGCCAATCGCAACAGTGTCAGTGACTGATTGAGTTTTTCGAACTGCGAGCATAGCAATCTGATACTGCCCATGCACGTCTTCAAACACCCATTTCCCAGTGTTTAGGAGCGTGGTGGTATCGAGGAACTCACCATTGTTCAGCACGGCCTGCCTCCAAGGCATACACCCTTTGTTTTGAAGTGCTGCTCGCGGTGTGACAAGCCCCACTGTGCCATCTGATCGCACGAGTTGCCAGTTGCGCCAGCAGAACGCTTGGTACAGGTCAGTGTCTCCGGCACCAAGGTGGGAGTGAACGGTGCGGAGGAGCTGTTTCATGCGATCAGCATTCTTGATGGCTTGCTCAAACGCCCTGTCGAGATCGTCTCGTTGTTGCCTGAACGATTCAATCTCTCGATTCATGCGCCCGACTGGCATCCCTCTCACACCGGGAAGATGCACACCCCACCATTGTTGTTTCTCTACTTTCACCTTCTCCCATGGAGGGTTTCCCAAAACACAGTCGAATCCCGGGCGATCACGCAGGGAGACCTCTGGGAACGCCGTAGGGAAGTGAATCGGCCGGAGACGAGAAACTTCGGACTGGACCGCTGGAGAATTGTTCAGTTCAGCGATGAGCTCTTCGTTGTAGTCATCGGGCATGTTCACCACACCTGCCCGCGCCGCGGTCACTACATTGAAGAGATCGCGTACTGGGGCTACCTTGTCCATGGCGTCAGTGTGCGCAGCCCGGGCATCGTCGATTTCCCGCTTCTCTGCGTCCGATGTCGCAGCCAAGCGCTCCAAATCCTTGAGTGCTCCTGTTAGGACCGATTCGACCCGCTGGCGGAACAAACTGGACTGACCCTGCCTGGAACCCAAGTTGAATGCTTCCATGGCATCGTCCACGGAAACGACCCCGATGAGACTGTCGCCATGCAACAGGTTGTGGTCCAGGAACGAGAGGGGAAGACCTGGTACAAACGTGTGAACCCAGATTGACAGTCGAGCTAGTTCGACGGCGATTCTGTTCAGGTCCACGCCGTAGATGCAGTGCCTAGCCACTTGCCTACGCAGAATGGAACTGGTCTCGATCTCCACGCCATGGGCCAAATCACCCAACGCACTCAGGGCAATGCCGCGCAACCGGTCCAGCTCTGCGTTCACCCGTGGTATTGGGTTGAGCGAAAGCCATGCCGACAGGCGTGCCTCGATTCGATCGACCGCGGCCACGAGGAAGTGGCCTGATCCCATGGCGATATCAGCACACCTGAAGTCAAAGAACCTCTTGGCCAGTGCTGACTCGTCTCCAGCCTCGCGAAGCTTCGAAAGGGTGGCGATGTGTGCGTCCAGGGCCGGCTTGAGGGCTTTGTCCAACAGGTGTTCCACCACGAACGGTTTGGTGAAGTAGGACCCCGTCTCCTTGCGCGCTCCCGACTTCCCGTGCAGGTACACTTCGTCGGTGAAGATCGCGGTTTCCGCCCCTCTTCCAGCGGAGCCAACCGGTACGTATACTCCTTTCCGGTTCAGGGCCAGATCCTCTTCGGCGAGAGACAGTTGGGACTCCAACAGACCTTCGTAGATGGTGCCGAATTCACGAACCGACAGGGCCCGGAAGTCCACTGGACCAACACCTTCGGGTCCATCGTCAATGAGGAGAGCATCAAGCGCAGGGCCAAACTCGTCATCGGTAAGTGCCAGCCTGTGAATGGAGGCTCCCGCGGGGCTCACCGCCGGATCGGCTGCAAACAAGCCTCCGTTGTATTCGGGTACCCCAAACCCGACGTTCCCTCTGTCAACTGCTTGCCACAGGGTGCAGACGTCGTCCCAAAGCGAGGTTGAGTTCGGATCGAAACGCACACGGCCTGTCTTGCGATTGTCAGCCAAGCGACTGGCGATTCGGGTAAGTGAGTGGTCTTGGTATCTGCCGTTGGTTTTGTAGGGCAGCAGGTCCTGATCCTCGGCGTAGGCGACAAACAGCAACCGAAACAGGATGGTCATGGCCTGTTCGTACGCGTCCTTCAGGTCCTCCTCGGAGGTCGATTCCATCCGATCGGTGACGGCCTTGGCCAACAGGGGCATGGTCCGGCGGTAGACGCGCTCGCGCAAGCGGACTGCAAGTTTGGCGGCGTACCGACTGGAATCGCTCAGGATCTGTTCGAGTGATCCATCCTTGACAAGCGCCCGGGCGGAGAACAACAGCATCAGGTACCCGGCTAGGCGTTCCGGGATTAGGGACAGATTGATTTCCACAAATGCCTCGGTCCGTCCCTTGCCACCCACACCCTTGCCTGCCTCCGAGCTGTAGAGACGTATCTCCGAGGCACGGGTGAGTACGACCCATGGCACGTTCTCGTTGTCGGCTACTGCCAGGGCATGGGAAACTGGGGATAGGTTGTCGAATCTCCTGGCCGGTGCGTCCATGAGCTCGGTATCGTCGCAAAACACAGCTAGAGCCTGCCTCCTGCCGCCAATGGTGAGGATGGACGTGTTGGTGGACAACGTCTGAATCTCAAAGCCAAGCTGCTCTACGAGGCTGCGGCCACGAAGTGGCAGAAGGGGTTTAGCTGCTCGAGACGCTTCGCTCCAATCGGCTCGTTGACGTACTCCGGCCTCCAGTTCCTGGGTGGCGAGAAGTCCCATGTTGCGGAGACCCGGCAAGTCCGAATCGAGCTCCGGAAGTGCTGCCAGCAGCATCCGGGTAGCTTGGTGACGGTTTGGTTCGTTGAGTGCGGTTTCCGCAAGCCGTTCTGCTTGGTGAAGTTCGACCTCGGGGTATACCGACGGCTCCTCAACTGGACCACACAGTGCAGCTTGGTGACCGTTGACGCCCGGGTAAACCGCTACCAGCAGGACGGGGCTGGCACGATTGCCCTTGCGTTTG
This sequence comes from Caldilineaceae bacterium, assembly GCA_026705565.1. Taxonomy (GTDB): domain Bacteria; phylum Chloroflexota; class Anaerolineae; order Caldilineales; family Caldilineaceae; genus Bin34. Next base: position 9,156 of record JAPPAJ010000317.1, on the reverse strand, counting down.
GACCAGGCGGTTCGCAGGTCGGTCGTCCGCGGTTTCCCGGCGCACTGAACCAACGCGACTTCAAGCCCGTTAGGAGCATCTTGGGCGAAGACTCCCACAGGCGACCAAGCGGAAGGAACTCCATCGCCGGATTTCCAGTCAACCGGATCACGATCCCGAAGGAACTCCGAGAGGACATCGGTGGTGGCGAAAGTCATCGATCACTCCATTGTTCGTAAGAATCGGCATCCACAGTCGGGTTGCAGGTACTCGGAAGGGCAGAACCACCAGTCTGTCCTCAAGGATGCAACGCATGGATTGTTGATCAAGAGCCGTGCGAATGCCGATGTCTGCCGGCATCAGGGCATCGAGTTTGACCCCTCCGAATCCCTGCGCCGGCAACTCTCGGAAGTGACGGACTGCCTTGAGCTGCAGTTCTTCAACGCTCCCCAACATACCCGTTCACGCACTGTTGCGGTTTTGGCTATCAGCTATCACCGTTATACACACCTGTACAGGGCTACTGCCCCGGTCCCGGGCTTGACCACGTCCGACTTGCCCACAGCGCCGCTGCGCTTACTCGCCGGTCGTGGGTTTCTTGGCCTTCGGGTGCGGATGTGCTCCGCCGCGCAGCAGCGCCCGGGCGAGCTTTTCCGGCGTGGTGTTCGGGATGCAGAGGTTCTGGCCCTGGTGACCGGGAGGCTCAACCACTCCTGCTGCCAGTCGCGGCATCCGCCGCGCGTTCGTGTGCAGGGTCGGCGGGGGCCGTTTGCATCTCCATCCTGTCTGCCTTCTTACATGATCGAGATCCGGATGAAAGACCGTTTGGTTCGGTAATGGCGACGTAGATTTTGATGTGCCTGCCTGCAAGTACACGGTTGGGCTGCCAGGGGACCTGGTCCCAGATGACGGCGGTCAAGATGAGGAGTAGCTTGCGTATGGCCGCGACGAGTGTGTGCTTGCCTCGCCGGCACAAGTGGGTGTAGAAGTCATGGATGACAGGGATGGAGATGGTTACAGCAATCTGCGAGGAAGTTGTCTTTTCGTTGTCTGCCACCGTTACTGCGGCTGTCATCGGTTGTGACCATCGTCAAACTTGTGCTGGCGGTGATTCTGGTTTTCTACTTCGTACAGCGCATCTTCATTCAGGGGGCTACCGGGGCTTCAAATGCCCCGAGTCATGATCAGCGGGAACCGTTGGTTTGAGGAGACTGGTATGCCTCTCTCCTAGGGCGTTTGCGACCTCCTTGATCCGCGTTAGGCTTGCGGTCGCGTAGTCGGTCGCCTCGTACCGCTGTATCTGCTGCTCCTTCAGGCCGAGCCGCTCTGCTAGATCCTTCTGTCTCAGGCCCTGTGCGATGCGCGGCTTGATTAGAACGGTTGGCAGTTCAGCAACCGCGTTCAGTGCGTCCAGATCAAAGTGGCCGGTCTTCAGGACTTCGTATTCTTGCAACTGCTCCTCGAGGTCCGCCAACTGGCTCTGGAACGCGTCTTCCTGCGCTTTGGCGATGAGGGGGTACACGCCCGTCCTCCGCGGGGTGCGCGGAAGCGGTGTTGAGGTGGTCCGAGGGGTCCTGAAGCCCCTGTCACGGATCCCCGCAGGCCTTGCAGGACCCCTGGAGGGCGCGCAGAGCCCTTGAGGGGATTACCCGGGCGGCTCGGGCAGGAGTGGCAATCCGAACCTGCAAGAGCTTGACATTGAACACAGTATCTGTGTTCAATGTCAAGTCTAGATCCCCGTTGACAAGGGTTCCATTCGCCAAGTAATCTGGTCCCGCATGACAGCGTTTAGGATGGTAAGCAGCTTGCGCATGGCGGCCACAAGCGCAACCTTCCTTGCCTTGCCCCTTGCGCAGCAGGCGCGCCTCGGGATCCGTGGTGCTGGCGTGGGTCTCGTTGCTGCGGCGTTCCCCGCAGAAGTCCACCGACGGGTTGTCCGGATCGTCGTCCGACGGCGGTCCCTCCAGGGACCGGCAGTTCCTGGGCTGGCTGCAGCCTCGATCAGGGTCCCGCCCATGGTGAAGTGCTCATCCGACAGCAGCCCTTCCCCGTCGGACGCCCACACCACCTCGTCGAATAGCGCCCGGCCCCCATCGTGCGCCAGCAATCGTTGCCGGTTCTTGGTGACGACGGTGGCATCGAAGCTGCGTTCCATCAGATCTATGTCCAGGAACCAGCGGTAGAGCAGGTTGTACCCGGCTCCTCGCAGAATGAGCGCTCGCTGCGCACCGAGTAAAGGGCGATCAGCAGGGAGGCCTGCAGCAGCCATTCCGGCGGCACCGAGGCGCGGCCCACCCGCGCATACATGCGGTCGAACGACGGCGACAACCGTTCCAGGAGCGCGCCGACCATTTCCTTATCCATTCGCAGCAGATGGTCCCGGGGCACCCATCCTCCAGGCACACGACGGCCAACATGCTGCGTTGGGGGTTGGGGCGACCGCGCAGCAGGAATTTCTCCGTTGCCAAGGGGACCTTTCTAGACCGGCCGCGTCTTTCAGCGGCTTACTAGTCAATCACTTCCGGAAAATAAAATTCACTTTCCGAAACGAATTGTGACAGCGAACCTAGGCTCAACTCCGATTCAAAAAATTCGCGGGCACCACAGGTTTGCACTTTGACCTGAGTTGCCGCGACATTCAGACTTTGGACGATGCGACCAAGTTCTACTCCTTCATCGCTAGGTCCGGTAACGGCAACCAGGATCCTACCGCGCTCTTGATTGAGCGCTTGAGCCAAGATACCGTTGATGTGTTGGTCATTAAATCCATAGCCGATACAAATGATAAGCCTCGCAGATTCTAACGTCCACTTCCGCAGCTCGTATGCTAGGAACAAAAATGGATCAACATACTGCAACTTATATGATGTGCCGAAAATCATTGCGTAATCGTTTGCTTCTATAGTTTGAGTAGCATCTACAAAATGAGTCTGTCCTCCCTTAAAATACCAATCGAGCGATCCATGCAATTTATAAAGCAAGATCGGGAGTTGATCTTCTAATGCCTCATCAAACATTCTCCAATCCCAAATGCGTTCAACAAACCCCCTTTGTACTTGATCATAACCGCAAGTCTGTTCAACACATAAATCATAGTTGAGTGAAAAAACTCTGAGAGGATGTTCAAATTCCTGTTGAAAACGAAGCAAACCTTGGTAATAATCTGCACTTTCAGACCTAGGCAACGTAACCCACTGATCTCTGAGAATCTGAACAATGGAACTGCGAAATTGACGGACGTTTTCGAAATCGTCACCGGCAACTTCCTGCAACTTAGGATTCCATGCACCGACAAATGGGTACAGCACATGGCGTTCCTTCATCATCAATTCATCAAGCACGTTAACAAGCCGCTCGATGTTAAACGATACCAGATCTCCAAATGCACCCTCAAGGCCATCTGCGAATATGATAGAGCTTCTGAGGTACAGATACAATTTGCGGAACTCTGTCCACTTTCCATCTGATGCAATCAGCGACTCTAACTCATCGATCATCTTTTCAGAATCTGGAATTCCTGCCTCAGCGCTTGCGCCCGCACCCAACAACAGGATGATATCGTCACGCTTGAACACTGCCACACCTACCTTTTGCTTTTAAAGAAACCATGGAGAAAAGTGTGCGACATCAATTGGAGCTAACCCTCGGTTTTCAAATTCTTTTAAATACCATGCAATAATTTTAGCATAATAAACCGAAACGGGAAGCGATTTTGCATTGAATCCACGCCAATTGGAACCAGACAAGTTCACAGCATCTTGGAGAAATGCGCGACGGACTTCAGACGAAAGGCCAGATTGGGGGTATGTGAATCTTATGTGAACTGGATTGCCAATCAGTTTGCTAACAGAAGGTTGTTGATATTGAAGCCCTTCGAACCACACCAAGTACTCGTCATATGCCAGTTGGAGCAAGGTGCTTTCATATGGTACGCAGCTATTGTGGTCCTCCGCGAATCCAAAGAATTTGCTCCGGTCATCAAATTTCAAAGCCGCGAAGTAACCGTCCCGATGCCGCTCTTGCAAGTCAGCAAGCAGCGTAGCAATACTTTCGAGTTCACGCCGGCGAATCGCGAATGTAGAGTGGACTACAAAGTGGGTGTACTCATTTGAATATTCTTCGAAAATTCTTTTCAAGCTGTTCGAAAAAGATTCAATATAACGATCCTCATTGTGATGATCGCCTAACACTTTCACCGTTTCAAAAACCCCACTTGAATTGGTCAGGACAGAATAGGCAAAATATCTACTGAATTTTCCATTCGAATACTTGTGAGCTTGGCCAATCCCTACAATCAAACAACGTTTAGTTTGGGGTTGTACTTGCCAAGGGGTTCCTCCAGCTTTAGCGAAAATTTGTAACGCGATGTTAGATGTGGCCCATTTCAAAATATTTCTATCAGCAACGGTGTCGGTTGCGACTACCTGGATCGGCATGCGTTTTGACAAAAATGTATGCTTTAACTCCCAATATTGTTGCTTGTCTGCTAAGTCATCATGCTTACTAAACGGTGTCAAGACAACCGGTATGACGTTTGCACCTTGGGATTGTGAAACTACGCGTTCGGTCACGGCGTTGATTTCATCGGTGTTATAGTCGGAAATGGGGAATCCGGTTACTGTGGTCTCGTCGAAGGGGATTCGGAACATCGACTGCATCCCTGGGAATGTTCGGAAAGTGTCCCCTCGAAGCGCTCGAAACAAATCATGTGAAAGAGGTCGGTCTTCGGGTCTGTAGAGGAAACAAAATAAAGGAATTTCAGGGATTTCGTTGAATGGTCCACTGCGCTTCACGCCCAAGAATTGGGACTTGGATTTGTTTCCCGTACCAACCAAATATGTTTTCAAAGAAAGTTGAGTTGTCGTGGTCAGCAAAAAATCTCGATCTATATCGATTCTGTCGCCGCCGGGAAGTGTGAGTGGAAATAAAATATCGAAAAAGTTGGTGATGCATTGGCGTAGCTTCTCGTGTTTGTCTGCGTAACGATTTTTGTTTGCATTTCCATTTGCGTCTAGTGAAAGGCTGAGTTGGCGGGCCTCCCGGCTCCCAATGTGTTCGGCCCCTGGATGGAACCGGAAATCCAACAGTAAGCCGTAAACTTTATGTGTGCGGAGAAAGTATGGCTGGAACGAAACCACTTGATCGCCTACCGCGTGGCGTTCGGTCGTGATTTCTACTCTCTTTTTGAATTTCCCGGTAATTCTGAAGTCATCAACGTTTAAATTCTCATTGCAACTGACGGTTAGGGCGAGCTGAATTGCGTCTAGGGTGATGTAGGTGTTGTTCAGTGGTTGGCAGGTAAACGGTACGCTTTCAGGAAATGGTTCAAATGATGTCCAGTAGTACTGACGTTCTTCGTCAATCTCGATGTTTCGCAAGGTGCGATCGGTGCCGCCACGGTGTGGTCTCGTAGTCAGGGATTGCGGGCAAACGTGTACGGTTATGTGGTATTTCGGCGTGGAGAATGGTAAGAAATTCAATGAAATGTCTTGCATGATTGGTCGGTCTGTACCGGTCAGTTGTGGTGAGTTGGTGTATTGGGTGCGGTATTGCTTGTGGCGTTGGACCCGCGGTCGTTCATTGCGGTTTGGAACGTGGTTTTGGCTTGGATTTGCCTCATGGTGGAAATTCTGGATGTAATGCGGAGATTCCGGCCCGTGTGCCGATTGTAACAGATCGCGTTCCTCGTTGGCCATGTGTTGGTGGTGCCGATACGTGCTTATCTGGGGGCTCACGTTGCCGTAACCGTGCGGGTCAAACGGTCTGGTCCCCGTGGGTATTGTCTCCTAGAGTGACACCTGGCATGTCAAATCGTTTGGTAAAGATGTTATGAGTGTGTGTAGGCTGTATGCTTGTTTTGTTCGTTCATGAGTGCGATTTGCAGGCAACGGGGGCTGAACATGTCCACTGATCCTGTGGTGGAGAGCTATCCGCAGAAGGGCCGTTACGGTGGTGGACATGTTCAAATAAGGTTGCGCGCTCCTTAGTGCTACAGTGGTTAAAAAGGGTATTATGGTCGGATATCTGTCCCGTGCCGGGAGTCGCCCCATGTCCGCCGTCCCCGTCGTGGCCCCGGTTCCGGCCCCGGACCCGGCCACGATTGCCTCTTGGCCGGCCCACTGGGCGGAGGTCGCCGACCGCCTGGCGCCGGCCCTGGCCACGGCCCCCACGCAGCGGCGGGCCCTGACCTACCTGGACTGCCTGCTGAGCGGGGCGGAGCGCAAGCACGGCTGGCAGCTGGCGGAAGTCAGCGGCGACGCCGACCCCTACGGCATCCAGTACCTGCGCAACCGGGCGCGCTGGTCGGTGGCGGAGGCCCGGACCGCCCTTATGTGCAGGCGCACCTGGGCGATCCCCAAGCGGTGGGGATCATCGACGAAACCGCGTTCCTGAAGAAGGGCACCCATTCAGCCGGGGTGGCGCGGCAGTACAGCGGCACGGCGGGGCGGGTGGAGAACTGCCAGGTGAGGGTCTTCCTGGCCTACGCCGGGGCGCGGGGGTACACCTGGACGCGGAACTCTACCTGCCCAAGGGCTGGACCCGCGAACCGGTCCGGCTGCAGGCGGTCGGCCTGGCGCCGGACACGCCCTTTGCCACCAAGCCGCGGCTGGCCCAACGGCTGCTGGCCCGGGCACAGGCAGCCGGTGTGTCGCTGGCCTGGGTCGTGGGCGACACGGTCCATGACCACTCGGGGAAGCTACGTGCCTGGCTGGAGGCCCGGGACCAGGCCTACCTGCTGGCGGTGCCGGCGCAGTTGTGCGCAGCCGGAGCAGTGGCAGGCCTATCTCGTGTGGGGTCCCCAAGCCTGCGACGTGCCCACCCTGGTCCGGATTGCCGGCAGTCGCTGGCGCATCGAGGCGGCCTTCGAGATGGCCAAGCAGGAAGTGGGCCTGGACGAGTACGAGGTGCGCAATGCCCGGGGCTGGGACCGCCACATGATCCTGGCCCTGCACTGTCATTACCGCCGCCAGCAGGCCACCACCCTGTGAATTACCACTGTAGTATTAGGCTTTTCCAAGATCCCTGTGTGCAAACGGTCTGCTTACATGTTTCGTTGGCTGTCCAGCCTCAAGTCGGTTTCCGGTATGAGACTGCATGGGGATTTCGACATCGTCCAGATAGCCTCTTGGTTCAGTTGAAGGGCTTGGTACCGAGTGTGTGGTAGTCAAACCGTCCTGCATACTTGCGCGGTGACCGGGCCCCGGTCGCCGCGGCCCAAGGTAGGGCCGCTACGGGCAGGTATCGCGGCGCAGTCTGCTGACCGGGGTAACGCTGTGGGCGGCCAGCCCGTTGACTATTGGGGCACAGGCATAATGGCCGCCCTCCACGAAGGCGTGGATGTCTGGGCGGTGCTTGATGGCCAAAAACCTCGTCCAGCAGCCCGGTATGAGCGTCATCGCGGACCGCGGCGGCACCGCCCGACGGGTACGGGCCTCCGCCGCCGGTTGCTGGTACCCGTATACAGGATAGGCGCAGTGCTCCTCCATCCAGGAACCGCCAGGAGTTCCAGCTACTAGCCCCGGACTACCCGCTTATTGCCGCCGTTCCAGCGGTAGCTGGCCCAGGCCAGCACGTGTTGGAAGGGGACTACCTCGCACAGGCCGGCCAGGTTGAGGGCTGCAAAGCCGTTACCCGGGACGCCTGCTGACTGTGGCTGTGTGTGGCTGCCATCGCAGCGGGCCCGGTCGCGGCAGGTGGGCCGCGACCGGCAGGCCGACTAGCAGCGGCAGCAAGTGGGCGAGGTGGTCCTGCTCCGGTTTGCTGCCGGGCAGATCGGCCAGTATGGTAGACGGCAGGGGCACGGAATACCTCTGGGATGGCATGGACTGGTACCCACACCATAATCGGGACCGTGCTCCCTTTCCCTTGCTACTGGCTGCAGCGGCTCCTGGGGACTCCGCCAACCAAAATATTGGGGATTAATTCCTACCCAGCCAGTGGATTTCTTATCTCGAAAACTGTTCATACCATTGCTTAGGACAATCTGGAAAAAGCCCGGATTAGGTTAAAATATCTGCTTCACTCACGACCAGAACAATAGAAGATGCTGCATTGGCCAAGACATATTGTGCCAAATGGCGTGTCACAATTTTGAGACTGCTACTACCATGTGCACCATGTTTATTTCTGATGTTCAATGTAATTTTCAAATGGCTTTTGAACGCATTGTCCATATTCAATTTTTCGACCAATTCATCTACTAGCTTCCATGCAAGATGCTCATTATTGCTAATGCGCAGACCATTCTTCTTGCACACAATTTTCAACACACTTTCAAGCGCACAATTACAACGCACAATACAGTCGGCAAAGTTGCCTTGCCGATAGTGCATTAGGGCAGCACGAAATTCTTGATCTGCTGGCAAATAATCTGGCTTGTTCAGAATATTCAGGGCTGGCTTGACTGCTTCTTGATAGACCACTTCGTTGTCAACAATGTAGATTTGGGACCATGACTCAACTGTAAAGTTTGCACATTTATCAATTGGTCCAACATCAGAGCTTTCACTTGGCTTTGTGTTCGTCAGATACAATTCCTGGAAAGTGAATTGAGTAAGTTGGCAAGGAATGTTGTCAGTCTGAAAAGTGTCATTGATCATTTTAATAAGTTGTGATAAATGTGTTGTGCAGTATTCAGGCACTACTGGCCTGCCTAGCGGCTGGCCGTGGTTGGCAGCCTTGATGATCGCCTGAAGCCCCAGTTCAATAAAATCACAAAAAAACCATCACTACTTTCCATAGCAATTTTATACACTCTGGGATGGTTGTCGGTGTAGTAGTCGCTCTGACTGCGCGCTGCCCATGGATGCACGAATGCAATATCATAGTCCATATGGGCCCAGAAGTGCATGCTTGTATTTGTAACAATGTGATTTATACTATATAGAACCCTTTCATAAAGGGATAGTATTCGGTAGCGAGTTGGGTGTGGAATCTCGGGGGTGATGTCATGTGTAGATTGGCGAGAAAACGAATGCAGCATTTGTGAAATGTATTCAATCATAATGTAAGCGCCTGCTGAAATTTCGTTTGTGAGATGAATTTGTATGCTCGTTTAACAAAGGGGCTTCTGGTTTCTTTTTGGGTTCAGTAGGTCTTGTGCTTGTATGTGCCAGTTCAACTCGCGCACCGCGGGCAACGATGTAGGACAGGCGGATGGACGGGGCGAGCAGCTTC
>JAPPAJ010000221.1 GCA_026705565.1 Caldilineaceae bacterium | reverse complement strand
CGGTCGGGACAGTGCAACCATGGGCGGCCCACCTGGATGCGGGTTGGACTCGGGGAAATCGACAAATGGTTCCTGCGCGGCCGCTAGTTGCCGCAGGCGGGTAACTGATGAGCAGGGAAGCAGGCGGGGTTCCGGGTGCGCCACCCATCCTGGTTCTCATGGGTTCCACCGCCAGCGGAAAGACCGATCTTGCCGCAGCGCTGGCCCGGCGGTTCCCGCTGGAACTGATCAGCGTGGATGCCGCCCAGGTCTACCGCGGCATGGATATCGGGACCGCGAAGCCCTCGCGGGAGTTTCTCGCGCGGTACCCCCATCACCTGATCGATATCCGCGATCCTTCCGATACCTACTCTGCGGCGGAATTTGTGGCGGACGCGGGGCGGCTGATCCAGGAAATCCGGCTGCGGGGCCGGATTCCCATGCTGGTGGGGGGGGCGATGTTCTATTTCCATGTCCTAATGTTCGATCCCCATCCCCCGTTTGATCCGCCGGCCGATTACCGAGAGCGGTTCGACAAGGATCGGTTGCCGGGTCCCTGGTTCAGGGACTCGGATCTGGAGGCCCAGGACAGGCTGACCGGCGTCGATTTCCAAACTTCGCCCCAGCACCCGGACGAGTTCGACGGCCGGGAGATCCATGCGGCCTACTACGCCATGATCGAACTGGTGGACGAGAACGTGGGTCGTATGCTGGACTGGCTTGATGAACACGGTGAGCGGGAAAACACGCTTGTCATCTTCACGTCGGACCACGGGGAGGCACTCGGAGATCACGGCCTAGTCTTGAAGGGATGCCGCTTCTACGAAGGCCTGGTCAGGGTACCGTTGATCATCTCCATGCCGGGGACCGTACAGGCCGGCCGCGTCAGCGATGCCCTGGTGGAGCTCCTGGACTTGACCCCGACGCTGCTGGAGGTGGCGGGGCTGGAAATCCCCCAGCGAATGCAGGGCCGATCCCTCATGCCCATTCTGACCGGACAGGCCGATGATCGGGCTCACCGGGAGTTCGTGCGAACCGAGTACTACAGCGCCTTGAATTCCGACGTGCCGGGCCGCGAGGAGTTCACCGGCATGTACGCCACCATGCTGCGCACCCGAACCCACAAGATTGTGAACTACCACGGTCTTGACGTGGGAGAGCTGTTTGATCTTGAGGCCGACCCGCGGGAACACAACAACCTGTGGGACGATCCCGGCAGTGCCGACCTGCGGTTTCGGCTCATGCAGCGGAACTTCGATGCCTTGGCCCGCGCCGTGGATCCGGGCACCCGACAGATCCTCTACTACTGATCTTTGGGCTGAATTGGTGACACATGCGTTGCGGTTGGCCGGCACAGTCAGGCGACCGCGGTCCGCATGATGCCGGCATCCCGGTGTCCGCCCATGGCGATCAGGCAGCCGAAACCGTCCATGGACCTGTAGGCTGCGATCAATGAATCCAGGCAACCTCGGCGAAGTCTTCCGGGTGTTCCTGCGGTTGGGCCTGACCTCCTTTGGCGGCCCCGTTGCCCATCTGGGCTACTTCCACGAGGCATTTGTACAGAAACGCGGGTGGCTCACCGCGCGCGACTATGGGAACTTGGTGGCCATCTGCCAGTTCCTGCCCGGTCCGGCCTCCAGCCAGGTCTGCATTGGCATCGGCCTGGCGCGCGCCGGACTGGCCGGAGCGTTCCTCGCTTGGATTGCGTTCCTGCTTCCCTCCGTACTCGTAATGGTGGCCTTCGGCTACGGGGTAACGGTGTGGCGCGACAGCATTCCCCCGGGATTGTTGATCGCACTCAAGACGGTGGCCGTGGCGGTGGTCGCTCAGGCGGTCTGGCGCATGGCGAACCAGTTCTGCCCTGATCGCGTGCGCGTGTCCATGGCGGTGGTCGGAGCGGCCGGCTCCCTGTTGATTCCCTCCCCCCTGGCACCCCTGTTGATGATGGGGCTGGCCGCCGTGGCCGGGCAGTGGCTCGCCCTGGACGACAGGGAACCGCCGTCCGCAACCCAGGAGTTGGGCGTTGGCCGCGGTCTTTCGGTGTTCTGCCTGATTCTGCTTGCAGTGCTGTTGGCAGCACCGGCACTGCTGCCGGGTTTGGTCCCCACGCTGGCGGACCACCAGTTGGTGAAGGTATTCCTGAGCTTTTTCAGTTCCGGCTCTTTGGTGTTCGGCGGCGGGCACGTGGTCCTGCCGTTGCTGCAGGCCACGGTGGTATCCCCAGGCTGGGTGACGTCGAGCGAGTTCCTGGCCGGCTACGGCGCAGCCCAGGCCGTACCCGGGCCCCTGTTCAGTCTATCTGCCTATCTGGGAACGGTGCTGGCACCGTTCCCCAGCGGTTGGCAGGGGGCGTTGTTCTGTTTGGCGGCAATCTACCTGCCGTCGTTTTTGCTGCTGTTCGGTGTGTTGCCGTTCTGGTCCGCGGTACAGCGTCACGGACCGGTTCAGAAGGCCCAGATGGGCATCAACGCTGCGGTCGTCGGGGTCCTGCTGGCGGCCCTGTACCAGCCGATTTGGGTCTCGGCGGTTACGGATGGCCGCACCTTTTTGATGGCTCTGGCCGCGTTTACCGGGCTTGTGTTCTGGCGCGTGCCGTCCTGGCTGCTAGTGATCGTTGCGGCGGCAGGGGGATGGCTGTGGCTGACGTAAGCCTGGCACCGGACAGTTGGACCTGTCGCATCGGATTGCCGGTCCCGTCCTGTTCGGGGATGCACCGGCCGCAAGCGGTTGACGCAATCATTGCCGGAGCTGTCCGAGTTCAGGCCGAGTCAAGTGTCTTGGCCGTCGGGCTCTTTTCGTCAAGTGCCGCAATGCCCGCCAGGGCTACCGGCGGCCGATCAGGGAACTGTGCGGTCAGGCTCAGCTTCCTGCCCATCGCCTCCACGTAACCGCTGAGCGTCGACAGCAGCAGATCGCTGCGCTGTTCGAGCAGGTGGTCTTGTGGATCTTCATGCCTCGGTCTCTGCATGGGCCACCGACGGACAGGGATGGAAGTAGGCAACATTCCCCAACACGCTCTGCCGCGTGTCAGTCAGTGGTCTGCCCGGCATCGCGCCAAACTTCTCCAGGACCTCGCATACGCAAGCAGTTTATCCTGTACGGTACCAAGAAATGATCGGGAAGAACTGGCTCATGTGCATGTCAAGTGCGACCGCAACGTGGCCAAGTTCCGGCTCGAGCTGCAGCGAACCGGCTTCCGCCGTTCAGGGATATGCAACACTGAATGGATTATCCGATGGCATCAGAACTGCTGACGGAGGGGTGGCATGGCTGCCTCAACGACCGAGACACGGGCCCCACGGGCCGCCGCGGTCTCACTGACGGAAGACGCCTTGACAGTGGACCTGTCCGATGGCTGCACGATCTCCGTGCCTCTAACTTGGTTCCCGCGTTTGACATACGTCGATGCCGAGGAACGCGCGCACTGGGAGTTGATCGGCGATGGCGAAGGAATCCACTGGCCGGATCTGGACGAAGACATCAGCGTGAACGGCCTGCTCGCAGGCAGGCCGTCCGATGAAAGCCCAAAGTCTTTTCGGCGCTGGCTTGATGCCAAGAGGGCCGGTCGCCCATTGACACTCGACGCTCTGCGCCCCCAGTCCGCTGGGGAGCACGATAATTGATCCAGTCACATCGGCAAGTTCCTGATGGCTGGCATCGTGCGCGCCTTCGGGACATGGGTGGGGACTGTGGAGAGGAAAGTGGTGTTGTTGTGTTGATGGTTTGCAGGGCACATGGCCTCTCGACGCCCTATGTCCGCATGTCCCGGGGACGGATGACTTCGGGATCCCATACAGCCAGCCTTCGAACCATGATCTCGACGGCCTCCGGGCTGGAGTCCACCAGGATGGCATGGCGACCATTGCAAAGGGCGGCCTCGCCGGTGGTTCCCGACCCGGCAAAGAAATCCAATACGGTGTCGCCCGGATTGGAGTGCACCCGGACAATACGATTGAGCAGGGCCAGCGGTTTCTGGCTGGGGTAGCCGGTCTTCTCCCGGCTGTTGGGACTGACGATGGTCTGCCACCAGCAGTCGGTTGGGGTCTTGCCCCGGCGCGCCTTGTCCGGGCCCACCAGGCCGGGGGCCATGTAGGGGATGCGGTCGATGTCGTCGAACCGGTAGGTGTAGCGGTTGGCATCCCGCACATACCAGAGAATGTTGTCGTGTTTGGGGGACCAGCGCTTCCGGGACCGGCCGCCGTAGTCGTAGGCCCAGATGATTTCGTTCATGAAGTTGTCCCGTCCAAACACCGAGTCGATTAGGACCTTGCAGTAGTGGACCTCCCGATAGTCGATGTGAAAGAAGAAGGATCCGTGGGGCCTGAGCAGACGCAGGGCCTGCTCCACCCTGGGGCCGATGAAGTCCAGGTAGTCCGGGAACGAGTCGGCATATGAAAGACGGCCCACCTCTGTGGTGCGGTACCGGTGACCCTGAAACCCGGTCCGATCGCCCTGTTCCTCGTCGCGGACCGTTTGCAAGGTGGTTCGGGTTTGCTTGCGGCCGGTGTTGAACGGGGGATCGATGTAGATCAGATCGACGGATTCTGAAGGCATAGCCTCCAGGATGGGTAGGTTGTCGCCAACATGGATTTGCAGGTTCATGGCGCGTGCGGGCACTGGTGGCATTGCGGGCGGTGGATCCGACCAATGCTACAGGGATCGGGTTTGGACTGCCGTCCACGGATCCCGTCAGGACACACTGTGTGCGATCGGAATAGGAATCACGTTCGGGCTGATACAGTAACGCTGTTCAAGAGCATGTTATGCCTACAGATTCCTTTGAGGAGGCGTTCGGCACCGCCTCTCCAAGCGGCCGGCCGGGATGTCGGGCCAAGCTCTTCAACTGCGGCTGCATCGTCGCGTTGGTGGCCGTGGTACTGGTGGTGGCCGCGGCCGTGCCCTGGTACGGTGCCTATGCACGCATCAGGCAGGCGATGCATGTGGGAACGATGACACAGCCTGTCCCAAGGGACCGGTTGCCCCGGCCGGAAGACATTGTCCTCTGTAGGGAACCCCGCTATCTCCTGTGGACCTCGACATCCGCAGTTGCGGGTTCGGACATGCCCCACTGGCTGTTTGCCGTGGACAACGTCCGCGGAGACCTGTGGCAGGTGGCTGGAGGTCCGACCGGTTATCTTTGGGACAGGGTGGAAACAGGCACTGGTACCTCGGAAGGGGTCCTGCGCACCGTCGGTTACGCATTGCCCACCGAGTGGTTTGCCGGTCTGGTGCCGGAACCGTCCGCGACTTTGAACGTATTTGCCGCCAGTCCCTTGTTCCGCGATTGCGATCCAGCCATTTTGGCCGACATGACTTCCCGCGGTTCACTGGCCGCTGTCCCCGTGGCCGAGGTGCCTGCGGCACCGAACGGTGCGGAGGCCGCGGATCCGACGCCGACCAGTACACCAACGCCTACCACTCCGGTTGAACCAACGGCCACGGTGGAGATCCCGGAGCCTACACCGACTGCACCGCCAACCAATACCCCGCTCCTTCCAACCCCCACCGTCGTACCGCCCACTTCCACACCGGAAGGTCCCGCGGGACGCATTGCAGTGGTTGTGACGCAAGCCAATCTTCGCCTGGGTCCGGGTCTGGAACATCAAGTCCAGGAAGTGCTGGAACCGGGCACGCGGATTATGGTGCTGGAACAGAGCGAGGACGGCGAGTGGTGGCAGTTGACCGCAGGATTCTGGATCCATGGATCCCTGGTGGAGCTCGAGGATGTGTCGGACGGGGAGAATCCAGACTCCGCCCAGGTGGATTTTCTCGACGATTTGCAACGGCTGGTCCTCCTGAATCATGCCTTGAACCGAATCAATGAAGTGCGGACGGGCAGGGAACTGGAACCGGTAACCCCAACCTACATTGGGGCCGCGCAGGCACACGCCTACGACATGGTGCGCAATCACTACGTGTCCCACTGGAATCTGAAACTGGAAACCCCCTACATGCGACATACGTGGGCCGGGGGACACGATTACAGCGCGGAGAATGTTGCCTACCTGGGGTATCCGGCGGCAGGCAATGCGGCCTGTCTGCCGCCGATGTCGACGGACGACATCGACGAGATGACGGATTGGCTGTTGGCCAGCAGCCTGCACCGGGACACCCTTCTGAACCCGCATCACAGGGAAGTGAGCATCGGCCTGGCTTCCGGTTGCAGCCTCAAGATCATGGTGCAACTGTTCGAAGGCGAGTTTGTTCGCTTCGCGGCTGTCCCCCAACTGGTGGACGGCAGACTCGTTATGGAGGGCAGTCTGTTGGGCGGTGCAACGCTGGGGGAGGGTGCAGGCATCCTGCTTCGATGGGAGCAGCCGCTGACGGGATCGTCCAAGTCCCTGCTGTGGCAGACCGGGTGCCGCCATGAGCCGATGCCTGTTCTCGAACTCGTTCCTGTGGGAACTTCGGACCGTCTCGAACCGGATCGGATTGTCGAACGTGAATGGATCCGTTGCCAGTCACCCAGGGAAGCGGATCCGTCGCTGCGGTTTCCGGAAGACATGGAGCAGATTCTGCAACACAGGGCGGGACCGGGTTTCGAACTCCAAACCAGGACTGTGAACGTCATGGTGGCTGCCGCCGATGTCTGGCACGAGGAACCTGGTCTGTTTCGCATCGAGGCGGATCTCAGCCAAGTAATCGATATCATGGGGCCCGGCATCTATACGGTCGAGCTGCAGGGTGACCTTTCCGGGACCGCCATCCCACTGTCGCTCTACTCCATTTTCGTGGGTGCGGGATAGACGCAGGGCCCCGCCATCCTGTCGGACCGGTCCGTTCGTTCACGCGGGACCCTTGGCGGATGATGGGTCCGAGTTGCTGACCAAGGTGGTCGTCGCTGCGTCTGGAGCGGTAGGACCCGGTGCCGAAGTGCCGTTTCGGTGATGTTTGACAATGGCAGGTACCCGTCGTCGCCCCCTCCGACCCGGATGCCCATTGGCGTTGGGGCACGACGTTCCTGTGTTGCAGCGACGCATAGGCGATGGTGACCATACTCAAGACAATCCTGTTTAGTCTGAGGGCGCATGGGCATGTCCGGCGCTTCCTTACCTGCAGCGTTGCTGTCCTGGTCGTGTTGCTGGCGATGTTTTCCTCGATTGGAGTTGCCTGGTACAGGGAATTCAGGCAGTTGAACGGACCACCAGCCACCACTGCCCAGAGCGCTGCGAGCGAACCGCGTGGTGTGCCGGCTTCCCCCGTTGGTCTCCGTTGCCGCCAGTTGCGGACCTTCATGGGTACCCGGCTGGGCACAGCCGCCCGGGCCATCCATTGGCACTACGTTGCAGACACCCGCAACGGAGGTGCGTGGCGGGTGGTTGTGAACGGTTCGGAATACTTGTGGATAGACATGGACTGGCTGGTGTTGCAGAACTCCGAGACTGCCTACCTGTCCGGGATTGCAGCTACTCCTGCCGCGGACAACAGTGAGGCCGGCCACCCGGAGGGGGAAGGTTCCATTCCGGTTCCGACAGTGTCTCCGGCCACCGGCATGGCGGCGATGGCTGCCAGTCCGATGTTTAGGGGCTGCGATTCCGCCAGGCTGCAGGAACTCGTGGCGAACGGCATGGGTTTTGGTCGGTTCCAGATGGCTCCGGCCGACCTGTCATTGCGGGACCCCGCTCCCGTGGAGGAAGATCCTCCGGCACAGTTGGAACCGCCGGCAGTTCGGCAACCCGCCGATTCATCCTTCGGACTGTTGCAGCCAAGGACCGGCACGGTGTCGGCCAGGGCGAACCTGCGCGCGGGGCCCAACCTGAACTTTGCCGTCAGGGGCGTAGTGGATGCAGGTACGGAGATCGTGGTGGTCCACCGCAGCCTCGATGGACAGTGGCTGAAAACCGAGGACGGTTCGTGGATACATCAATCCCTGGTTGTGCTCGATCCACAGACGGAGGAGGACCAGTAGGGCCGTGGGTCCCATCCTGGCCGTGCCGGATGGCTCTGGTTCGGGAATTGGTCTCGGCGTGCGGGTGGCAACCCTCGCTACAATGCAGCGGTGTGCCCCCCAATACCAGGATCTTCCCCCATGTCGAAACCGCCTCTGATCGACAGTGGCGCCGACATCACGACCGACTGGATAACCCGCGCGTTCGCTGCGGGAGGTGCCGGATTTCCGGCAGTGACCCAGGTATCGACCGTCCCTGTCGGCGTTGGTCGCGGCCTGGTGGGAGAAATCCTGCGCTGCCGCCTGGCGTATGCCGATGCGGATCCCGATGCTCCGGCATCCGTGATCGTGAAACTTCCGGGACGCGATCGCCGCAGCCGCACCATGAGCCGCCGGCTTGGACTGCACGAACGGGAATACGCGTTCTACTCGCGTCTGCGGGACGACGTTCTCGTACGCACGCCCTGTTTGTACTACATCGACTACGACGCGGAGACGGATGATTGCGTGATCGTGCAAGAAGATCTGAACGGGATGGTGCAGGTGGACCAGATTGCCGGCGCGACGGCAGAACAGGCACGTGTCGCCCTCCACGGCATAACGATGTTGCATGCGCAGTTTCTGGGCCAAACCCGGAACGAACGGTTTGCCGCCAGGGTCTGGATGAAGAGGTCGCGCTGGGAGTTGTTTCTGTTGCAAGCCTTGTACCTGTGGTTCCTGCCGTCGGTCCGCAGGGATTTTGGGGAGTACCTGTCGCCTCCGCTGAACCGGGTTATGCTTGAGTTCGGCTGCTCGATGATTTCTTTTTGGCGACGGTCTGCGCGTCTTGTTCCCCTCACCTTCACGCACGGTGACTACCGTCTGGACAACCTGTTTTTCGATCCGGACAACCCGTCGGAGCTGGCTGTCATCGACTGGCAAGTATGCTCGATTGGGTCAGGCATGCGCGACCTGGCTTTGTTTCTGGCCACCAACGTGGAGCCGGATGTCCGCCGGACTGTCGAGCGTGATGTGATCGAGGAGTACGGCGAGGCAATGGCACGCGCCGGCACCGATATTGCATTCGATGTCTGGTGGCATGCCTACCGGATGCACATCCTGGGACATCTGCAATATGCAGTCATGGTTTGTGGGGGACTTGAAGCCGAAGCCGGGCCGGCCCGTGAGCTTGTGCGGAAGGGATTGCGCAGGACTTTGGCGGCCGTCGAGGACCTTAATGTCGATGAGCTTCTGCCCTCCCTCGGGACAGGTCTCTCGACGCGCATGCTGTGGTCGGGGTTTCATGGCGTGGCTCGGGCCTTGACGGCAATGCGTCCAGGCGGATGAACCTGCCCAGATCGTGCAAGCCGAGCCTCCGAGACCACTTTGGATTGCGGTTTGCCGTCGGACGGCAAACCGAGGCGGCCATCCGGTGGATCATGTTCTTTCCCGCAGCAACCTGATTGAGGGCGCGGGACTCATCGAGAGCCCTTGTCGCCAGGCGCGTTGAACTTCGCACGGGTACCCACTACCGGTTGCGTTCCATGTACGTCACACCAGGACGCGTTCCCAGCCGGCCCCGGCGGGGATGCCTGTCGAGACCGTGTTCGTGCGGTTGCAGCCTGCCTTTGGTGGCAATTGTGCTCCTGTTCGGAATCGCAGCCGCGTGGTATCTGAAGTACAGCGAACTCAGGATGGCCACCTCCGGGCGTCAGCCGGTTGTGGTTGCCGAATCCGGACTGACCATGCCGTCTCCGGACCGGCATATCTGCCGCGAGGTGCGACCGAGACTCGTTGCGCTGGTACGGAGTACAAGCTTGGGCCTGCCCGAGCCCGAGCAGCAGTGGATATTGCTCCTGGACCGAAATTTTGCAATCGACTGGCTGGTGGTCACCGACCCGCAACAGGGCATTATGTGGCTGCCCATGGAGAGCGTTATCGACCTTGCGGACATGGGGACATACGCGGGTCCGGCCGGGTCGGGTTCGGCCACCTACATGCTGGGACTGGTCGCCTACGATGCCCCTACCGGCCAATTCATAGTCGATCCCCAGGCGTTTTCGGCGTTCGTTGCCGCCAGTGCTGCGTTTCGGGAGTGTCCGCCCGCGACGTTCGCTGCACTTGAGGCCAACTGGCCTGGCAGCACGGAGGCGCCGGCCGTCACTCCGGAGGCGCAGGTCGTCACCCCGCCCGAGGCCCCCCCGTCCCGGGGAGAGGCGGCGCCCGGCCCGGCTAGTTGGACCGGGACTGTCATCATCGGTTCCAACCTTCGCACCGGGCCGAGCACCGATTTTTCCGTGGTGCGAGTCCTTCCGGTCGGCACGGAAGTCGTCGTTGTTGGCGTCAGCGATAACGGAGAGTGGCTGGAACTGGAGAACGGCGCCTGGATTTACAGCTCCCTGGTCACCCGTGAGGGCAATGGGGCGACAGCAGGGGTTTCGAAAGCCGAGGATACCAGCGCCGATACTTCCAATGAGCCCGTGCCGGAGACGGGTTCGGCTCCTGCCACCGATGGCGTCGCCGCAACAGAACCCATAGGGAACGGACCTCCCGATTTTCAACTCGATGCGGACAGGTTGGCGGAGCTTCGGCTCCATATGCTGGAACTCATCAACCGCGAGCGTTCGTTGAGGGGTCTGGAATCGGTGGTTATGGCGTACAACGAGGGTGCCCAGCTTCACGCGGAAGACTTGGTGGAAAATCGGTACATGTCGCACTGGAATCTGCGCGGTGAGACTCCGTCCATGCGTTACACCTGGGCCGGGGGCCACGACTACAGTGTCGAGAACCTTTCCTTCAAGAGCGTCGTGGATGTCCCGGCTGGCTTATGTGCACCTCTCGTTTCCGAACAGACTCTCAATGATGCGATGGCAGGACTTATGGACAGTCCCGGCCATCGGGACAACATCCTCCGTCCCTACCACCGGGAAGTGAACATCGGCATCGCCAACAGCTGCCAGGCCATGGTGGTGGCGCAAGTGTTCGAGGGGGAGTATGTTCGGTTCAGCCTGCCCCCGGAGTTGGCGGGAGGCAGGCTTGCGATGGCAGGCCAGGTTACACCGGAGGTGAATCTGAACGACCGGACCAACGTCGTGGTGACCTGGGATCCTCCATTGGCCAATTACACCCGGGGCCAAGTTTTCCAGACATTTTGCTATTCATCCGGGAGGCCGGTTGCCTACATCCCCCGGCCCCTGCCTACCGGATTTTATTGGCTGGAGGGGGAAACCCGAGAGATGGACTGGGAACGCTGTCCGGCCCCGTGGGATGCCGATCCAAACTTGCAGTTGCCGGGAAACGAGGACGAAATCGACCGGCTGCGCCAACGGATCAGGGACGGCTTTCGGATCCGCAAGAGAGTCGACGTGGCACTGGTGACAGCCGACATCTGGCAGGTGGAGGCGGATTTGTTCCGCATTGAGGCCGACCTGAACCGGGTCATCCAAATCCATGGTCCCGGCATCTACAGCATGGTTCTGTGGGGTGACGTCGATGGAGAGTCGGTAGCGCTGACCAGGTACGCCATCAAAGTGGCCGGATAGGGCACCAACGGGGTGCGAATCTGCCTGTCCCTGTACGCTTCAATTGACAATTGAACAAATGTTCATATAATTAATGTTCTGCTGCTGAACCGGACTCTGCGCTCTCACTTGATCCTTGCCCGATACCCCGGCCTACCGTCTGCTTCGGCTCATGGGCGCAACCGGATGCATCCGCAGTTGGCGTCTGGCGCGGACCGCGTGTCCGGACCAGGCGGCATGGACGGGCGGTGCATGCCGGGTCCAGTGGCGGCAGCTGGAGCAGGCGGGGTACATCATGGCAGCGTCCTCGGGTGGCGCGCCGTTGCGCTGGCACTTCCGCCAGGGCCGGGGGCGGCCGCTGTACGAACTAACTTCTGCCGGCAGGGACTGGTACCGGCAACGGTGCAATGCCGAACCGGCACAGTCGGAACTGCCATGGGTACTGGCGCATCATGTATCCGTCCGCCATGCCGTGGCAATTCTGGAATCCCGGGATCATCTGCTGTCCATGGGCGTTCCGGTGGACGATCAGCCTCCGCCCTGTCCCGAGCGCGCAACCGATCCTTGGGGCCTTCGTTCCGAACCGGATCTGGCTGTGTATTACAGGGAGCGGGTGTGGCCGGTTGAGGTCCAACGGGATGTCCGCATGGGCAACCTGTCCAAGTGGGCCAAGTCCTTGGAACTGTTCCAGCGGCTCATGCTGGTTACCTTCTGCGTGGACCGACTTGAGCGGCAGCGTCGCATGTTGGCCGAGGCGAGAGCGCAATGCCGGTTGCCCGACTATCCCGTGCTACTTGCTTCCCTTGAAGGTTGGGAGGACGGGGACAGGCAATTCCTGTTCGTGTGACCTGACATTGCCCTACCATCGAGGGGTGGGACCGGACTTCGACCTGACCACAGAACAACACGTGTCTTGCATGACGGGATGCAACCACGTTGGGACTATGGCTTGGGCCCTTGGTTTCGCGTGCTGGTTGGTGGTGCAAGAGCCTGGAGTACGACCGAAACCACCAATGCAGATGCGATCCGATCGACAACGACTATTTCGGGGAACGGGTAGTCTGGATGTGCATGTGCATGTGCCAAGACGACAGGCAGGTAGACTCCTACGACCGATCATCCATAGGATTGCTGACGCCATGGCCGACCAACCCAACATCATTTTGATTCTCAACGATGACATGGGATTCTCGGATTTGGGCTGTTACGGCGGGGAAGTGGATACCCCCAACCTGGACCGTCTGGCGGCTCGCGGCCTCCGCTACAGCCAGTTCTACAACACCGCGCGCTGCTGTCCGTCGCGCGGGTCCCTTCTGACCGGCCTGTACCCTCATCAGGCGGACATCGGTCACATGATGGGCACGCACGGGTTGGATGGGTACTTGGGGGATCTGAGTCCCAGATCGGTCACGATTGCCGAGGCCCTGAAGACCGGTGGCTACGCCACGTTCATGTCCGGCAAGTGGCACGTGACTCGGTTTGTGGAGAGTCCCAAGCACAATTGGCCCTGTCAACGGGGGTTTGATGACTTCTACGGCATCATCACGGGTGCCGCAAACTTCTACCAGCCACGCACCCTGACCCGCAACAACGAGCGCATCACGGCCGAAGGCGACGACTACTTCATCACCGATGCCATCTCCGATCAGGCGGCGCGGCAAATCCGAGAGCATGCCGAGAACGGAGAAGGCAGCCCCTTTTTCCAGTACGTTGCGTACACGGCACCACACTGGCCGCTCCATGCCCACGAGGAGGATATAGCCAAGTACAAGGGCCGCTTCGATGCCGGCTGGGATGAACTAAGGGCCCAACGCCAAGCCCGCCTGAGGGACATGGGAGTTCTGGACCCGGACTGGCAGCTCAGTGAGCGCGATCCAAGGGTTCCGCCTTGGGAGGCAGCCCCCGACAAGGAATGGGAGTGCCACCGCATGGAGGTGTATGCGGCCCAGATTGACCGCATGGATCAGGGGATCGGCCGCATTCTGCAGGCGTTGGAGGACACGGGGCAGTTCGACAACACCTGGATCGTATTCCTGGCCGACAACGGGGGCTGTGCCGAGGAACTGGAGTCATCCATGGCGGAACGCGTGGCGACCGGCTGGGAGCAGATCGGAACCTCCACCACCCGGCAAGGGGAACCTGTGCGGTTTGGCAACAGCCCCGAGATCTGGCCGGGCGGAGAGGATACCTATGCCAGCTATGGGATCCCCTGGGCGAATGTGTCCAACTCGCCCTTCCGCCTTTACAAGCACTGGGTGCACGAGGGCGGCATTGCGACCCCGCTGATCATGGCTGGACCGGACATCCGGCACGAAGACCGAGGCCAGTGGCGGCAACAACCTGGCCAGTTGCCGGATATCATGGCGACGTGCCTTGAGTGGTCCGGTTCTTCCTACCCGGAGACTCGTCAGGGCCAAACCATCAAGCCACTGGAGGGAGTCTCGCTGGTGCCCACGCTGTCGGATGGTCCCTCCGGGCGGGAAGTACTCTACTGGGAACATGAAGGCAATCGAGCTGTGCGCCGCGGACGCTGGAAGCTGGTAAACCGCTATCCGGATCCCTGGGAGTTGTACGACATCGAGGCCGACAGAACGGAGACCCGGGATCTGGCCTGTGAGCATCCGGATCTGGTCGGGGAACTGGCGGCTTTGTGGGATGGTTGGGCTGCCCGTTGCGGCGTGCAGCCGTGGGCTGCCTTACCGCCGCCGGTGCCCGGGCATTGAACTGCCTTAAAGCCGTTTCGAAACCAGCTCTGCCATGTTGAACACGCGCTTCATTAATCTGCCGGGCCGTGAAATCACCCTGCACGTGCGTTGTGCGAATGCGGAGGGTGGCCCTGTCTTCGTGATGTCCCACGGCCTAAGCAGCAACTGCCTAACCTGGGAACAGGTGGCGCTAAAGCTGCACGGGGCCGGTTGTGCGGTGGTGACGGTGGACCAAAGGGGACACGGCCGGTCGGACAAGCCCGATTGCGGATACGAATTCGAAAGCATCAGCGCGGACATGGAGGCCGTGATCACCGACCTGAAGCTTGAGCGGCCCGTGTTCCTTGGCCAAAGCTGGGGTGGCAACGTAGCCCTGCACCTGGCTGCCACACGGCCCGACCTCCTGTCCGGGGTGGGCTTCATCGACGGAGGCTTCCTGAGTCTGCGGAAGAGCCTGGGTTCCGACTGGGAAACGGTCAAGGAGCGTCTTTCGCCTCCGGATTTCCGCGGACGGCAGGTGGAAGATATGAGAGAGGCCATCCAGTCCAACCATCCGGACTGGACACCCACGGGGGTTCAGCACACGCTGGGAAACTTTGCAGTGGCGGATGACGGAACGGTGTCCCCCAATCTGTCCCTTGACAACCACCTGCGCATCCTGCACGCGTTGTGGGAGATGAACCCGGAGGACTACTACCGGCAGGTGCGGGTTCCGGTCCTGATCTGCCCCGCGGAGTCCTCGGACGATCCGGAACGGGCCGGGTACAGGCGTCAACAGGTGGCCCATGCCGAAGAAAGTTTGGAACGATGCCGAACCGTGTGGTTCGAGGACACGGATCACGACATTCATGTCCACAGGCCGGACCGGCTGGCGAATGTCCTGCTGGAAGCCGTGTCGTCAGGGTTTTGGAGCGACTGATGGGCGAGCAGACACCCGGAGACATCGTCCTGCTGGGTTCCGGCGAGACGGCACCGTCCATGCAGAGGATTTACGATCGGATCTTCTCCCGATTGAATCAGCGGCCGCGGGTTGCCATCCTGGAAACCCCGGCCGGTTTCGAACCCAACAGCGAGGAAGTCGCACGCGATGTCGACCGCTTTCTGAGAGTCCGTCTGCAGAATTACCATCCCCAAGTCACCACGGTGCCGGTGCGCCGATCCGACGGGCCGTTCAGCACCAACAATCCGGATCTGATGGGACCCATTTACGAGGCCAACGTGATCCTGACCGGCCCCGGCAGCCCCACCTACGCCGTCCGGCACTTCCGCGACAGCCTGTGTTGGGAGATCTGCCGAATCTGCCATCGGCTGGGACGAACCCTGTTTTTGTCCAGCGCCGCCACGGTGGCGGCAGGGCGCCTTGCCCTGCCGGTGTACGAGATATACAAGGTGGGATTGGATTTGTTTTGGTCGGAAGGGCTGGACCTGTTTGAGCCCTTTGGCCTGAAATTGGTGGTAATCCCGCACTGGAACAACCAGTCCGGCGGCAGCGGTCTGGACACCAGCCGTTGCTACATGGGCCAGAGCCGGTTCAATGAACTGCTCGATCTCCTGCCTGCCGAGGATAGCTTGACCGTGTTGGGTATTGATGAGAATACGGCCGTGATCATGAATCCAAGTTCCGGCCGGGCACAGGTTCTTGGTCAGGGCAGGGCTACGATCGTGCGGAACGATGAGACCCTGGAGATCGTGCATGACGATGACTTCGCCCTTGAGGAGTTGGGGGCCTGGTCGCTCCCCGACGCGCAATCCGGTCTGGACGCCGGGATCTGGCGTCAAACGGTGCAGAAGTTGAAGGCTCTGGAGATGCGAGCAAAGGAGGAGGAGACTCCGTCGGCGGAGGTGAGAGGTTGGCTGGAGCAAAGGGAACGGGCTCGCCAAGTCAAGGACTGGCCGCTTTCGGATCGACTCAGGGACCGGATTCGCACGCATGGCTGGCAGGTCATGGACACACCCGGTGGTCAGACCCTGACCCGCCTCGATGACGTGTGAGGCGTGGGAATCACGTGTGCCGGCTTGCCTTACAATCGAGGGTGAGCGAAGCAGGGAAACTACTGGAACACGAAGCCGAAAGTGTCGGGCCGGGGATTCCGGCTGGGGCGGTGTGTGACGTTTCACATGGGTTTGGTAGTTGCTGAATTCAGAAAGCACTTGATGGACATGGAGATGTCATGAATACGGAAATCACACAGGCCCAGATTGACGCCTATCAAACCAACGGTTTTGTGGTGATCGATGAATTCCTGACTCCCGAGGAGCTGGAGACTTGGCGGGACGTCGTTGACGAAGCCGTACGGGAACGCAAGGACCGGAAGCTGGTGGTCGAAGGGGCAGAGGACGACGAGCGCTGGAGAGATCGAGATTCCTTCTATGACTACGTCTTTGTGCAGCGCCTCAATTTGTGGAAGGACAATCCGGCGGTGAAGGAGCTCATACTGGATCCCCGTATTGGCAGAATGGCCACCGAACTGGCCCAGACGGACGGCATGCGCGTGTGGCACGACCAGGCCCTGATCAAGCAACCTTGGGCCAATGCCACGGCCTGGCATCACGACAACCCGAAGTGGTCCTTCCACTCCCCGGATGCGATCAGCATCTGGATCGCGCTGGACGACGCCACCTCCCACAACG
>JAPPAJ010000219.1 GCA_026705565.1 Caldilineaceae bacterium | reverse complement strand
TTTTGGTGCGTGCGGGGCTTCCGTGCGTGCCCGTTTCGGCCCGCGGGACAGGGGCGGCTGCACGGCGAGGGGCGATCCCGTGGGGGACCCCGACGACCCGTGAACGAGATGGGCCGGCTGTCAAGTCCGGCCTATAAGTCCCATATATACTTCAATCCAATCGTCCTCCCCCGCACGACCAAAATTGAACGCGTCAGGTCCAACTCGGAAGCCACTGGCAGGTTAGATCGGAGTCGGGTCGAACCTTCTGGGCTGCCATGAGCTGTCGCCGTCCGAATAGTCTGAAATGGGAAGATGCTGCCTGCCAACGTGAGTCACAACGGAGAATCTGGTCATGGCCAACTATGAGGGTTTGAAGCGCCGCATAGACAAAGGTGAAGTAATCATCCTTGATGGAGCCATCGGAACGGAGCTTCAGGCCATGGGCGTGCCGATGCACCCGGCCTCTTGGTGCGGCCCGGGCAGCTACACGCACCCGGCAACGGTGCGGCAGATGCACGAGCGTTACATCAAGGCAGGTGCCGACATCCTCACCACCAACACATTCAACACGCTGCGCCCCGCGCTGGAGGCCTCCGGGTACGGCGAACTGGTAAGGGAAGTCAACGTGCGCGCCGTGGACGCGGCGCTGGAAGCCATAGACCGGGCAGCTGTCAACAGACCGGTGTATGTCGCCGGCTCAATCTCGTGCCGCACTCCCGTCCGCGACCACAGAACCCGGACTCTTCTGGGTGGTACCGGCTACGGCTATGGCGCCAGCCTTTCGACGGCGGAACTGAGGACATACGCCGAGGAGCAGGCCGATATCCTGGCCGAGTCCGGCGTGGACTTCTTCCTGATCGAGAATTTATGGGCCGACAACGAGTCCCGGGCGATAGCCGCTGAAGCGGCGAAGGCCACCGGACTTCCGGTCTGGGTTGCTTTCACGGCCTCGGTGGCACCAGACGGGCAGGCGGTCAGAATGAATTTCGGTGACGAACGTCACTACACCGGCGGATTGGGCATGCCGATGTGGACGGAGACCTGGCGGCCGGTCGACGACAACAAGAGCCTGGCCGAAGGCATCAACGAAATCGCCTCGGTCGGTCCCGACGTCCTCGGGGTGTTCCACAGCCGGATCGACGCGACTACGGCGGCGCTCCAGGTCATGCTCGACGAGTGGTCCGGGCCCGTCGTCGTCTATCCGGATGCCGGCAGAGAAGACTATCTTGAAACCTGGCAGGACAGCACCCTCAGCAACGAAGAGTCCGTGGAGGAGTTGACGCGGGAGGCCGCGGCTTGGGTCGATATGGGAGCCCAGGTCATTGGCACATGCTGTGGGTTCGGCCACCAATACACCAAGTCCCTGCGCGGCGCCCTGCCGACCGGGACCACATCGCCGCGAAAGGTCGCCTAGTCCGTCCATGTTCATGGACATGCGATGGAGAACCGGCTCTAGCCTGAGCAGAGGGATCTGACATGGAGTCCAGACCGCTGGTGGTCGTGGGGGCGGGCGTGTCGGGGTCGGCTGCCGCCACGGAAGCGGCCAAGGCCGGAGTGCACGTCACGCTCATCGATGAGAACCCTGTCCCGGTGGCCATGGCCGGGCTGAATGTTCCTCAATTCTTCGGCCAGCGGTTCTCGGGCGACCTGCGGGATAGGGCGTTGATGCTGGAGCGGGTGGCCGCGGCGAGCGAAGCCGTGACAGAGGCCAAAGCTGCCGGTGTCGACGTACAGTTGGGGACCTGTGTCTGGGGTGCCTTTCGGAATTCCGATTCCAGCAGGATGCTCGATGGCCCGCAGCTCGGTCTGGCCAACGACGAGCGGTCGTGGATGATCAAGTACGACCGGCTCATCCTGGCCACCGGCGCCCGGGACTTGGGCATCGCCTTCTCAGGGTGGAATCTGGCGGGTGCCGTAGGTGCCAACGGCGCCTTCTGGCTCATGAATCGATACGAGGCGTCCGCCTCACGGCGCATGGTGGTCATGGGCGCCGGCAACCTTGGCCTGAGCACCGCCAGGATGGCGCTGGACAGGGGTATCGAGGTAGCTGCAATCGTGGACGTGTCCAACTCCGTGCGCGGCGACGTGGCCCTTCGCACGGCGTTGCAAAGAGAGGGTGTGAAGCTATACACGTCGCACACCGTCAGGGAGGCGGTAGGCAGATGCGGCGATATCGAGTCCGTGGTGCTGGTCGAGATTGACAACAACAGCGAGCCGGTTGCCGGCACCGAGAAAGTCATCGCCGCGGACACCGTGTGCCTCGCCATCGGTCTGGTTCCGAACGTGGAGCTGCTCAGTCTCCTGGGATGCGACCTTCGCTTCGAGTCCGGGCTTGGCGGGTACGTGCCGGACCGCGATGACTGGATGCGAACCAGCGTCGAAACGGTGTTCGTCGCGGGGGATGTCGCCGGTTTCCACGAAGGCATGGTCCTTGACAGCGAGATCGCACGAAACCAGGGGCGCCTGGCCGGGCTTGCCGCTGCCGAGTCGCTCGGCGCCATCGGCAAGGACGAGGCGCTGGCCCGGAGAGCCGACCTGCAGGCAGAAGCGGTCGACTCGGCATCGAACGAAGTGAACTCGAATTGGGCGAGCTGGCTTCAGTCGCTCGTGACGGCCGGCGGGCCGGACATCTTCGTGTGCCCGTGCGAGGAAGTAACTTGCGCTGAGCTCAATGACCTTCATCCGCCGCGCCGTCTGAAGTGGGAGGCGGAGCGCCAGAGCCGCCGGAATCTCAGGACGCTTGCGAAGGACTCTCCTGCAGACTCAAACCAGGTCAAGCGCCTGACAAGGGTCGGCATGGGTTATTGCCAGGGCCGGCTGTGCCGAGAGCAGGTGTCGATGATGCTAGCCGCCGAAACCGGTCGCGACGTAGCTGACGTGCCCATCATGTCCTACCGGCCGCCTGTGCGGCCGCTACCACTGAAGGTCCTGTGGCCCCGCGAAGAGGCGGAGCAAGTGCGCAGGGACTGGCCCAAGTGGTTTAGTCCACCGAGGCAGGTGCTTGGGTAAATGGACGACGATGCCCCATCGTGGAAGTGACCCAATGCCCGTGGTCAGCGCAGATGTCGTCATTATTGGGGCTGGCGTTTCAGGCCTGACGTCAGCCTATTTCCTGGCCAGGGCTGGTCGGGATGTCGTGGTCGTTGACAAGGGGATCGTCGGGGGCGAGGCCTCTGGGCGCAACGGCGGGATGATCAGCGAGCGGACCGACGAGCCGGCGATGATACCGATGGCCGTGGAAGCCATCAAGCTATGGGCCACGCTGGATGAGGAGTTGGGCTATCCCACCGAGTTCACGCAGCAGGGCAGGCTCCAGGTCGCCGTGACGGAGAAGGATATGGACGACCTGTTCTCGGAGCGGGACGAGGCGTTGCGTCACGGCCTGCGCGCGGACATGGTCGCCCCGTCGCAGATACGGGACATGATTCCCGGAATCACCGACCGGACACTTGGCGGGCTCTTTTTCGCCAACGGCGGTCACGCCAACTCCCAGCTGACGGTCCAGGCATTGGCATGGGCGTTTCAGGACTTGGGCGGCAGGCTCTTTCAGAACACGGTTGTCACGGGCATCCAGGTCGACAGCGGCAGGGTCACGTCGGTGGAGACGTCCGCCGGCGCCATCGCCGCCGACATGGTGGTCGGCGCCGCCGGACCCCAGACCGCGCTGATGACGCAACTGGTGGGCGTGCACGTTCCCGTTGCACCGGCACGGGTGGAAATACTGGCGACCGCCCCGGTGCCGCCGCTCTTCGACATCGCCCTTGTGGGGAACGGACTCTACGGGCGGCAGGCCGCCAGCGGCAATCTACTCTTTGGCGGGGGCGCCCACGAATGGGCCGACGTCGACCTGGCCACCGACCCTGACAAACCCAACACTCCGCTCATTCGGAATATCGCCAGGCGGCTGGCCGATCTGCTTCCGGGCCAGGCGGACGCCCCGGTCATCCGAAGTTGGGCCGGTGTGGTGGAGCAGGTTCCGGACATGATGCCGATCATTGACATCCTGGAATGCCCAAGCAACTACGTGGTTGTAACGGCGTCGGCCCATGGGTTTGGCATCGCACCCGCCACCGGCAAGGCGGTAAGCGACCTGGTGCTCTACGGCGAGACAAACATCGACATTGGCGCCTTCGGGCTGAACCGTTTTTCGGACATTGGGCCCGACTGGCGCGCGGAACTCGGTTGGAATCCGATACCCCCGCGATTCTGATGGCCGCAACGGCCGCTGGGGCGCGCGCTGCGACTGCGTAACTTTTCTGGTCCGGGCTGTTCCTCCTGCGCCTGACGTCTGGGGTCTGGGTTCGGCGGGCAACGTCGTTTTGTGCCAGAGCCAGACCGTCCGCGTTGCTCGCCGCCGTTTTCCTTGATGCCGCACGCAGGTGTCGCTACCCGCAGCAGCCCTTTCCGGTTTCGTAGCCCAGCTGACCTCCGAACCGGCTGGCCGTTCACGCCTAGATCTCGGAGCTGGCGCCGCTGGTCGCTTCCCAGGAACGCGAGAACCCGGATCTGCGCAGCAGGAAAGGATCGGCGACCTACGGCACCAACTCAACCGGGACAGCGGCAACAGCGTCCAGCTGCCATCGCAGGATGGACCGGGTGCCTGTGTGCACCCGCGCGGGTCGGGGCCGCACACCGGGAGGCCGGCGCGGCCATCCCGTCAGCACGCGGCGTCCGGTGCCGGCGGCGCACGTCGATGTCGTCGCTGACCACTTGCCGGCGCACGTCCCGGACTGTGCGCTGGCCCTGCCCCGCATCGCTGCCGCCACTCCCGCCCCACTCGTTGGAAGCGGATCTTTACAATGTTGTCGCCGAAGGCGGCTAGGACGTCGGATCGAGCGTCGTGGTTACCGGTGAGGAGGTGTGAGGAGTTGCAGAGTAGAGGAGCCGGGCGGCCAACGTGACGGATCGGATGGCATTGCGCTCCCACTCAAGGAAGAAGGGACGGCCAGCACTGACCCATCTCGGGACGCCGACGGCATCGAACTGGATCGAGCCCGATTTTTGGCAAGCGTCAGGACGGTGGGCAGCGGGTAGTCTGGGCCGCCCCCTGCCGGAGCACACTCGACGGTGGCCGGGGAAGGGGGACTCACGCCAGCGGGACGCTCGGTCGGCGGAGCGCTCCTGCGTTCCATTCGGTCAGCAGCGCTCCGCAACTCGACGCCAGCGGTTCATGCAGGGAACTCCCACCGGAAGGTTCGCAGTACAGTCCCCTTGGGTCTGGCAGAACGTCAGATTGTGTTGGACCCGCAGACTTTCCGGTTGCCGGTCACATTGGACAGTGTCGCGGCTGCGCCTGGTCCGATCCTCGAGACCGGACCAGCAAACACCCAACGGTTACGTCAACAGATGAGGCCGATCTTTCCATCGGGACCGTGCGCGATGGGGTCGTCGCCGATCCACCTTCTTCAATGACGACACGCGGGCCTATCCCTCCATTCCCATTCGGCACGACCTAGCCCGCCGGGTTGACGCCAACTGGATTGCAGGTCTGCTGGAACGGCAGGTCATCGATGAGGAAGACGCTGCTCAGATGATGCAGGCCGCTGCCTACGGCTTGGCGAAGGAGGCCTACCGTCTGGGCGAGAGTTAGCCGGAGGTTGAACCTAACACTACAGGTGTAAAGCAATCAACAGTTGTAGCAGCACTGGGCTCCCAGGCGAGATATCAAGACTCAGTTTCGGGCCGGATCTATCACCGGATGCAGCCGACATTGCTGGGTCGTTGCATGTGCAGGTGGACAATGCCTGCTGGTTGGTAGCGGGAAGATGAAGATCACGCCCTTCAAGTACATGACGATGAGTCGACCGATCTCAGTAAGACATGACGGCCGTCTTCGAGGCTCTACCAAACGTGTCACCAACCGGGAATCCGTCTGGGCTCGGGGCCGGGACACGAGGCCTATCCAAGTACTCGGCAGTAGAGGGTATCTTGGTTGGGCCTAGTCGCCCATGCTACATTCTTGCCCATTCGATGCAACACAAATCGTATTGACAAGGATACAGCAGGAAAGAGACAACGAAATGAATGTTGATGCCATCCTGACCAACGTCGAACTGGGCAATCTTGCCCTTCCCAGATTTCAGCGTGGGTACGTATGGAAACGCGGTCAGGTGCGGGAGTTCTTCGACTCGCTTTATCAGAAGCATCCGGTTGGGAGCCTACTGACTTGGTTGACCACGCTCAACGACGGCACAGCAACAGAACTCCTGCTGGATGGTCAGCAACGGGTGACATCACTGTACGGCGTGATCAAGGGTCGGGCACCAGCCTTCTTCAGCGGAGATAGTGAGGCGTTCAGTAATCTGTGCTTCCATGCCGGAAACGAGAGGTTCGAGTTCTTCCAGCCGATCAAGATGAAGGACGACCCGCTTTGGTTCGACGTAACTGAGGTGATGAAGGTGGGCAATGATGGCCTTCCGGGTCTGCTGGAGAGTAAACTCGGCGCTCCGGGTATTCACATTGACCCGACCCGATACATCGAAGTCAATAATCGTCTACTCCGCCTCCTCAGTGTGACTGATAGAGAACTCCACATTGAGCAGATCGCGGATGAAGGGAAGAGTATCGACACAGTGGTGGACATCTTCAACCGTTTGAACCGCGCGGGCACGACACTCTCAAGCGGCGACCTAGCACTGGCGAGGATTGCCGCAAAGTGGCCAGATGTTCGCAAGGAGATGGGGCAGTACGTTGGTAAGTGGCGGGAGCACCGTTTCGACTTCACCGTAGACTGGCTACTGCGGTGCATAAACGCGGTCGTAAATGGCGAGGCAGCGTTTCAGTACCTGCACGATACTCCAGGCATACAGGTAAAGGATGGCCTGCAGCGCACTGTCAAACATGTCAATGCTGTGTTGAACAAGATTTCGTATCGGCTAGGACTCGACCATGACCGTGTTCTTTTTGGACGCTTCTCGATTCCGGTTATGGTCCGCCATCTGGCGCTGCGTCCACCTGGACTGATGAGTACTGATGAGTGGAATCGGCTGCTCTACTGGTTCTTGCAGGCAGGGATACGGGGCCGCTTCTCTGGTACGACTGAGACCAAGATAAGGCAGGATCTGGTGGTGGTGGACGGTACAGCGGATGGAATAGAACGATTGATCGCGGACATCGGGACGAAGTGGGGACGGCGCCGTGTGACTGCCTCCGACTTCGATGCCTGGTCACTCGGCGCTCGGCTCTACCCTGCGCTTTACTGGCTAACTCGTGTGGGTGGAGCAAGAAACTTCTGCGACGGGACCGAACTCAAGGCTGATCTGCTGGGCCAAGACGCCCAACTGGAAGTACACCACATCTTCCCCAAGGCGGTGCTCTATGATGCCGGGTATGAGAAACCTCAGGTCAACGCACTGGGCAATCTCTGCTTTCTCACTGCCGAATGCAACAAGTGGATCGGCGCAGCCTGTCCCGCAGCGAGCTCTCCCAAGTTCACAGGCAAGCGCGACCCTGACCTTCGTCGTGTCGGCCTTGAGGGCTACTTCACTTTCGTGGAGGAACAGAACCCCGGAGTTCTGGAGTCCCAGTGGATTCCGATGGACGAGGAGTTGTGGAAGGTCAAGAACTACCCGGTATTCCTTGAGACCCGGCGCAGTCTCCTTGCCAATGCTGCTAATCTGCACTTGACCACCTTGTATCCGGGGCATGCTGAGGTACTGGATGCCGTTGACGAGTCTCGCCGTGGCGCAGTTTCACCTGAGTTACGGCCGCATGTCACCAGTGCGGACGAGGAGCAGATTCTAGAAGAGCTTAAGGACTGGATGTCCGGGCGAGGGCTGTTCCCTGGCGAGTTCGGCTACGAGCTTCGCAACGCCGCTACCGAGCAGACCGAAGCGATGATCGATCTGGCTTGGCCGAGGGGTCTCCCGGAGGGCCGGGGGCGACCTGTCGCACTTCTCCTAAACGAATCTGCAGAGACATACCGGACAGTCAGCCAAGCCGGATTCGACTGCCATACGAGCGTCGAGGCATTCAAGCAGTATGTGGATGGCGAGATCGTCGGAGAAGTTGCTACCTCGATCGCGTGACGGAGGCCCCTTGTCATGCATCATGCCTTCATGAATGACTAACTCTACAGTTGTAGGTGT
Organism: Caldilineaceae bacterium; assembly: GCA_026705565.1. Lineage (GTDB taxonomy): Bacteria > Chloroflexota > Anaerolineae > Caldilineales > Caldilineaceae > Bin34. The sequence continues at coordinate 8,712 of JAPPAJ010000219.1, read as the reverse complement.
TTTCGGCATACGAGAGGAACTACGCCCCGTTCTGGAGCCCGTGCCCCTGACCGCGTCCACGGTGCGCGGCGGGGCCCCTGCTTCCGGCGGCCGGAGGCCCGCCAACGGGCTGGTGCCTACCTAGACGGCCTGCTGAGCGACACACGGCGCAAGAACGGCTGGCAGCTAGCCGAGACGGCCGGTGACGCCATCCCCTTCGGCTTCCAGCACCTGCTGGCGCGCGCTGCCTGGTTGGTGGATGCGGCGCGGGACGCGCTTTACGCCTATGTGGCGGAGCACCTGGGGGCTCCCGAGGGCGTGGTCGTAATCGACGAGACGGGCTTTCCCAAGCAGGAAACCCATTCGACCAGGGTGGAGCGGCAGTACTGCGACACGCTGGGCAAGGTGGTCAACTGCCAAGTGGGGGTCTTCTCCGCCTACATCGGGGCCCGCGGCCACCTGCAGCTGGACCGGAAGCTGTACCTGACCGAGGACTGGGCGGATGATCCGGCCCAGCTGCAGGCCGTGGGGTTGGCCCCGGACATGCCCTTCGCGGCTAAGCCGCAGTTGGCGTAGCGCATGCTAGCGCGGGTGCTGGAGACGGGGCCGCCCGTGGCCTGGGTAGCGGGGGACACGGTCGACGGCCGCGCCCTGCAGAGTTGGCTGGAGGACTAGGGCCTGCACCATGTGCTGGCGGTGCCCCACAACGAGGAGCTGTGTGTCGGCACCGACCTCTGGCGCGTGGACAGGTTGATCGATCATGACGTGTTGAATGTGATTGTAGTGGTGGTCAATCGCTAGCAGGCTGCTGAAAAACGCGGCCGGTTAGGATAGGCTCCCTTGGCAATGGAGGAATCCTTGATGCGCGGTTGTCCCAATCCCCAACCAGCATGCTGGCCATCGTGGACCTGGAGGAACGGATGTCCAAGGATCATCCGATGCGGCGGACTAAGGAAATGGCCGATGCGGCCCTGGCACGGCTCTCGCCGACCTTCGACCGCATGTACGCGCGCGGGCCGAGCCTCGGTGCCGCCGGAGCGGCTGTTGAAGGCCTCGCTGTAGGTCGTGTCGGTGGACGGCAAGGCGGCCCTAGTCGGTGTGGTACCCCTGAACTGGGACAGTGGCCAGCTACGCGGCCAACGCCGGATCTGGGGGGCCGCGCCTCCGTGCGCCGGATCCTCTACATGGCCATCATGACCGCCATCTGTCACAACCCTCCCATCCGCGCCTTTTACCGGCGTCTATGCGCCCAGGGTAAACCCCGGAAGGTGGCGCTCGTGGCCGCTAGGCGCAAGCAGGCCAGCTGGAACAACGAGTACCTGCTCAAGGTCCTGTCAAATTAGAATGCGATTGCCCTGGAGGGGTAGGAATCATAGGGGAAGCACGGGCACAGGGGCGTGCTATAATCCACAAGTTGATTCATCGGAAGGTTTGATGTCTTCCGGTGAGTCAATTACGGCCCCCTAATAGTTCGCACCTGTTAGGGGGATGGCCACATTGCAGAAGTCTTAGGAGCCAACATGGCCAACCCCTATTCTAACCTATCCGATACCCTGGCCTACGACTGGAGTGCTGTTTTCAGGCGCGCCGCGCAGGTGAACATTGCCGCAGCCGCGGAAGCGGTGGCGAAGATGCAGGTAGATTACCTGCGAAACTGCAAGCAGTTCTTGGCTGCATGGCAGCCAGCCGCCGAAGTGTCCCGTGCCGTTCGAATTCCCCAACCACTGCACGGCTACACCATTCGCTACTGGGACAAGGCCCCGGAAGTGATCTATGCCGTGGAGTACCAGCGCAAGGTGATCATGGGGCGTGACACCCATTGCTTCCTGTCTAATGCAGGTGGGACTTGGCTATTGCGAAGTGGTGGAGTTCAGGCCATTACCAGAGACCGGTACCCGACAAGGTAGAGGACCACTACACTGAGGGGTGAAGCACATGAAGATTGCAACTTGCGCCTGCGAGTGCGGTCATCAAGGTCCCATTTTTGCCCGTGGCCTGCTCAAATTGTGCTATGGAGTGCATCACTACGATGGCACGCTATCCCAGTTTCCGGCAGATCCCGAGCATCCAGACCCGTTAGAGTACCAGTGCCAGAACGAAATCCACGGGGAACGTTGCGGAGCACCGCGGTACTATGACCGTGAATTCGACCACACTCGGCCGTTCTGCAAGTCGTGCTGGGATCGCACCATGCGCGATAACGCATGATCTCGGCCCCGGCATTGTTTCAATCTCGTTGATCTTGAGTATCCGTTCACTGTCAACTGGCTGGCTCGCCTGTATTCCACCGCGTTCGGTACCGACTGATTTGATGGCGCTCGATCAGTGTGTCCGTCGCCATCATCCGTGGCTTCTCTGACTAAAATCAACGAGATTAAAACAGTGTCCTCGGCCCCGCCCCCCTTTGGTACACAGGTATATAATTCCCAAGTGAAACGATGAACATCAACACGCTGTACGCACAGTTCTACCGCCCGCTGGTGGCCCAACTGCAAGCACGGGGACTGCCGCCCGTGGGTACGGGTGGTTTGCGTGGCTCGTGGCGGTCGTTCCAAACCAGCTATCCACATACCTACTATGCCCTAGGTGTGGGTGGAGGCAGGACACATGTGTACCTGTCACTGGGACCAGACACCAGCACCTGCCGTAACCAACGATTCCAGGCCCTGAAAGAACGGCTTCGCGTGTGCGTGCAAAGCGAAGTTGGCGATCTGATTGATCTGACACGGTGTCAGCAGGACGAGGAGTGGGAGTACTGCATCGTGTGGGGCAGGGGCGAACCTTTCGACCTGGAAGCACCGGCATCCGAACAGAATGCCATACGTACCAGGATGGCCGACGATCTGATCGTGTTCCGCCATATAGTGCAACCACATCTTGATCGCGTGATGCAGGCAGAATACCCTGTTCCTGAAAGGAACTACGCTCCCCTGGAACCCCTGCAAGGCGGTGACACGGTTGCAGGCTGCTAGTGATGGTGTCCAACTACGTGGATTTTAGAAATTGAAAATGCTTTGATTTCATTTTAGTGCGCTTTCCATATAACTCCATGCGGAAGCACAGCACAAGTTCGCTTACTATTTGAAGTCTATAATCATTGCTGGTTTGTGTGTCACCATGTACTGCATTTATAAATTCATAGCATTTATGCAATATGTGATCCGGGCAGTACAGCCAAGCTAAATTCAATTGATTGATGAATTCAGACTTTGCCTTTGAGTCGTGGGTATATGCAGAAAATCCAACAAGAGATTCAAGAAAAGAAACATATCTTTCTTCTTGTTTTTTGCGTCTTTCCTCCCTACGCTTGAAAATTTCATTGAGAAACCATACTAGGACTATTCCGACAAAAGGCAATATGCCAATGATGAAACTTAGTATGGGGTGAAGTGTTGGAGTATTTTCCATTTTGTTCATCCTTGTCGCTCATGAGGTTTATCATGAGTGACAATAAAATTAGTGCATCAGGTGTCTTTCCCGCATTTGGGCATAAGGGAGACGTTAGCACCTAATCTTGTACTTGCCTGCAAATTTTGCCACATACAGTACAACGCAGTTGTATTCGTAGTCTGGTTCACTGGTAACCGCGTATCCTTCCGGTTTCAGTCGGGGAAACTGTTCCCTCAATCCACATCAACAAATGGCCCGTACCCCTGCTGTCGCCCCCATTCAAGCCAGACGTCAGTCATTTCGCCCAATCGCCCCCGGCTTGCCGGTGGCACCGGGCTAGCCCCGGTGATTGTGGATAGGGCGACGAACCAGTGGTCAGGTTTATGGGCCAGATGTTGCAAGATCCAAGGTACGGCTGGTGCGCCCAATTCAATAATGTCCTGGTAGGCAGGGTGCCGCGTCATCTGGGCAATGTCGACGCCACGGGGCCGTTCGCACAACCACTCGTCGGCGAGACGTTCGAATGTTTCCCGGGATGGGGTCGTTTCACTCTGCGCCACGTTCGGGGGCAGATCGTCAAGGCGCGTTCGATGTTGCATTGTTGTCCGCCAAGTGTCTGTATCCATGGTCAACAGGTTGGCAGCTTTCGAGACTGTAGCCTGTTTGGTTTGGGCACTATAGAGATCTCAGCCAATGTGTCAAGCCTGTTTCAGACCGTGATCGCGGGTCGATCCTTGTCGAATCCGTACGGGAACGCACCTCTTTAGGTCGTTCCAGAAGTTTCCAGTGCGCAGTCCCTGACGGGTCGCAGGCCAACCAGTCACTCAACTCCAACGGTTCTCCCATTCGCCGGAGAACTCGAGTCTAAGTTGAGCCCGCGCCGGCCACGGGACGCCGGAGGCCCGCGACCGGCACAGTTACAGAAGGCTCATTCGTTCAGCAGATGAGGCCAATCTTCCCGTCGGGACCGTGCGCGATGGGGTCGTCGCCGATCCACCTTTCGTCCACGGGTTCCGATGCGGGCTGGTAGCGGGTATCGGTGGACAGGCGGAATCGGTCGGTATGGTTGTCCATGCTGGCATGCATGGTGAACATGCTGAACACCAGCAGATCGCCCGCCTCATAGTCCGTGGTCAGCCAGCGGCCGCCCAGTTCCTGCCGGGTCTCGAAGGCATTGTCGTTGTAGGCCCCGTTCTTCACCCAGTCCTGCCACACCTTGCTCCCATCTTCAATCTCGGCTGCATCGTCGTAGTTTGTGCAGTAGCGATCGACATCCAGTGTGCCATAGGTGGACTTGACGTGATCAAGATGGCTGGAGCCTTCCAGCACGATTAGGCCACCCATCTCGACGGGGATATCACCCAAGGGTGTCCAACTGGTACAGAGGCGATGGGAACCTCGGCCCATGAACACGATGTCGCAATGGGGATTGGAGGCTGTTTCCTGGCTGTCCGTCTTGGCCCGATGCCAAGTGAAGTCGAAAGCCCGTACCTTTTCCTCGAAAAGCATCCGGTAGAAATCAATCATCCGACCTTCGTACAGGACGTTCCGCAACGCCTGATTGCGCTTGGTCGATTTCTGAAGTTCGGGTTCGCCATAGGGATTGGCGGCCTCGCCCTGGTATTGCTCATTGACCACACCGTCCATCAACGGTTGGTCCGGGTCCAGGTAGCCCAAGTCGTGAAACAGCTGCAGTTCCCCGCGCCGGGCCTCCAGCACCAGTTCCCGGTCCAGATAGCCGGGCAGATACAGGTAGCCGTCCTCGGCCAACCGCTTCCGCAGTGCCGGACCGTCTTCGGCGATGTCCGCTGACACCCGGAGAGTCCCGAAGGTCTCGTCCGACATTTCCAGGGGTACCCCCCGGTGAAACCTAGCCTCAGTCAACATTCCGGTCCTCCTTTGCTTGTGTTGTGAACCCTGAAGGGCATGATGCGCATATCTCCAACAGCTTGAAGACTTCCCACCACCCATGTGGCAAACGATTCATTGGTTTGAGGGAGACATTACCAGTTCATCCCGCTCGAATCAAGACGGGGAACCTTGCCTCGCTCCCATCATTGAGAGGTTAGTTCCAAACCCTCCAACCCTCCGGGATCCGACTTCCAATATGATAACCGTCATGAACCCGTACCTGCTGAAAGGTGCTGGCCCTCGGAGATTCTCATCGCCTGGCTAAGCCACGCGAACGCATGGCAGCCCGTCCGGTCGGTCACGGACGTTTGCTTGGTAGGAAGCTGCTATCCGTTGTTCCCCTGCAAATCGAAATGCCGGAGTGCCAACTCCAGGAACTGCCCAGCGGCAGGGGCGGTCATCCATGCCTGTGCAATGTCTACTCTCAGGACGGGAACGGTGGTCTGCCGCATCATAACCATCAGTTCGTCGGTAATGGCGTCGCTGTAACACAACCTTACCAGCGTGGCAACTATGCCCAGAAATTCGGAATCCTTTCCGACTAGTTGGGCTTGTAGCACTGCCAACTGGACCTTGTCCTTCTTCAGTTGATCGAGCATGTCCGATGTGCTTGGCAGTTGCACTCTCGTCTGTAGGTGTCAAGGTCGGTTACTGGGCACGGTGGTGATTTGTTATCATGCTGTGTTGTACATGGATGCATTGAGTTGGTGGTGCAATATGGATGAAGTACAGTCGGATCATGAATTACATGAAAGTAATGAAGTGGAAAGGAGGTTGCAGGAAACTATGTACAAAGCGGTAGGGCATTTGTTTAATTTGGCGGTTTGGGTAGTATATGGTTTGGCGATAGTGTTTGCATTGGCGGTAGCGGCGTTTGTAATTAATTTGATGTTGCCTGAGCATGCAAGTTGGTTAACGGAGTCTACTGTGCAGAAGATGGAAGGTTTCATATCTGCGGTGGTATTTGGGTTTGGAGTATTATCTGCTAAGATATACTCCAGGTTTTCAAAGCGGGATGAATAGTTTACGAAGTGGTTTCTGGCGATCCTGCTGACACTCAATGCCAAGCAGGGATTGTCGTCCTACCAATTCGCCCGCGACGTGGAGCTGAATCAGAAGACGGCGTGGTTCATGATGATGCGGATCCGCAAGAACATGGAGTGTGACAGGTCCTTCCTTGCGGGGAAAGTCGAGGTCGATGAAACCTACATCAACTAGCAGAAGTGCACCAAGCGCGGCGACAGACTCAACAATGGAGACTATGACAGGAACTGGCGGCGGTACAAGATGACGATGACGGGTGCCGTTGAGCATGGAGGTGGTGTGTTCGCGCAGTTGCTTGACGGCGTGATGGAAAGGCATCTGACTCCCTTCCTGACGCGCAACGTGGCGTTGTCGTCACAGTTGGTGATGGATTGGTTGGCGGGCTACAGCAACATGGACAGACACTTCGCCCGGCATCATGTCATTGAGTACAGCGATACCCACATGGAGGGCGAGGTGCATACGAACACGATTGAGGGTTTCTGGAAACAGTTGAAGCGGGATTGGTACGGTACACACACGTAGTACAGTGCAGTACAGTCCCAAGTACGCCAACGCCTACGCGACGGAGGTGTGCTACAAGTACAACAATCGTGGCAGTGAGTAGATAGGGGCTTGTGTTAAAACCCAAACTCTTGAAGACATCGGGATCCGCCTTCCCGCTCGTGGAACCGGGGCCGCTGCACGGCGAGAGGCATTCTCGTTGGAGGCCTGGATGAGCCGTGAACACGCAGCAGGTTGGCAATGCTCGTATCTACTTGGTTCCACCAAGGTTTGGTAATGGCCATCAGTCGCCTCTCATGTGGTCAGCAGCATTGTATCCAGGCAAAGTAGGCTTCAGGTTTGGATACGCCACTTCACTCAGGCATTGAGGGATCCCAAGGCCCATAGGTTGGTGTCCAATTCTTGACCCAGTGATAGAGGGTCTTAACGCCGCGCCCGCGCGATTTTACGATGCGATTGTCGAGGGCCACGACCGTGGGCCAGTAGTCGCCCACCCCTAGACGCTCCATGATGAGCCGGTCCGCCTCATCCGTCAGATCTCGGCAGGTTCCCAGGTTGTAACCGCCGACGAACTTTTTATTGCGGTCTACGAGCGGTGCATTCATCATCCGATCTGACAACTCATGACCCAGATGTATCACCTCGTCCGCAACAGGCCTGAGCCGATCGAGATCGCAGGGAAACCATTCCACCATCCCGGAGGTTACGTGGAACGCGTCACCGATTGTTGTCCACAACCAATGGCCGAACCGTCCCGCGCCAAGTAAGAATGCAGCATGTTGATGCAACTCCTCGTCAAATCCCATCCAATGAACTTCGGACTGTTCTACTCTGTGCCCTGGACTGCCATCTAGCATTTCCCAACAGGGGGGTTCTCGAAGAAAGACGGTGAGGAATCGAAGATTCCTCACCGTCTTTCTTCCTACCCTAAACCCACCACGTCTTCGAACCCAAATGCCGATTGACTTGCCAGATGATGACAACTCCCTCAGTAGATCGCTTGCCGCTGGATCACCAATCATGGGCCAAGTAGACTGTAACTTCTGGTCTGAGTAACTTCTCGAGTACACTACTGTCTCAAATAAATGTTCGCGGTACTCTTGTCGCCATCGGCGAAGGTTACTACTTGAAACCACTGCATTTCCTCCAGATACAGCATGACCAACTAAAAGCACCGGATTTACTTTAGCTTTGAATAGATTGCCAGGGATCAAGCCGTAAACGGAAAACCACCGGATTGGCAGTGTAGTTTCAAGCGACTGCCGAAGATACATGAACCCCTTTTCTGATCCTCTTACCAGCGAAATTGGCGCGATCATCGCTAACCGGCCGCCATCTACGACCATCTGAGCGGATCGTTCGAGGCATGGCGCGTAGATGTCAGGGGCACTATCAGACTCAAAACCGTGGAACGAGTACCCAACCTTGCTTTTCCTGACAAACGGCGGGTTGCCCACTACGACGCTGAATCCCCCTTCCAGCACAGCCTCAGGAAACTCTGCAATCCAATGAAACGGCTGGTGCGATTTGCGCCATTCGTCAGAGTTCCACCCCGCTACCTGACTGTCCGACTTGGAGTACAGGTGGTCAAGTTGGTCTCTGAGGGAGTCTGTTCCGACTTGGAGCTTTCCTTTCCATTCGAGGGTGCGATCCTGTAGTTCGGCCCGCTGCGCGTCCTGGAATGAGCGATAGATGTCTCTCAGTCTCACAGCCTGCTCTTTGAGAGCGATGACGGTTTCGGCGACAACCCAGTCGCCATCATGAGCCCTTTGCAGGTCCTCAGTCGAAACGCAGCCCACCAAGATGTTGCCGCACCGGATGTTCATGTCTAGCAGGCTGCTGAAGAATGGGTTTGGAATGTCTTCGGCCACCACGCGGGTGCGC
>JAPPAJ010000251.1 GCA_026705565.1 Caldilineaceae bacterium | reverse complement strand
CTGACACAGGTCGGCACCCCCTCGCGTTGCAACAGGGACAGGGTGAGCTTGCGCAACGACGCGTAGGGCAGGGGATAGTCGAACCCGGCTACGTAACGGATGGGGAACCAGATGTCCTCCGCGGGGGAACCCACCCGCCTTTCCCTGGCCAGGTGGTCCAAGGCTCGATCCACATCCGACGCGGGACCGAACCGATCCAGTTCACTCCGCCGAAAAATGCGCTCTGACGGGCGCGCGGCTTCCATGAAGGCCAGGATTTCTTCTTCCACACCGGACACTGCATCACCGCCGGCATCAAGCAGGGCTTCACGTCCCTCAGTGTACACCGGGCACTGCGCAGCCTATGACGGTCCCTGTCCGTGGCCGCCGAAGCTTTCGGGACGGCAGGCCGCTCCGTTCTCCGGGAGGGCTTGGCCTGATTGGACCCAATCCGTGCGGGCACCTGTGGCATGGGCCACCGCGCCGGCCACCGAAGTGGCCGATGGCCAACGCACACCGTTGCTGGGGAGAACGCTCCGGTTCGTTCAGCGCTCAGGGCCAAGCCGGCTGTTTCGATTTCAGCCGTGGGCAAACCCACTGGGTGATGGTTACGGGACCATGTCCGCAACCGACTCCACGTTGCTGGTGACAATGTTGTTGCCGCCGGTGGTTTGGGGATCGTAGACACCGGTGAACCCGCCGAAGTACTTCTCGCCAGCGACATCGGCCAACTGGGCGGCAAACAATTCGCTGGGTACGGCGTTCACCATGGGGGAGAACAACGGCGACACCCCTGCGGCGACCGGCAGGTGATGCTGGAACTGCGAAGCCAGCCCGTTTTCATCCGGCGCGATCAATACCATTTCGCGCCCGATCCGCTGCATGGGCGGCAGGATTTCCGCGGTCCGGGTGGTTCCGCGCCCTCCGTCGGCGATGACAAAGGTGGGGGCATCCGGCTCCACGCGGCTGAAGTATTGCAGATGGGCCCATTCCTCGGTGTCCTGGCCCCAGGCATCGCGCCCCACTGCTTCCAGGATCTTGGCCGCGGAGAAAAGGGCCGTGGCATAACCGGGTCCGTCTCCCACAAAGGTGAAGTGCTTGCGTTCCGCCATCTGTTCGGCCAGTTCCCGGGCCGGACCGGTGTTGAGTTCGATGGTTTCGGCAATCCGATCCGCGGTGGCGCGCAGATCGTCGCGGTGCTGCTGGGCTTCCTTGCCGGTTAGCCGGCCTCCGACCTCGCCCAGTCGGATCGCCATCAGCCACAGGGCCAGCAGGGAAATCCGGTAGGAGCGCACGCCGGGCGCATGTACGAAGTCCGGGATGCGGCAGTTCAGGATCCGTTCGCCCGTCTGGCCCAGGGGTGCCTCCGGATTGCCCGTCACGGCAATCGTCAGGAAACCCCGTTCCTTCGCCGCGGCCACGGCCTCGCGCGTCCTGCTCACCGCTCCCGAGACGGAAATGCCGATGGTCAGGGGATTGCGCCAGACCCGGTCGGCGGCTTCCGGCAGGGCATACCGGGCCGCACGCATGGCCGTGGCGGCATCGGTCGGGACACCGCCCAGCCGCTCAAAGGCCCATTGGGTGGCCACCGCCGCCATGTGGGAGTCTCCGCATCCGGTGGTCACGATGCGCTTCACCGACAGCCATTCCTCGTGGCTCAGGATCGTTCTGGCCCTCTCGTCCAGACCCTCGAACTCGGTTTGGATCAATTCCGGCAGGCTCTCGACCTGCGCAATCATGGCGTTTGTGGTCATGTTGGTCCTTTCTCCTGGGCCACAACAATGGTGGCGGAATGTTCCGACAAGTAGGCCGAAGCTGCAAGGAATCGGCGGTTTGGTTCAGTGCGTTTCCGTTCCGCCCCCGGAGCGTGAGGCCAAGGCATACCGCGGCCCGTTGCGGGTTCATGTCTCTCGCTCGCTGAGGAACGTTTCGACTGTCGCGTGGTCCGGCAGCAGGCCCCTCGGTCCCAGGCCGGTTACGGACAAGGCACCGGCAGCGTTGGCATAGGCCAGGGCATCCTTCAACGCAAGGCCGGACAGGGTGCCCTTGACAAACGCGGCATGAAAGGTGTCTCCGGCTCCGGTGGTGTCCACCACTTCCACCTGGTGTCCCTCCACTTGCAGCGAGGTATCGGTGTTGGCCCCGATGGCACCGGCCGCACCCCGGGTGAAGAGCACGGTTGAGGGTCCCAGCGCGGTCAGTTCGCGGGCCAGAGCGGGAGAGGGTTCCCGGCCGGTCCAGGCCCGGACGCCAAACTGGTTGAAGCTGGCAATGTCCACAAGCTTGAGCACCGGCCGGAGGTATGCCGCGTCGTCCTTGCCGCCCGGCTCGATATCCGTCATCACCAAGGCCCCGCATTCGCGGGCTAGACGGGCCAGAACCGGGAAGTCCTTGCCGCGCGGGAGCATGAACATCACCCGGGTTCGTTCCAGGGCCGCGCCGATCCGTTCCAGGTTGTACTCCGGCTCGAAGGTGGAAATCAAGAGGATGACCTTTTCTCCGGTGGGATCGATCAGGATGACCGTGAAGGGCGTGGCGTCCCCCGGCCGCACGTCGCACAGCGATGTGTCGACCCCGTCCTTCCGATAGTCGTCCAGGAATCGCGTGCCGCCTTCGTCGTCGCCAACCTGGCACACCGCGTGCACACGCAGTCCCAGACGACTGGCGGCGCACGCCATATTGCCGACCGGTCCGCCGGACTGCCAGCCTTCGAAATCTGCCCGAACCTTTTCGTCGTGCCCTGGAATGTGGGGGACCTTGAGCACCAAGTCCGCGTCGATGCCGCCGATGGCCAGGACATCGATGTCCCGTTTCCGTTCGTTCAAGAGCCGTCGCCTGCCTGTTGGATGCTGTCCCGCTGCGGACCGCCCCGCGGTCCGGGTTTCCCAATGTGCCTAGTTCCGGTCGGCCGGATGTTCCACGGCCTGTCGGAAGAGGGTTCGGAAGCGCTCCACATCGACGGCTGTGCTCACCGACACCAGGTTGCCCATGGGGGGCTGCCAGGCCGATTCCTTGTGTACCCAGGTGCCGGGACGCTGGTCGGCGACCGTCATGCCCCGGGTCCACGTGCCGGTCAGCTCCACGCGCATCGGCCACTGCCGCGTCTCCAGTCCTTCCGGTTCAATCACGCTGGCCACGGCGCCGGCATCGCCGATGGAGGTTTCGGTCCTGTCGTGGTTGCGCAGCATGAAGTCCATCAGCCTGCCGGCCAACTGTGCGCTGGGGCTGTCGCTGCCCATCATGCCCGCGACTTCCGTCGCCGCAAACGTCACCTGCGTGAAGACGTCCCACGTGTACAGCGTCACATCGAGGCCGCTGGTCAGGACTATCTCGGCCGCCTCCGGATCCTGCCGGATATTGAACTCGCCCACGGCGGACGCGTTCCCGGACCCGACGGCGCCGCCCATCAGGACAATCCGATGAATGCCGGCAACCGCCTCCGGCCGCTCCCGCAACAGCACCGCGATGTTGGTCAACGGGCCTAGCGGAACCAGGGTCACCGGCTCCGACGCCGTGGCGAGGAGGTTGGCTAGGAAATCCACCGCATGGGTTGGCTCGGGGTCTCGTTCTGGATTGGACAGGGTTGCGTTGAGGCCGCCCAAACCGTCCTCGCCATGCACATAGGCCGCGCTGACGACCTTTTCCAGCAGGGGCTTGTCCCGTCCAATCGCAACGGGAACGTCGCCGCGTCCTGCTACGGCCAGCACCTTCAGTGTATTGTCCACAACCTTGTCCACGGTCACGTTGCCGGTGACGCAGGTCACACCCAGTAGGTTGAGTGCCGGCGACCGGGCGGCCAAGAGCAGGGCCAGGGAGTCGTCAAGGCCCGTGTCCACATCGAGGACCACAGGTATGCCTGTCATCGCGTGCCGCCTTGCTTGTTGAAGTGGGGAAAATTCAGGGTTCCGTGACCGGGAAGTCGTCGGGCGCGCGACCGGATGTGTCTAATACCGGCCCAGGGCATCTATCAGCAGATCCAGGAAGCCGGATTCATCAATCTTCATGGCAACCTCGACGTTGGCTTCCTGGCGCAGAGGCCCCCGGTCCACCTGGGACGAACCGAACCCCCGCAGGTGCCGGTAGTCGCACACGGTCATCCCGTAGGTCAGTTCGCCTCGGGTTTCAACCGAGACGTGCATGGCTTCGAATTCAAGCAGGTCCGGTTGAATCAGAGCCGCCACGGCGCACGGATCGTGCAGGGCTGCCTTGCGTACGCCGGTAACCCGTTCGCCTGCGTCCAGGTAGAACTCGAGCAACTGGACGACCACCTCGCCTACCCGGTTGCCCTGGTTTCGGATTCGTTCAATCTCGCGGTCTGTTGCGTTTGCCTGCTGGGTCAGGTTCAAGCCGCACATCTTGATCGGTGCGCCGGAGTCGTAGACGATGCGCGCCGCTTCGGCGTCGAACCAGATGTTGAACTCCGCGGTGGCCGTGGAATTGCCCGTGGTCAGGCTGCCGCCCATCAGGCTGATTCCGGCCATGCGGGACACGATTTCGGGACGCTGGCGGATGGCCAGTGCCACGTTGGTCAGGGGGCCGACCGGGGCCAGCCAGACATCATCCTCCGCCATCAGTGTCTGCACGATGAAGTCGACGGCGTGCCGGTCCTCCACCTCCTTGACGGGAGTGGGGAAGTCCGGTCCGTCCAGGCCCGTTTCGCCGTGGATGTGACCGGCATGGATCGCCTTTCTGAGCAGCGGTACCTGCGCGCCGCGGAAGACGGGAATGTCGGTCCTGTCCATCAACTCCACGATTTTCAGGGCATTGGCCGTCACCTTGTCCGAAGTCTGGTTGCCGGCCACCGTGGTGATGCCGAGAATGTCCAGATGCTGTCCGGCCAGCAGGATGGCCAGGGCGTCGTCGTGCCCCGGATCGCAGTCGATGATCACCTTTGTCATGAGAGATTCCCCAGTGCTATGCGGACCAGTCCGTCCGCAATCTGTTCGATGTCGTGTTCGGCCCGGTTGGCCTCCGCGAACGTTGCGTACGTGTCTTGCGGCAGGGCATCGAACCCGCGCAGCGCGCCGGCCAGGGAACCCGCGATGGCCGCAATGGAATCCGTGTCGTTGCCCAGGCTGGATCCGGCCACAATGGTGTCCCACGGATCCCCTTGGGCATGGATGAACACCCCGATCGCGGCCGGAATGGACTCGCAGGCCATGACCGAGTTGCCAATGAGCGCCTCGATGTCGTCCAGGGCCTGCCGCAGGGATGTGGCTGCCATGCCGAGTTGAACCGCCAACTGGGTGCGCCGGGCAATGGAGGGCCCGGGGGCCACGCGTGCCCGAGGATGGGTGCGCGTCAGCTCTTCGCCGCGCCGGGCGCCCCACAGGCAAGCCTGCACCACGGAGAAGGGATCCGCATCCGGTTTCAGGCCCTCCGCACAGCCGCTGGCAATGGCGCAGGCGGCGGCTATGGCGATGTTGGTGTTGTGGGTGGGAATGCAGGTGGCCAGCGCGGCCTGACAGGCCCCTTCAAGGTCGCCCGGGTGAATAAGGCCGGCCGGGGCCACCCGCATGGAGGATCCGTTGGTGGCGCCCATGCTGGCCACCTGACGGTCGGAGGTGCCCACCAGTCCGACCCGGTGGGGGTTTCCACCGGTCCGCAGGGCCTCCACCATGGGACGCGTGGAAGGCCCCATGTTGCCCACGTGGGGAGAGTTGTCGGCCCAACGCAGGAGGCAGTTCTTCCACACCTCCTCGTCCAGAGCCCCGTCGGCCGCAATGATGTCCTCGGCCAGGTAGAACATCTGGCTGGTGTCGTCGGTGATTTGGCCCTTGAGGTTGCCCTCCGCACCGGCAAAGGTGTCCGGCGGCGGTTGGATAAGCGTGACGATGGGGCCATCGTGGGCCTCGAAGATCTCCTCGATGGTCCACTGTTCGGTGCCCGCGCCCAGGGCATCCCCCAGACCCGCAGTTGCCAGCGAACCAAGGATGCCGTTGCGCAGGGATGCTTCATTCATGCCTCGACCTCGCTTTGGTGCAGTTCGGAACTGACGCGCCGGCAAGGCGGCGTCCAGTTGGTTTACGCGAGTTTACGCGAATCCGTGTATCAGGCGCTCGCGGTACATGGCCTTGAGGCGCTCCGCGTCAACGCCAAGGCACACATTACAGGCCGGCTCTGCCCGCCACTGGGACCTCCAGTCCGGAATGGTCTGGCCCCTGGTTCCCTCGTGGCCCAGACAGACCCTTACATAAGCGGAACGGGTCTCGTACAGGGTGGGATCGATCGCGTACATGATGGCCGACGAATCGTGGACATAAATGCCGTCCACCCCCTGGCGGGTGTGAAACCGATGGTAGAAGGGCACGATGCGGGCGATGAAGTCCGTGGCCGGATTGCCGATGGCATAGAGGTCGTCCAGGTAGGCCGACGACATGATGGTGGCCTGGGTTGCATCCAGGCCCACCATGGTCAGGGGCCATCCCGCCTCGAACACTATCCGGGCGGCCGCGGCGTCGTTGTGGATGTTGGCCTCCGCGACCGGGGAGGCATTGCCGACCACGGTCGCAGCACCGCCCATGATGATGACCTCCCGGACCGCATCCGCAATGCCCGGTTCAAGGGACACCGCCAGGGCCAGGTTCGTCAGCGGTCCCACGGCCACCAGCGTGATTTCCCCCGGTGCCGCCATGATTTGCTCCGCAATGAATTGGGCGGCTTGCCCGTTCGCCGGCTGCAGGGAGGCCGGAGGCATGTGGGAGTCGCCCAGTCCGTCGCTGCCGTGGACCATGGCACCGCGCCCGTCATAGGCGTGCAGCAGCGGCTTGGCCGCGCCCCGCAGGACCGGGATGTCGGGACGGTCCACGGTTTCGACCAGGCGCAGGGCGTTGGCGGTCGTGGTCTCGATGCCGCCGTTGCCGAAGATGGTGGTAAGGGCCAGGAGCTCGATTTCCGGCGAGGTGTGCGCCAGGAAGAAGGCCATCGAATCGTCCACGCCGGGATCGGTGTCGTAGATGATGCGGTGGCGGGGTTCGGACATGTCCAGCAGGTTATTGGATATGGGGTAGGCGGCCGCGCCCGTTTGGGAACTATCCCTTGAGACCGGTCAGGGCGATGCCCTGGACATAGTACCGCTGCAGGAACAGGAACAGCACAATCACCGGCAGCGAGGCCGTCACGGAGCCGGCAAAGGTGCGGCCCCAGAAGGTTTGGGTCTGCGTGGTCTGGGTGGCGATGGCGACCTGAATCATCTGCAGCTGGGGCGAACTGATCAGGATCAGGGGCCAATAGAAGAGGTTCCAGATGAACTGGAACTCCAGCAGGGCCATGGTGATGATCCCCGGTATCGACAGCGGCACGATGACCCGCCACAGGATGTGGAACAGGTTGGCCCCGTCCATGACGGCGGCCTCGTCCAGGTCCGTGGGTATGTCGCGCATGAACTGCATCAGCGCAAAGATGACGAACGGGCTGGCGTACCAGGGAAAGATGAGGCCGTTGTAGGAATTCGCCATGCCCAGGGCGTCGACCACGATGTAGAGGGGCACAATCGTGGCCTGGAACGGCACCAACATGGTGGCAATCACGAACACCAGCAGCACGTTCTTGAGGGGGAAGCGCAGGCGGGCGAAGAAATAGGCAGCCAGGGTGTTGAAGAACAACGAGCTCAGGACCACGCCGGCGGACACGAGAAAGCTGTTGCCCAGGAACCGCTGGAACTGGAGCCCGAACTTTTGTCCGTCATCGGAAATGCCGAAGATGTCGAGATAGTTCTTAAGGGACCATTTGATGGGCAGAATGGTCTTCCAGGTAAAGGGATACAGGTTGGCGAAAATCTCCGCTTCCTCCCGGATGCTGCCGAAGAACATCCAGAAGAAGGGGATGGTGAAGGCCAGGAACATGACGACGTAGACGACGATCAACACCGCCATCTGCAAACGGCCGCGCCAAGTTGCGCGCCGCAACTCCGTGCTGGAGCCGGGGGTCGAGGCGGCCAGGTTGCCGGCTACGTTGTCGAGAATGCTCACGGCGCGGACCTCTTAGTAGGAGACATCCGAACGGAACAGGCGCATCTGGCCAACGCTGACCACCAGCAGGATAATCAGCGTGACGATCGACATGGCGCTGGCCGTGCCCATGTCCTGGAACAGGAAACCGTACTGGTAGATGTAGTAGACAACAGCCTTGGTGCGCTCCAGGGGGCCGCCGCGGGTCATGGCGTAGACCGGCACGAACACCTGGAAGGAAAAGATGGTTTGGGTGACCATCACGAACATCATGACCCGGCGCAGCAGGGGCAGCGTGATGTGCCACAGGACCTCCCAGGGCTTGGCGCCGTCCACGACCGCGGCCTCGCGGTAGACGACGGGAATGCCCTTGAGGCCGGCCATCAGGATGATCATGGAGAATCCGACGTCCTTCCAGATCATCATGGCCGTCAGGGCCGGCAGGGCCCGGTCCGGATTGGAGAGGAAGGCCTGGGGCGGCACCCCCACAATCGACAGAAGACTGTTGATCAGGCCCAGCTGGGAGTGGTACATCATGGACCACAGCACGGACACGACAATCACCGACGTGACCACCGGGGTGAAGACCGCACTGCGCACGAAGGCCGTGCCCAGGTTCTCGCGGGCCAGGAACAGGGCCAGGATCAGGGAGAACAGGACCTGGAGCGGCACCTTGTAGATGGTGAACTTCAGCGTCACCCACAACGAATTGCGGAAAAAGGAATCGCTGAGGATCGCCTGGTACTGGTCCAGTCCCACAAAGTCGCCGAATCCGCCCAGCAGGCTGTACTGGTACAGGCTGGCGCGCAGGGCCGCCAGGATCGGCAGGTAGCGGAAAACCGTGAAATTGATTAGCGCCGGCAGTACGAACAGGAAGGCAATCAGATAGTAGCGATTGCGCCTGCTCCAAATCCTGCTCCAGCCCTTGGCCGGTGTTGAGATGGGGGTGGCGAGCATGGGATCGGGGAGGTGACAGGACCAGGACTCGGGCGCGGGGTTCAGATACCCCGCACCACAAGCCCTGCCTGTCTCAAAACTCTACAAACGCAAACGAATTAGTTGTTCCACCCCGTGTACTTGGCGACCAGGCCTTCCAGGCGGCGGGCGGCCGCGCTGAGCTGCTCCTTGGGATCGGCACCGACGACAATGTTGCCGGCGGCCTCCGCAAAGAGTTGCTGGTACTCGGTGTAACCAGGGGTCTGAATGCGCGGGATGCCGAAGCTGTTCATCGCATCCAGCCAAACCCGCTGGGCACCGCCTTCGCCGTACTCTTCCAGTTCGTTGAACAGGCCGATGTTGGCGGGCAGCTGGCGCACATGCTTGTACCAGATGCGTGCGCCGGCGTCGCTGGACGCGTAGCGGACGAACTCGAGGGCCTCTTCAAAGTGCTGGGTGTTGGGCGAAATCCCGTAGTGCCAGCTGCCGGTGTGGCAGACCGGGGTCTTGAAGTACGGAATGCCCGAGACGCCCCAGTTGAAGTTGCCTTCGCCGTGAATCCGGTTCAAGGCGCCGATGCGGTTGTCCGGCGTGACCATGAAGGCGGCCTGCCGGCTCTCGAAGATCTCCGGAATGGCCTCAACCGGGGACACCTTGTATGTCTGGTGCAGGTCCTGGTAGAACTGCATGGCCTCGGCCGCCTCGTCGGTGTCGAGGTAGCCCTGGAAGGTCACCCCGTCCTCGCCCATGCCGGCGTAGGTGGCACTGCCGATCTCGCCGTTGGAGCGGCGGAAGATGCCGTGCTCATAGTCGCCGGTCCAGGTGCCCTGGCCCCAGCGCAGACCCCAAACTTCGGGGACGCCGTCGCCGTTCTCGTCGACAGTGGTGTCCTGCCAGGCGGCCACGGCTTCTTCCATGGTCCAGGCATTCTCAATGCCCACCGGCGGCGAAATGCCCGCGGCGTCGGTGAAGTCCTTGTTGTACATGAGCAGGGAACAGGACTGCATGATGGGCGGTCCAAGGAATTGGTCCCGGAAGGAGCCTTCTTCGATGGACTGCGGGAACCACTGGGCCATTTCCTCGTCGGAGAAGTGGTCGGTCAGTGGCCAAATCACGCGGTTGAACCCGTAGTGCTTCATGTCCGGACCGTCGGCCTGGAACAGATCCCAGGGCAAGCCCACGGCGACCGAAGACTCGATCTTGGGGAACAGTTCACGGAACGGGATCGTCTCGAACTCCAATTCCACGTAGGAATACTGGCCGTCGTTGAGTTGCTGGAACTCGGCCAGGATTTCCCTCCAGGCATTGAGCTGGTCGTCATCGGCCAGGGCCAGGAACTTCAAGGTGACCGGACCGGAAGGACCCTCGTCTTCCATGGCCATCGAGTCGTCGGCCGGCATCGGTGCCGGGGCCACGGTACAGGCGGCCAGCATGGCGGCACACAGAAGCATTAATACAGCCAACACTTTCCATGTCTTCATGGACAGTATTCTCCTTTTCTGCAGGATGCCTGGCGAAACCCGCACCAGGCGGCAGTTAGCACCTGTTTGCCAACCCACAAGGGCTGGCCCTGCGGCGACAAGCCGGGTAGTTGTCAAAGCGCGGGGTGCATTCAACCCGGCCATTGTAACCCAAAGCAAAAAGCGGCGCTAAGCATGGGTGGAGGATGGACACAGCCCTTGGCACCTTCGGTTTGCAGCCGATCCACGGGCCCCGCGGCCAAGCGTGGACATGCCCTGATGCAACGAGGTGAGTCTGTTCAAGACCCTGTCGGGCAATGGCACCCGTCAAACCGGCAAAGTGATGGCTTCGGACGCCGCGGCCGCAAGGCAGCCAAGGCTATGGGTCCATGTCTCGAACGCGCTGCCTGGCCCATTCAAGGCGACGGATTGCCTCCGGGGAGCCGGGAACCAGGGTTTCGGGCACTCCCACCTGCTCGATGGCAAAGCTGGCTCCCACCAGGCCCCGGAGTGCGGTCTCAAGGAACGGCAGTCCCTCCACGGCCCCGGCCAGCAAACCGCCGCAGAACGCGTTGCCGGCGCCGGTAACATCGACCACCTGCGTGGGAACGGCCGGAACCCGCCACCGGTTTCCCTGCCTGTCCTGGCCCCAAATTCCCTGTTCCGCCATCCGGATCACGACGCGGTCCGATCCCCAGTCCAGCAATGCGGCGGACATGTCCGCCGGAGAGACCTCTCCGGTGAGGATCGCGGCTTCTTCCAGGTTGGGCAGGAACACATCGCACTCTCGCAGCAATGGGGTCCATGCTGCCCGGTCCAAGCCGAGGAAAGCGTCGACGGGCTCAATAACGATTACTGCGGAGGGGTTGACCATCTTCAGTTGCCGGACCAGCCGGGTGGTTTCCTTCATCGATCCACCCCGCTGAACATGGAACCCGTACGCCTGCTGAACTTCGGCGTGCAACTCGTCAAAGTGAACCTGATTGGCCACGAACTCGGGGTGTGACGTCCGGAACACCTGGGTGCGCTTGCCGTCGGCCTCGAACAGCTGCCAGGCCCTCGGGGTGGGCAGTCCGGCCCGACGGACAAGGCCGTTGGGCGAAACGCCCAGTCGCTGCAGGTGCGCCACGAATGGTTCGGGTGCGTCGTCACCCACATAGCCCACCAGCCCCAAGGGTGCATCGTTCCAGGTGCGCATGCCGACGACGGCATGGCTTCCCGCACCGCCCAGCGTACCCATGTATGTTCGACCGTCCCAAAGCACAATGTCGTCGATGATGACGTTGGAGATCGTCGTGCATTGGATGGAGGGCATAAGGTGTTTCGGTTCAGTGCTGGACGATGGCGCGCGAATGGCTGCGCATTGGCGAGCGGACAGACTTGCACCTGCCGCGCCCGTGATTCGCCGCACTCGCAGACAAAGACTCTCGGCGACCAATCCAGGTCCAGTTGGCCATCTCCACTGCGGGTCCGGGCATCGAATGGCTCACCAGCGCCTCCTTGACATGAACGGCCGCGTCGGCCGACGTGCTGAACCGCTCCCGGCCGGATTATTTCATGTTCTGGACTCGGCTCCTGGCCCAGTCAAGCCGACGGAATGCCTCCGGGGAACCGGGAACCAGGGTCTCGGGCACTCCCACCTGCTCGATGGCAAAGCTGGCGCCCACCAGTCCCCTCAAAGCCGTCTCGAGAAATGGCATATCCGCCACCAATCCGGCCAATAGGCCGCCGCAGAACGCATTGCCGGCACCGGTAACGTCGACCACCTGCGTCGGAACGGCCGGAACCCGCCACCGGTTTCCCTGCCTGTCCTGGACCCAAATTCCCTGTTCGGCCATCCGGATTACGACGCGGTCAGATCCCCAGTCCAGCAATGCAGTGGCCATGTCCATCGGGGAAACTTCCCCGGTGAGGGTCGCGGCTTCTTCCAGGTTGGGCAGGAACACATCGCACTCCCGCAGCAGCGGAGCCCATGCAGCCCGGTCCAATCCGAGGAAGTCGTCGATGGGCTCGAAGACCACAACTGCGGAGGGATTGGCCAGCTTCAGTTGCCGGACAAGGCGGGTGGTTTCCTCCATCGATCCGCCCCATTGCACATGGAATCCGGACGACTGCTTGAGTTCGTCATTCAACTCGTCAAAGCGAACTTGGTTGGCCACGAACTCGGAGAGTGATGTCCGGAACACCTCGGTGCGCTGGCCGTCGGTCTCGAACAACTGCCAGGCACGCGGTGTAGGCAGCCCGGCCCGATGAACCAGTCCGACCGGCGATACGCCCAGCCGCTGCAGGTGCGCCACGAACGGTTCGGGCGCGTCGTCACCCAGATAGCCGACCAGGCCCAAGGGCGCCTCGTTCCAGGTGCGCATGCCGACCACGGCATGGCTTCCCGAACCGCCCAGGGTGCCCATATAGGTTCGACCATCCCAGAACACGATGTCGTCGATGATGACGTTGGAGATCGTCGTGCACTGGATGGCTTCCGGAGACGGGTTCATCGCCTGTTCCGGGTCGTCGGAGTGACGGTCCGTGGACATTCAGGCGTTGCCGAGCAGACAGATACGGACTTGCCGTGACCGCGGCCCGTCGAACTCGCAGAAAAAAATTCCCTGCGACCAACCCAGGCCCAATTGGCCGTCCACCACAGGCACGGTCACCGAGTGGCCCACCAGTGCCCCCTTGACGTGCGCGGCCGCGTCGGCCGGCGTGTCGAACTGATGGTGGAAATTGGTCCGCGTCGGCACCAACCGGTCCAGTTCTTCCTGCAGGTCCTGGGCTGTGGTCGGGTCCAGCGGCGAGTTGAGCGTCAACCCGCCTGTGGTGTGGGGACAGAACACCGTGCACAGGCCGTTCGCCAATCCGCTGGCCTCCACGATGCCGCGCACCTCGTCGGAGATGGAAATCAATTCCTGCGGATGGGTACTTTCAATGTCGACTTGCCGTGTATACACAACGATATTTCCTTTGTCTCGACTTGCATCGGATACGCCCGGCGACCGGGTGCCCAATTCCGGATCTTTCGGCCCCATATCCTACAGTGAGGATGGGGGCGGCAATTGCGAACGGGACTGCGGCCATGCTCCGCGGCTCAGTGGAGACGGGGTGTCAGATGGCGTTGGCGCGCCAGTCGTCGGACTGCGTCACCATCCAAAGGCATGCCAGGGCCTTGGCCGTGTGCACGAGGTCCGCCACATGCACCCGCGGTCTGCCTTGGAAGTGGGTAAAGGCGCCGGGGCAACACAGGTGGACAATGTTGGGGGTGGCCATGGTCATCGCCACGTCATCGTTCCGGTTCAGATAGCGTCCCTGTTCGAGGACGCGCACGCCAATGGTCTCCATTTCGGCGAACAGCTTCCGCATGGCACCGAGGAGCAGGGGGGGAGTTGCGGTGCCCCGTGTGCGGCTGGTAAAAGCTTCCATGGCAGTCCCTCGGCCGAAGCAGGCGGGGTCGTCGACATCCACATCTGCGGCGAAGTCGAGGTCTTGGATGTCGCTGACGAAGACGAGCTCCGGCATCCGGTCGAGCGGTGTGCGCAGCACGAGTCGCGAGGCGGCTCTGGCAAAGGTGGGCGGGCCCATGTCCACGACGCCTTCCTCCTCGTCGGTCCACAGGATGTTGACATTGGGCCGGTAGGGCCGGACCACCAGCGCTGCCAGCAACTGGGCGGAGGCACAGGCCGCGTTGTCGATGCAGCCGTACACCATGCCCGTGGTCCGGTCCCATTCCGCCGTGGATGCGAAGCAGACCCTGGTGGCCAGCGGCAGGTCCGCACCATCGGTCACGAACCGGTGTTCCGGTTCCAGGGATCCCGGAGATCGTTCCGCTGTCGCAATGTGGCCGGAAGCAACGATGCGCGCCGGCTGATCCGGGTCCGCCAGGTCGAGGGCCACGGCCGGTCGCTCACCGGGCGTCAGCCGTGATTGGCAGAACGGTGTCAGCGGGTACACACCGTTGTGGCCGGGCCCGGTCAGAAAGCTGATGTTGTCGAGGTGGGCCACGGACCATATCGGCGACCGGGGCTCCGCGCCCAGATGCGCCACCGCGACGCCTGTGCCCTGACAGGAAGGAGTGAAGTCGATCTCGTCGGCGTACAGCCCTTCCTGCATCGCCTCATCCAGAATCCGCTTCAGGACCGGCGCCCGCGTGCGGGAGACGGTCAGGGTGGGTGCGTAGGTGTCCGCAATCCTGCGAAAGACGTCGAACGCGCGTGTTTCAGTGACAATGGAATCCAGACGGTCCCTAAATTCCGGTAGACTTGCGAGTAGGTCGGTGAGGCTCAGTGTTGTCATCAGTCTGTGTTGTGCGATAGATATGGGTGCATTGCGGGTTCCTTCCCGCCGCGTACGATAGGGAAGTCGATTGATGGTAGCACCGCGGCAAGGGTCGCCGGTGCGAGCTACTCTTCAGAATTCCGGTGGCAGGCTACACTTCATCCGCTCTTCACACATGCACGTGTCAAAGCCGATTTTCGGATCGATGCACCGCCGAATCTTCCCTTCGACCGGCGCCATTCCGGTTCCAAGAGGATATTCCAGCCATGGCTGATGCCATCCGTACGGACTCGCTGTCCAAGTCGTTTGCGGACTTCGAAGCGGTCATCGACGTGTCGCTGCGGGTTGAGGCCAATGAAATCTACGGTTTCCTGGGGCCCAACGGTGCTGGCAAGACAACCACGATTATGATGCTGCTGGGCTTGGAACGGCCAACCCGGGGCGTGGCCTACCTGTTGGATTCGCCGTCCCATGCGCGCGAGTTCGCCGTACGCCGCAGACTCGGCGTGTTGGGTGAGCGCCAGGTCTTTTTCGACGACATGACAGCCCGCGAGTACCTTCGGTTCTTCGGGCGGCTGTACAGCGTGGATCGGATCGAACAGCGGATTGACGCCTTGCTGGAACGCGTCAACCTGACGCACGCCGCCGATGCCCGGGCCCGGGACTTTTCACGGGGCATGCAACAGAAGCTGGGTTTGGTGCGGGCCCTTCTGCACGATCCTGAACTCCTAATCCTGGACGAACCGGTCAGCGCGCTGGATCCGAGGGGAGTGGTGGAAGTGAGGGAGTTGCTGCATTCCGAACTCGGACGGGGCAAGACCGTGTTAATCTCGTCCCACGTGCTGACCGAGGTGGAACAACTAGCCGACCGGATTGGCATCATGAACAAGGGTCGGCTGATGGTTGAGGATACGCTGGACAACATTCGACAGGCACTGCAGCCGGAAGCCCGCATCCAAATCGAGCTGGCCGAGCCGGACCGTTTTCCCGCCGCGTCCCTCCTGGACCTGGACTTCGTCAGCCGGGCTGAGCTGCGCGACGGTCGCCTGTCCGTTCACCTGACGGGTGCCGCCAGTCCCGCGGCGCGGGCCGACGTGTCACGGGCTGTCAGCCAACACGGCGGCGTTATCGTCAACATGCATGCCGAACAGATGACCCTGGAACAGGCATTTGTCACGATTACGGACGAGGATGTGGAGCGGCTTGCGGCCTGAAGCCCGCATCGGCCGACGGTGGATTCCATGGGAAGCGACAGGAGACTGGGCAGGGGGCGGCTGCTGGCCGCCTGGCTGGTTTGCCACCGGGATCTGAGGGGACTTCTGCTCTCCCCCGGAACGTATCTCGTGGTGTTGCTGGCCGGATTGGCAGCCCATCTGTTTCTGAACACCCTCGCGCAGTCCATCGCAGACAGCGGTCTGGCCGTGCTCTCGGGCGCGTTCAACCTGCCCATCTATTCCGTGCTGTTTGTCACAGGCTTGTTTCTGGCCCTGGCCTCGGTGACATCCATTTCCCGTGAACGGGAGCAGGGCACGCTCGAGGTCCTGTTCTACGGGCCGATCGACGTCGTGGCCTACATCGGGGGCAAGCTGGTGTCCTTCGGACTGGCCTACCTGGGCCTGCTGGCCCTTTACCTGGTGTGCTATGCCTTGTTTGCCGGAACGACCGGATTCGCCTTCGCGGTGCCGACCTGGGCGGTGATCGGCCTTTCGGTTCCGGTGGTGATGCACGTGGTCGCGCTGGGCACCTTTGTGTCGACGGTCACGCGCCGGGTGCGTGCCAGCCTGGCCTGGTTCCTCCTGATCCTGCTGGTGCTGTTGGCCCTGCAGTTCAGCCCGGACCTGCTTGAATTGGCCCCGGTCGGCAATCGCTTCTACCCGCCGCTTCGGCTGGCCCGGATCGTGTTGGAACGGATCAATCAGGCATTCACCTGGGTGTCGCCCTTTGCGCTGCTGATCAAGGGCACCGAGGCGGTGCGCCGGGCCGATGCCCTCCTCTATGTCTACACGGCCGCGATTTCGTCCTGCTCGGTTCTGGTGTTGGCCGCGGGCAGCATGTACCTGATGTGGAAGGGAGGCGTGCGATCGTGAGGATGTCACATGGCCGCGCCTTCCTCCTCTGCCTTGCGGCCTGGCTGTTGTTGTGGAGCGTGCCGGCCGCCGTGGCCGCCCAGGATCCCGAGCGCCGCACCGAACTGGTGTACGGCGTCAACGCCTAC
>JAPPAJ010000276.1 GCA_026705565.1 Caldilineaceae bacterium | reverse complement strand
GTGCCTGTCGCACCGACTGCGTAGTCAGGTATGTAAGCCCCTTCCGTATCCAGCTCCGCGCCTGCACAGTCACATCCCCATATAATTCCTGTTGCAGGGCCCGGTTCAACACGAGCGCTGCACCGCCAACATCACCACCTTCTTCACAGTCACGGGCGGGAGCTACATTGTTGTTGACACGTTCGTTGGACCCCGGCTGCCGGGAAGCGGCGGCCGGTGCCGCCGCGGCGATGCGCGGCGAAGCCGGATCGGCCCCAGGGTGGCACCTGTCGGTGCTGCTGGAGGAGGTCCTGGGACTGATGGTCCTGCGGCCGGGCGCGCGCCTGATTGACTGCACCATCGGAGACGCCGGCCACAGCGTCGCCTTCCTGACCCGCGCCGGGCCCGGCGCGCGGGTGTGGGGATTGGATCGGGACGCAGAGGGGCTGGCCAGGGCCCGACAACGCCTAAAGGCCCGCAACCTGGACGCGCAGTGCCGTCTGGTCCACGGCGGATTCGGGAATCTCCGGGATCTCGCGGCGGCGTGGAACGTATCTGCCTGCGACAACATCCTGCTGGACCTGGGCTTCAGTTCCCCGCAAATCGACGATCCGGAAAGGGGTTTCGCATTCGCCAAGACCGGTCCGCTGGACATGCGGATGGACCGGAACCAGGAACTGACCGCGGCCGACATCGTCAACGGCTGGCCGGAAGGCCAACTTCGGGAACTGCTCTGGACCCTGGGCGAGGAGCCCCACGCCCGGCGCATCGCCGCAGTGGTGGCGGAACGGCGTCCCTTCGGGACCACGGGCGATCTGGCCGCGGCGGTGACCGCAGCCGTACCGCACCGACCGCGCCGCCGCCTGCATCCGGCCACCCGCACGTTTCAGGCCCTGCGCATCGCCGTCAACGACGAGCTGGCCCAGCTGGAGGCCGTGCTGCCACAGGCCGTTTCGCTCCTGGCTCCCGGAGGCCGCCTCCTGGTGCTTTCGTTCCACAGCCTGGAGGACGGGATTGTCAAGCGCTTCCTGCGAACCCATGGCCGCAGGCCGGCCCGCAACAAATATGCCCGACACGGGGATGTGGACAGGCCTGCCCTGTCCATCCTGACCAAGCGGGCCGTGCGTCCGGGCCAGCGGGAGTTGTCGGACAATCCGCGGTGCCGCTCGGCACGGTTGCGAGTCGCCGAGAAGATCTTCCGGGAGGATGCCGGGGCGAAGGTTGCGGCCCACCGGCGTCCCGACGGGAACGAACAGGTCGGAACACGCTGACATGGCCCGGCTGCATCCTCCCGTTGAACAACTGCCTTCGGCCACGCTGGCCGATGAGCAACCCTCCCACGCGCTGTTGGGAGGCGCCGTTCAGGCCTGGCGCAGTTCGGTTGCCTTCAGCGATCGGGTTCCGGTTGCCGGTTGGTGGGGGATGTTCATTGTGGTGGTGACCTTCGGGGCCATGGCCAATGTCTACATGTCCTTCCGCATCGACCAGGCCCGCCTGCAGCTGGCCCAGTTGGAGCAGGCCGGTGCACTCCAGGAACAGATCAACGCCGAGCTGCTGCGCCGAATCGGCGATGAGGAAGACCTGAATCAAATCGGCCTGTGGGCCATCGGCCAAGGTCTGCAGCCGGACGCCGAGCCCATCTGGATGATTGCCACGGAACCGATCCTGGCTGATGCCGCCGCGGCCTCCGAAGCGCCCGGTCAGCCGGACTTGCCCACCCGCCGCAGGGATTCGCTCGCGGCCGGTTGGCGGAACTTCGACGAACTGGGACGACAGTTCCTCAGGGGTGCCCAACGCGTGCTGGCAAGCATTACGTTCCTGCCGCCGGCAGTCGAGGCCGAGGAGGCGATCCCCGATCACGCCAGCACGGTCCAGGTTTGGCTGGATCGCCTGTTCGACAACCTGCGCGCGCGGCAGACAGCCGGCAAGTAGCCCCATGGCCGCTTCGGATCCGACTTCGCAATCCCCGCTCGGCGACGATCTCTTTGCCGGCAACCACCTCCGCATCGTCCTGGTGTTTGCAGTGCCGGCGCTGCTGGCAATCCTGGTGGTCCTGCGCCTGGTGCAGTTCCAGCTGATCCTGCACAACACGCAGGACATCGACAGCTACACGGATCGCAACCTGCCCGAACTCGACACGCGGGGCGTGATCACGGACATCCACGGCGGTTTGCTGGCCAGCGACGTCTGGTCGTTCGGCTTTGTGATTCCCCGCCTGGGGACCATGCCACCGGCCTATCGGGATGTTGTAACCCACTTGGTGGCCGGAACCGACCGAACCCGGCGGAACGAATTGAACGCGCGCCTCCGCCTGGAACTGGACGAACTCGCCGCGCGCCGCCAGGCCGAAATCGACGCCGCGCGCAACTCGGACCGTGAACCGCAACCCGTGTACGCCTGGGTGCTGCTGATCGACGACCTGCCGCTGGCCACCGGCCAGTACTTGCGCGCCCTGCAGCAACGCGGAGCCCACGCCGCCGACTTGTGGGACCTCCACCTCACGGGCGACGACGGCGCCCTGCGGCACCTGGAGGCCCTGCTCGAGGATACGGGCCCCCTGGATGCCAGCCTGGCGGACAGCGGACCGGGCCTCAAGGAGGTGATGGACAGTTTGGGCCTGCGCAGCGACCTCGACGGCACGATCCCGGACTTCGACTTCTTCAGGCATTTCCAGCTGGAACTGCAGCCCGACCGGCACTATGCGCAGGGGGCCCTGGCCAGTCACGTCCTGGGCCTGGTCAACGCCGATCGGATAGGCGCCAACGGCATCGAACGCTACTATCAGAAATTCCTTCGAGGCGAAGTCAACCTGCCCCGCAGCACGGAACCGATCTCGGTCATTGCATCCGATGCACGGCGATACATCCCGTCCTACATGGGGGGCGACCTGGTGCTCACCATCGATCGTTCCCTGCAGCACATTGTGGAACAGGAGCTGCGGGACGCCATCAACCGATACGAAATCCGCAAGGGCGGCACGGTGATTGTGATGGACACCCGGACGGGCGCCATCCTGGCCATGGCCAACCTGCCGGATTTCGAACCCGGCGTACCGGAGTCCCTGGACGACAGTGCCACCAACCTCACCAACCTGGCCGTGACGGCCGTCTACGAACCGGGATCCACCTTCAAGGTGTTGACCATGGCCGCCGCCCTCGATGCGGAGGCGGTGCGGCCGGACGACGTCTTTTTCGACGACGGAGTGTACAGGATCGGCGAACGCGTGGCGTTCCGCAACAGCAATGACCGTTTCGCGGGCAGGGTCACGGCCACCGAAGCCCTGTCCCTGTCGCTCAACACGATCATGGCGGAAATCGCGGTGGAGCATATCGGGGCCGACACGTTCTACGACTACCTGTTCGACTTCGGCCTGGGCGAGGTAACCGGCATCGACCTGGCACACGAATTCAACGGCAGTCTCAAGGACAAGCATCCGGGGCTGCCCAACTGGAACATCGCCGACCTGGGCGCCAACAGTTTCGGCCAGGGCATCAACCTGACTCCCATCCAGATGCTCAACGCGGTGAACGCCCTGGCCAACCAGGGCGACCTGATGCAGCCCTACGTAGTCCAGCACAGGATCAACGGAGACTACGTCAACTCGTTTGCCCCCACGGTCCTGCGGCCCGGAGTGGTGAAGCCGGAAACCGCCGCGACCATCACGGAGATGATGGTGCAGACCGTGGAGAAGGAGGTCATAGCGGCCCAGGTGCCGGGATTCAAGGTGGCCGGCAAGACGGGCACGGCCCAGGTTCCCGATCCCGACCGGATCGGCCTGTACTCGGAGGATGAGGTGATCGCCAGCTTTGTCGGCTTCGTGCCGGCCGAGGATCCGCGCATCACGGTCCTGGTGTTGCTGTACGACCCCAATCCCGACACGGTGCTCGGACCGTGGGGCTCCAACAATGCCGCCCCTCTGTTCAGCCGCATCGCAAGGCGCAGCCTGGCCTACCTTAACGTTCCGCCCGACTGCCATCCCTCCTGTTACGGATCCTCGGGCGTGCTCAGTACCACCGCCCCCGCCCTGCCTTCGCTTCTGCCGTCCGGCAACGAGACCGACGCGTGAATCCGCATCGAGCCTAATTCCATGGCCGACTCCATTCCCGCGGTGGCAACCCAAGTCACCCACCACACGCTGTGGCAGGCCCTGACGGGTTCGGCCCCGCCGCGCCATCTGCCGCCCTTTCCCATCGGCCGCGCCGCGGCCGACAGCCGACTGGTCACCCCCGGTGATCTGTTCGCAGCCCTGCCCGGAGACCGGACCGATGGCAACGACTTTGTGGGCGATGCCCTGGAGCGGCAAGCCCGGGCCGTCATTTGCGAACCCCAGGCCCTGCAAGGCCTGGAGCCGGCCGGCCCCCCGATCGTGATTGCGAATTGCCGGAACCGAAGTCTGGAGACGCCCGCTGCCGACGCGCCGGCATACCCCACCTCCGAACACTGCGTCCTGTATGTCGTGCCCGATTCAATGCAGGCAATCCGGGACGTTGGCCTGTTCCAGCGCCTGCACCGCACGCGCAGGAGCCTGCGGGTGGTCGGGATCACCGGCAGCGTCGGCAAGAGCAGCACCAAGGAACTGGTCCGGTCCGTCTTCAGCCAGCACTTCGAAACCTACTGCAATCCCGGCAACCTCAACGGCGAGCACGCCCTGCCGCTGGTGCTCATGGGCCTCAGTCACATTCATGAGCGGTTTGTGACGGAATTGGGCATGCACCGGCTGGGCGAAATCGACGAGATGTGCGGGTTGACACTGCCCCAAATGGGCATCGTGACCAACGTCGGCCCCAGCCACTTGGAGCGCCTGGGAACCATCGAAAACATCTTTCGGGCCAAGTCGGAGCTGGTGCGGGCGCTGCCGCCCGCCGAATCGGGAGGCGTCGCCATCCTCAACTGGGACGATCCGATGGTGCAGAGGATGGAGACACTGAGCGAAGCCCAGGTCGTCAAGGTCGGACTGACCCCGGACTGCGACGTGTGGGCAGACCAGATCCAAAGCGCCGGGTTCAAGGGCTGCCGGTTCCGCCTCCACCTGCCACAGTTCCTGTATCCGTCCGGCCGGACCATCCACGTCAAGTCGCCCCTGCTGGGCCGCCACAGTGTGCACAACACGCTGCTGGCCACCGCGGCCGGACTGGTCGAAGGCATTCCGCTGCAGAAAATCCTGGCCGGCCTGCGCGATCCCAACAATCAGATCCGTCTGATGCTGGTCGACGGCGTTAACAACAGCACGCTGATTGACGACACGTACAACGCCAGCGAAGCCAGTGCCTTGGCCGCACTGAACCTGCTAGCCGACCTCAAGCCGGAACGGACCGGCCGGCGCATCGCCGTGCTCGGGGACATGCGCGAACTGGGATCATCGACGGAAACCAGCCACCTGATTGTCGGTCGCCACGCCGCCAACGTCTCCGACCTGCTGGTTTCCGTGGGCCAGATGGGTCGTCTCATCAGCGATGCCGCGCGCGCCAGCCGCATGGCCGGCGACACCGTGTACCAGGCAGCCCACGCCGAAGAAGCGCTGTCCCTGCTGTCCGACCTGGTGCGTCCCGACGACCTGATCCTGATCAAGGGCAGCCGCGCCGTGGGCATGGAGGAAATCGTGTCCGGACTCAGTGCAAGGCGGTTCTGACGGCCATGTCGATTCCCCTGATTCTCGGCGCCCTCAGCTTTTTCATCGCCGTCATGTGGGGCAGACCGCTGATTGCACTTCTGCACCGGTATGGAATCGGCAAGAAAATCCGGGCGGACGGACCCGGCCACCACCTTGACAAGACCGGCACTCCCACCATGGGCGGCTGGCTGTTTGTGCTGCCCATCCTTTTCATCACCGGCACCCTGAACATCGCGAACCTGATCGGCTTTAACATCATCGGCGCCAGCACGCTGCTGCTGTTCTTCTGCCTGGGCACGTTTGCGGGGCTGGGCACCTACGACGACCTGCGCAGCCTAACTCGCAATTCGGAACAGCAGGGCGGCATTACGGCCAAGGTCAAGAGCCTGGTGCAATTCGTCTTGGCCACCGTCATCGCCCTGGTCCTGTATTACGGTCCCCCCGCCATCGACTCCGTGGGGGTTCCCGGCATCCCCTCCCTGGTCAACGTGGGTTGGCTCACCGTGCCGGTCGCCATTTTCCTCATCGTCGGCTTCAGCAACGCCGTCAACTTGGCGGACGGCCTGGACAGCCTGGCCGGCAGCACGACCACCGTGGCCTTCGTCGCCTACGGCATCATCGCCTTCCTGCAGGGATACACGTACATCTCCATCTTCTGTTTCATCGTGGTGGGATCCCTCTTCGCGTTCCTGTGGTTCAACGCCCATCCCGCCCAATTGTTCATGGGCGACACCGGCAGCCTGGCGTTGGGCGCCACGCTGGCACTGGTAGCCTTGATGACCCGACAGTGGCTCATCCTGCCGGTCATCGGATTCATCTTCGTGGCCGAGGCCCTATCCACCATAATCCAAGTTGTCAGTGCCAAGTTCACCCGCAGGTTCTGGGGAAGGGATGTCAGGCCTTTCCGCCTGGCCCCCATTCACCACCATTTCGAAGCTCTGGGCTGGAGTGAAATGCAGGTCAAGGAACGGTTCTGGATTGTCAGCGTGCTGTGCGGCATGCTGGGCGTTTCGTTGGCCCTGGTGTAGATCATGACCCCGGCTTCACCGTTGACAGGGCCTTGGACGGGCGTGAACGCCGTCGTGCTCGGCCTGGCCCGACAGGGTGCCGAACTCTGCCGCTTCCTGCACCGGGAGGGGGCATGCGTGACCGGCTGCGACCGCGCTGCCATCGACCTGGCAACATTGACTGCCAACGGACGCCAAACCAACCTGCGGTTGCGTTTCGGTCGCCAGGATCCTGCACTGCTGGCCGGATGCGGTCTGGTGGCCTTGTCTGCGGGGGTGCCTACCAGCCTGGAAGTTGTGCAGGCAGCCCGCAGGAGCCGCATTCCGGTGGTCAACGACACAATGCTGACGGTGGCCGCGTCGCGGGCACCGGCCACCGTCGTCACCGGCAGCAACGGCAAGACCACCACGACCGCCCTGGCCGGTGCCTTGATGCAGGCCGCCAATCCCGAACGGACAGTCCACGTCGGCGGCAACATCGGCCGTCCGCTGTTGACCGAGGCCCGCAACTTTGGTCCCCGCGATCGCCTGGTCTGGGAAGCAAGCAGCTTTCAGCTGGAGTTGTTCCGGACGGAGTGGACGCAGATGCCCTTGCGGAACGCATGCAGGATTCGGACCGCCGTGCTCACCAACGTCACGCCGAACCATCTGGATCGGCACGCGGGCATGTTGGACTATCTGCAGGCCAAGCTCAACCTCCTGGACCTGCTCAACGGCGATTCAACCCTGATCCTGGACGCCGACGATCCCGTCTGCCGACGCCTCCTGCCGGCGATGCGGCAGCGGTTCACAGCAGTCGATCCGCCCCTGCCCCAGGCCGATGCCTGCCACGAGTTGCTTGCGGACACGGAAGCCAGCCTGTCGCGCAGGGCCGTGCGCAGGATCGCCGTTTCCCGCAGACATGCCCTCGCGGACGGCTTCTCGCTGGCGGGCAACCGCATTTGGTGCAACGGCAAGGACGTGTTGTCGTTGGACCGGTTCAGGCTGCGCGGCGCGCACAACCGGACCAACGCCCTGCTGGCCGTGGCCGCCGCGCTGGCGGACCACCGATGCACCGCCTCCCTCCAGCACGTCCTGGACACCTTCACCGGCATCCCCCACCGGCTGGAGGAAGTGCCGGGCCCGGCCGGCACAACCTGGATCAACGACAGCATCGCGACCTCGCCGGAACGGGCCGTGGCCGGAATTCGCAGCATGCGGGCAGGCGACGGACCGCTCGTTCTGCTGGCCGGGGGCAGGGACAAGGGACTGGCTTGGGACGCGTTTGCCGCCGAGGTGTGCGAACGCGTCCAGACACTGATTGTATTCGGTGAAGCACAGGCGGGCATCGTCAGGGCCATGGAGGGGATCGGCGGGCGGCCGAACGGGACATCGATTGTGAAGGCCGACTGTTTCGAGGCCGCCGTAAGCGAGGCGGGCCTGAGAGTCCGCCCGGGCGGCACCGTGCTGCTGTCCCCCGGGGGCACCAGCTTTGACAGCCATCCGGACTTCGCGGCGCGCGGCGACCACTTTCGCTTGTTGGCGGGCCACCTGCGGGACGAGGCAGCATGACGCACAACACGCTTGCGGCCGCCCCGGGGATGCCCCGGTCGGAGCGAATCCGCTGGCTGGAACAGTACGACTGGTGGCTGCTGAGCGCCCTGGCATCGTTGCTGGCCATAGGCATCATCATGGTGTTCAGCGCCAGCTACTACGAAGGCCTGCTGCGCGTCGTGCCGGACGGGCTCTACTTCCTGAAGCGACAGATCCTGTGGCTCATTGCGGGCCTTGCGGTCTTCCTTGTGGCCGCCGCGGTGCCGCACAGGATCTGGCAAAACCTGAGCCCCGCCATGTTCATGGTGGCCTGTCTCGGCCTGATCGCCGTGCTGGCGGTGGGCACGCGCGCGTTCGGTTCGCAGCGCCTGCTGTTCGGCGCCAGCTTCCAACCCAGCGAAATCATGAAGATTGTGATGGTCTTCTACACCAGCCACTGGCTGGACAGCAAGGGGGAGAAGCTGCGGGACAACAACACCGGCCTGTATCCCTTTTCGCTGTTCACCGCCTTCGTCGCGATTCTGCTCGTGCTGCAGCCGGACATCACGATGGCGATCCTCATATCCACGACCGCCTTTGCCCTGTTCTTCCTGGCCAGCAGAAATCTCCGGCAGTTGCTGTGGGTGGGCATCCTCTTTGCCATCCTGATTGTGGCGGCGGCCACCCTCTACCCCTACATGACGGAACGCATCCTCGACTTCAGGGATTCCTTTGCGGATCCCCTCAACAGCGCCAGCTGGCAGGAGCGCAACACGGCGCGGGCCGCGGTGCGGGGGGGGCTGTTCGGCACCGGCCCGGGCCAGGGGGAAATGAAGACCTTGTGGGTGGTGCTGCCCTGGACCGACTCGGTTTTTGCCGTGATTGGCGAGGAAACCGGCTTCGCCGGCTCCATTGCCGTGGTCGGCCTGTACGCCGTCATCGCGTGGCGCGGGCTTGCAATTGCGGCCAAGGCCACTACCCTGTTCCGCCAGTTGACCGCGGTGGGGCTCATTTTCATGCTGACGACACAGGCACTACTGCACGTGTGCGTGGTGCTCAACATCACACCCGTCACGGGCATGACCCTGCCCTTCGTCAGCTTTGGCGGATCCTCCCTGGTCACCTGGCTGGGAGCCATGGGAGTGCTGGTCAACATCGACCACATGACACGCATTCAGGCCAACCCATGAAACTGTTGTGCGCCGGCGGCGGCTCGGGCGGCCACGTATACCCGGCCCTGGCAATCCTGGAGCGCCTGGAAGCGCTCTGCGCCGATCGGGCGGAACGCCTCGACACCTTCTGGCTGGGAGGGACCGGGGATCTGGCCCGGCAATTGGTTGCGGGTGCCGGGATTCGGTACCGGGCGGTCGCCACGGGCCCGTTGCGGGACCGCGGACCGGGGCAGCGCATCCTCAGTCTCGCCCGGGTCTGCCTGGGCACGCTGCAGGCCTGCCTGCATGTACTCCGCTTCAAGCCCGACGCATGCCTGGCCACGGGAGGCAATGCCGCCGCGCCCGGAGCCCTGGCAGCGCGCATTCTGGGCATACCCCTCATCCTGCTGCTGCCCGACTCGGCACCCGGAATCACGGCACGCTGGCTTGGCCGGCTGGCCCGCACCGTCCTGGTCACAACAACCTCGGCCGCGGAGTGCTTTCCGCACAACAGCCTGCTGTGCGGGTACCCGGTACGCGGGGATCTGCTGGCGGCCATGAACAATCCGGCCGCCAGTCGTCGCAGCCTGCTGGCCGCCATGGACATGCCGGCCGACGCACCGGGGGAACCCCTGCTGGTGGTGATGGGCGGAAGCCAGGGAGCCCGATCGCTGAACCAGGCGATACTTCACCATCTGCCAGCCTTGCTGCAGGAAGCATTGGTGCTGTTGGTCACCGGCCATGCGGAGTTTGATGCCGTTGCCGAAGCCGTGCGGCGAATGGGTCTGGCCTCCGAACTCCGGGGGAAACTGGCGGTGCGGCCCTATTTGGACCGGGAGGCCCCCCAGGCCTTGGCAGCCGCCGACGTGGCCGTCATGCGCGCCGGTGCCAGCATCCTGGGCGAACTTCCGGCCTCCCGGACTCCGGCCGTCCTGGTTCCGCTGCCCATCGCCGGAGGCCACCAATGGTCCAATGCCCGCGCCCTGGAACAGGCAGGCGCCTGTCTGGTAACCGAGGATGCAACCGTACGCGACCAGTTGCCAACGCTTCTCCTTCCCCTGTTGCGCGATGCGGATCGACGAACAACCATGGCGGCCCGCATGGCAACCCTTGACCGGTCGAACGCGGCCGAAACCGCAGCCGCGGCCATCGCCTCCGTGTCCATGCACTCGGTTTGCGCCAACGGCCGCCCGGAGCCCGAAACGAACCGGCCGAAACCGCAGCTGCCCTGACCGCCCGCGCCCCGCATCGCCATGACTGTCACTCTCGCCACGTTGATTGCCAGCATCTGTGTCCTGTTCGCCTCCGGTTGGTGGCGCGGAGCACGCCGCGAACTTCCGGTCACCGTGGTGGGCCTGCTGGGCCTGGTTATTGGCACATGGTGGCTCGCGCAACCCGGCCTTGAAAACCTTTCCCTGGACCCCGCGGCCATGCGCGGCTGGAGACCCGTCCTGCAGCCGCTCAGCCTGCCGGTCGCCGGTGACGAACTCGTGGCGACGGTTGCGAATTCGGTACCCGCTCTGGCAATCT
The DNA here is from genome assembly GCA_026705565.1 of Caldilineaceae bacterium. Taxonomy (GTDB): domain Bacteria; phylum Chloroflexota; class Anaerolineae; order Caldilineales; family Caldilineaceae; genus Bin34. Next base: position 6,078 of record JAPPAJ010000276.1, on the reverse strand, counting down.
GGACCGCCCTGGTTGGAACCACCTATTGGGTCACCGGCCGCTGGCACCGCAAGGGTCGACGCTGGCAGCCGGGACGACAGGAGCGTCTGGCCGGCGCGCTGCTGGCCACAGCCAACGGTTTTGGTGTCTGGTGGCTGGTGCTGCCAGCCGTGGCCGAATTGACTCCGCCGGTGCCGGACGTCTGGCCATCCTTGACCGGCGTCCTCGACATCGCGCGGACGGCGCCGGACGGCGTCTGGCGCACCTCGGCCCTGCCCGGCCGGCTGGCGGAGAACTGGATCAACATCGCCACACCGGCGTTGATCGCGGTTGCCGTATACCTGATGAGCCGCAAAGCCCGGCCGCGGCAGCGCCAGGCGGAACCGGAAGTGGTCATCCGCACATGACGCTCGAACAAACCTTGCCCTGCGGCATCCCGTGGCAGGAACGGCTGCGTGCCAATCCCCGGGATTTCCGCTGCCACATCATCGGCATCGGTGGAGCCGGTCTGTCCGCAATTGCCGCGGTGCTGTTCGAGCGCGGCTGCGCCGTCACCGGCAGCGAGCCCAGTCCCGGACCGGCCACGAACGAATTGTCCCGACGGAACATCACCGTGTTGACCGCCCAGGATGGCCGCTTCCTGCGCGCCCTCCCAAGGGCGGAGCGACCGCATGTGATCCTGCGCTCCAGTGCGGTTCCCCGGCACAACGCCGAATGGACGGCCGCCAGGGACCTGGAACTGCCGGTCGTGACGAGGGAGGCGTTCCTGCCGGCAATGCTTGCCGGAAAACAGGTGACCGCCGTTGCCGGAACACACGGCAAGAGCACGGTGACCGCCATGTGCGCCTGGATGCTCCAGGCCGCAGGCGTGGAGGCCGGGCACATCGTCGGAGCCCGTCATCCGGACCTTCCGGGCGGCAGGGACGGACAAGGCCCGTTGTTCGTGATTGAAGCCGACGAATACGACCGCATGTTTCTGGGTCTGCGCCCAACCGTGGCTGTTGTTACCTCAATGGAATGGGACCACCCGGACTGCTACCGATCGTTTGGCGAACTGCGCACCGCATTCACGGCGTTCGCGGGCCGCATGCAACCGGGCGGCATCCTCATCTATAACGCGGACGACCGCAACCTGCGGGAGTGGGTCGGCGGCGGCCTGGTCGGCCCGGCCCAACTTGTCGGCTTCGGCACCCATCCTTCCGCGGACTGGATTACCGAAGCACCCGGCAGTCCCGAAAGCAGTGCCGTCACGTTGCGCGCAAGGGCAACGGGCGCCACCCACAAACTGCGGCTGCAGGCGCCCGGAGCCCATGCCCGTGCCAATGCGGCGGCGGCCTGGCTGGCGGCGCGGGCATCGGGCGGAGAAGGCGAAGCCATCACTGCGGCCGCCGCGTCCTATCGTTCCCTGGACCGACGGTTCGAGATTCGGAGCACGGCCACCGGGATTGTCCTTGTCGACGACTATGCCCACCACCCGTCGGCCATCCGGGCCACCCTATCGGCCGCGAGACACCGGTTTCCCCACGGCACGCTTTGGGCCGTGTTCCAACCCCACACCTACAGCCGTACCGCCGCCCTTCAGCCCGAATTCGGGAGCGCGTTCGCGCAAGCCGACCGCGTTCTGATCCTTCCGACCTTCGCGGCCCGGGAGACACCTGCGGCCGGCATGGACGGAGCAGTCCTGAGCAAACTGGTGGTTCACTCCCACGTGATGCATGCCGGATCGTTCGACGAGGCATCGGCGCACTTGTCGGAACGGCTGCACGCAGGGGATGCGGTGATCCTGATGGGGGCCGGGGACATTCCCCGGCTGACCGACCAACTGACGGCGGCTCTTGCGCAGAACCCACCGCCGTCCCGAAACGTTGCGGCCTGCCGGAGTTGAAGTAGATGGCCGGCCCCCGGAATCCTGCGGCTGCACTGCGCATGGCCCGGACACTGAATCTGGACCCGCGGACGGAAACCAGTCTCGCCCCCCACTCGTCCATACGCATCGGAGGCCCGGCCGAGGTTCTGGCCACGGTGCGGCGCGCGACCGATCTGGTACGCCTGGCGGCTTGCGCACAGGCCGAGGGGCAGTTTCCGTTTGTGCTGGGAGGCGGCTCGAACACCCTGATTCTCGATGACGGCATTCCAGGGCTGACCGTGTTGAACCTCTGCCGGGAGGTTGTCTTTGAACCGCAACCGGATGGTGTGCTGGTCCGGGTCGACAGCGGCATGCCCCTTGCACAGCTGGCACGCATGACGATCCGAAAGGGTCTGACCGGCCTGGAATGGGCGGTCAGCGTACCCGGCACCGTGGGCGGCGCCGTGGTCGGCAACGCCGGTGCCCACGGCAGCGACATCGCCCAACATCTGGTCGCGGCGGAAGTTGCGATGCCCGGGCAGGGACCGGAGTGGCTGCCGGTACGGGAACTGGACCTCGCCTATCGCAACAGCGCGCTCAAACAGGCCGCCGCCAACCGCCGTGTGCCGCCGGCCCCCGTAATACGAGCCCGATTCCGGCTCCTTCCCGGGCATCCCGAGCGGATTCGGGCCGCAGCCAAGGCCAACCTCGACCACCGGCGCCGCAGCCAACCGGTGCTGCCCAGCCTGGGCAGCACGTTTCGCAATCCGCCCAACGGATTTGCCGGTGCGCTGATCGAACAGGCGGGTTGCAAGAACCTGCGTTGCGGCACCGTGGGGGTGGACACCCTCCATGCCAACTTTCTGGTGAACCTGGGCGAACCCGGCACAGGGCGCGCAGCCGATGTGCTGAAGCTGATGACAACGGTGCAGATGCGGGTCCGGAACGAAACCGGCATCTGGCTGAAGCCGGAAATCGGCCTGGCCGGACGCGAGGCGGACCGTTACACCACCGCGCTGCTCGATCCACCCGCATGACAACCGCAAGGCGGTGCGCCAAATGAGAGTTGCATTGATTTACGGGGGCCGCAGCAGTGAGCACGAAGTGTCGCTGCGGAGCGCCGCCAGCGTGCGGACGACCTTGGCCAAGGCGGGACACGACATTGTGGACATGGCCATTTCCGCCGAAGGCCGATGGCTGACCGGACCCGACGCCCGCACGCTGTTGGCGGCAGGCCCCGCACCGACGCCCGACGGCCCACACCTGCCCGACCGCGACACGCGCATGGTACTGGCGGAGGTGGAGGTTGTCTTTCCGGTCCTGCACGGACCCCACGGCGAGGACGGCACGGTACAGGGTCTGCTGGAACTGGCCGGCCTGCCGTACGTGGGCAGTGGGGTCCTGGGCAGTGCCCTGGCCATGGACAAGGCGGTCGCCCGACCGCTCCTGCAAGCGGCCGGCCTGCCCATGGTGGCCCACCGGACCCTGCGCCTCGACACGGCGGAAGACGTGGCCCGCCAGGATCCGGATGCATTGGCGGCGGATCTGGGTCTGCCCCTGTTTGTCAAGCCTGCCAACATGGGGAGCAGCGTGGGCGTGTCGCGCGTCGACGAACTGGCCGGCCTGCTCCCTGCACTCCGCCACGCCCGTCAGTTCGACAACAAGGTCCTGGTCGAAACAGCCGTGCTCAATGCACGCGAGCTGGAGGTCAGCGTGCTTGGGGACCGCAACCCCGAAGCCAGCCTGCCCGGCGAGGTCAGGCCGGGCAACGACTTCTACGACTATGAAGCCAAGTATGCCGATACAGGTTCCGAGCTGCTGGTGCCAGCGCCGATTCCGGACGAGATGACGGCCGCCTTGCAGGCCATGTCCATCCGCGCGTTCAAGACCCTCGACTGCTGCGGCATGGCGCGGGTGGATTTTCTGGTGGACCCGCTAGACCATACAATCCATCTGAACGAGGTGAACACGATTCCCGGTTTCACCTCCATCAGCATGTACCCCAAAATGTGGGAAGCCTCCGGGCTGTCCTATCCGGATCTCCTGAATCGGTTGCTGGACATCGCGGTGGCCAGGCATCAGCGCAAGCGGCGCCTGAAAACCACACTGTAGGGACGCTTCGTCACACTCTCCGTCATGCTCCCGCGTCGCTCTCCCCCGTCAACCCATCGCCGCCGCCGCCCGGTCGAAAGCACCTGGCAGCACTCCGTCAGAACCTTCTGGCGCCGCAGTGCGGCTCCCGTGTCGGCCCAGATCAGGGAGTATCTGGAAGGTCTGTTCGACGTCTGGTCATGGCCCTTTCTGCTGGGCACGGGCTGGTATGCCAGCAAATGGGGCAGCGCCATGCTGGCGGCCGCCGCCGTGGTCCTGCTCGCCTGGTTCGCGATGGACAGCCGCTTTGAGGTGTCGCGGACATCCCTGTCGGTGGACGTGCGCAGCCCCTACGCCTCCTCCATCCTGGATGCGCACCTGACCCCCGCCGATGCGGGGGAGTTCGACCAAGTGGTTGGTCGCAGCATCTTCACACTCCAGCCGCGTGCGCTGCGCCAAGCCGCCCTCGGCAATCCCTTCGTGGCCAAGGCGGAAGTCCGCCTCCAGCTGCCGGGCGAGGTGAAGGCCGTGGTGGACGAGGCAATGCCAACCCTGGCCTGGGTTACGCAGCATGGCACGTATGTCGTCAACGCGGCCGGAATCCCGCGCCGGATTGCCAGCCAGGTGGCGTCCGTGCCGGACGAGCCAACCGGCTTCCTGACACTGTTCGATTGGCAAGGCCATGCGCAACTGGCACGGGCGTACGCCGTCGACAGCCGCCAAAGCCGATTGGATCCCGACCTGGTCGCAACCATTCTGGCCATCAGGGGCAGTTTGTTGGCGGCTCCCGGCCAGCCCGACGAATTGCAGACGTTTCACTTCACCCAGGCACACGGCCTCAACTTCGTGCTGCCGGGACGCGCCACACGCGTGGTCTGGGGCGACAGCCTGCACATGGAACGCAAGCTTGCCAACCTTCAGGGCATTTGGCACTGGCTTGAGTCCCGCGAATTGAACGCGGAACTGATCGACGTGCGTCCGCTCTCCAAACCGTACTACCGCTAGGTTTTTCTTTCCAGCCATGGCCGACCGCGCCACCATCTGCGCCATCGAAATCGGCAATGCCAAGACCTGTGCCGCCATCGCGGTGCACGAGCCGCGCGGCGGCTACACGGTCATCGACGGTTGGGGGCAATCCGAAACGGAAGGCCTGCAACAGGGCTCGGTAACCGACATGCGCGCCGTTGAGGCCAGTCTGTCGGAGGCGTTGGCAACCGCCGAACAAATGAGCGGGACCACCGTGCGCAGCGCCCTGGTGTCCCTGAGTGGCAGCCACCTGACCACGCTTTCGAGCCGGGCCCGGATTCCGATCAGCCGCAACGAACCGGTGGGCGAGGCCTTGATGGAACAGGTGCTGCGGAAGGCACGCCAGATCAAGGTGCGGCCCGACCAGCAGATTGTCCAGGCACTCCCCGGCAGCTGGACGATTGACGACGAGTATCAGGTCCGCGAACCGGAAGGCATGCATGCCGGCCAACTGGGAGTGGAAGCGAGGCTGGTCACGGGCAGTTCCGCCGCCATTAGCAACCAGCTGGCCTGCCTTGCGGCCCTGGACGTGCAGGTGGAGAACCTGGTGCCCTCGGCCTTGGCGAGCGCCCGCGCCGTGCTGACACGCGAGGAAATGGACATGGGGGTTGTCCTGGTGGACATCGGCGCCGGCACCACGGACTTCGCCGTCTATGCCCGGGGACGCTTTCAGGTGGCGGGGACCCTCAACCTGGGTGGCAACGACCTGACGCGCGAACTGGCCCACAGCCTCCACTGTCCCAGCCGGGTGGCCGAGCAGCTCAAGATCACGCACGGTTCGGCCATGGAACTCGCGTCAAGCCTGGCCGGCGAGGTGACCGCGGAGGTGTTCGGTGACCAACGGCACATCAGCGTGTCGACCCGGCACCTGTGCCAGGTCCTGCACCGGCGCGTCGGCCAGTTGTGGGATCGGCTGGATCGGCACCTGGTCAAGGCGGAGTGCCGCCGGCTGATTCCGGCCGGACTGGTGTTGACGGGAGGCGGCAGCCTTCTACCGCGCATCGCCGACAGTTGCCGGGCCAGGTTCCGGTTGCCGGTGCGCACCGGCACCGTTCCGCCCTCGATACCGGTCAGGGACTTGGCTGCGGAAGTGCGCTCGCCCGAATTCGCCACCATTTCCGGCCTTCTTCTGTGGG
>JAPPAJ010000388.1 GCA_026705565.1 Caldilineaceae bacterium | reverse complement strand
CAACCCTCAGGCGGCTACCATCTGGTACCGCCGCGGCAGCCGCCGAGCTGTCCGCAGGCGGGTGACTCCTTGATTTAAGCCCCCGCACTGTGGACAGCGAGGTTCCACGGTGCAGTCAGCAGCGAACGAAGCACTGTGGGACCGGACCACGGTGCTTTTTTTTGGCTCCGATGACCACTTCCGACAACTCCCCCCATCTGGACCATGACACGGTCCGCGCCGTGGCCGATCTGGCCCGGCTGGAACTGACCGACGAGGAAGTGGTGCGCTTTGCCGGGCAGCTGGGCCAGGTTCTGGCCCATGCCGAGAAGCTGCAAGCCGTGGACACGGCCGATGTGCCGCCCACCCCCTATGTCCTGTCCCTGGCCAACGTGGCCCGCGGGGACGAACCCGCACCGGGTCTGTCCCAGGAAGAGGCGTTGGCCAACGCCCCTGAGCAGGATCGAGGCTTTTTCCGCGTCAAGTCCTTCTTCGGATCGTGAGCAACACCATGGCCGCTCCCGATTTGACCACCCTGACAGTCAGTGCCGCGCGGGACGGGCTGCGTTCCGGCGCCTGGACGTCGGAGGAACTGACGGCGGGATATCTGGCACGCATTCGTTCCGTGGATCCGTCCGTACACGCGTTCCTGCATGTGGCGGACGAACTGGCCCTGGCCAAGGCCGCCGAGGCCGACCGTGTACGGGCCGAAGGACACGGCGAACCCCCACCGCTCCTGGGCGTGCCCCTGGCCGTCAAGGACGTTCTCTCCACGCAGGAAATGGACACCACCTGCGGCAGCCGCATCCTCAAGGGCTACCGGCCGCCGTTCACCGCGACCGCCGTCGAACGGCTGCAGGCGGCCGGCAGTGTTCTGCTGGGCAAGACCAACACGGACGAATTCGCCATGGGCTCCAGCACGGAGAACAGCGGCTACGGTCCGACCCGCAACCCGTGGGATCTGACCCGGGTCCCGGGCGGCAGCAGCGGCGGCTCCGCGGCGGCCGTGGCCTGTGGCTTGGCGCCGGGGGCGCTGGGCACGGACACCGGAGGCAGCGTCCGCCAGCCGGCCGCCTTCTGCGGCATTGTGGGGTTGAAGCCCTCCTACGGGCGGATCAGCCGCTACGGACTGGTCGCCTTCGGCAGCAGTCTGGACCAGATTGGTCCCCTCTGTCGCAGCGTGGAGGATGCCGCGCTCCTGCTGGAGGTGATGGCCGGCCGGGACCCCAGGGACAGTACGACGGTGCCGGGACCGGTGCCTGCCTACAGCCGGGATTTGGACGGGGACGTGTCGGGTTTGAGGCTGGGCGTGCCCGAGGAGTATTTCATCGACGGCATGCAGCCGGAGGTGGAAGGCCGGGTGCGGGATGCGGTGGAGCACGTGGCCGGGCTGGGAGCCGAGATTGTGCCCGTGTCGCTGCCGCACACGGACATGGCCCTGCCGGTCTACTACCTGGTGGTGACGGCCGAGGCCTCCGCCAACCTGAGCCGGTACGACGGCGTGCGCTTCGGCCACAGCGCGCAGGCCGGTTCGATGATGGAAAACTACCGGCAGACCCGCGCCCAGGGCTTCGGCGACGAGGTCAAGCGGCGCATCATGCTCGGGACATATGCCCTCAGCGTTGGCTACTACGACGCCTACTACCTGAAGGCCCAGCAGGTCCGCACGCTGATCAAGCGGGACTTCGACCGGGTGTTTGAGCAGGTCGACCTGTTGATTTGCCCGGCCACTCCGACCACGGCCTTCGAGATCGGGGACCGGGTTGACGATCCCCTGTCCATGTACCTGGCCGACGTGTTCACGCTGAGCGTCAACCTAGCCGGCGTATGCGGGATCTCGCTGCCCTGCGGAACCGATGCGGCCGGCTTGCCCGTGGGCCTGCAGCTGATTGGTCCCCACCTGGGAGAGCAAACCCTCCTCAACGCGGCCCACGCCTACGAAAGCACCACGGACTGGCACGCACGCGTGCCGGATCCAATCGTCTGAATCGCAGCCGAGACAGAAGTCGGAGCAAACCGGGGTCCTTCATGCAACACCAAAGCGCAACGCTCAACGGCCGCGTTGGTCCGGGCCGCATCAGTGCCCGGGCTGCGGCGTTGCCGGCGTCCCCCATTCGCCGGTTCTTCGAGATTGCCAACACGCTGGACGATGTCATCAGCCTCAGCATCGGCGAACCGGACTTTGTCACCCCCGAACCCATCCTGGAAGCCGGCGTCGCCTCCCTGCGGCGCGGCAGCACGGCCTACACGGACAATTCCGGCATCCTGCAGTTGCGGGAGGCCATCCTGGCGCATCTTCGGAAGTTCTACGACTGCCCCGAATACGATGCGCGCCGGGAGGTTCTGATCACGGTCGGGGTCAGCGAGGCGACCGCCCTGGCCTTCGACGCACTGCTGGATCCCGGGGACGAGGTCATCGTTCCGCAGCCGTGCTTTGTCAGCTTCACGGCCACCGTCGCATTGGCCGGCGGCGTGGCGGTGCCCATCGCGACCAGGGTCGAGGACCAGTTCAAGGTCACGGCCGCGCAGATCGAGGAGGCGATCACGGAGCGCACCAAGGTGCTGATGCTGAGCTATCCCAACAATCCCACCGGCGCGGTCCTGGACGAGGCGGACCTGCTGGCCATTGCGGAGGTGGCCGAGCGACACGACCTGCTGGTGATTTCCGACGAAATCTACGATCGGCTGGTCTACGGCAGCCACCGGCACGTCATGTTTGCCGGCCTGCCCGGCATGCGGGACCGCACCATCCACCTGGGCGGCTTCAGCAAGGACTACGCCATGACCGGCTGGCGCATCGGGTTCGCCATGGGACCGGCCGACATCCTGGGATCCATGCGGCGCATCCACCAGTACCTGATCATGTCGGCGCCCACCATGGCGCAGGAGGCCGCCATCGCCGCAGTCACGCTGCCCGAGGCCGAGGAACACGTTCTGCGCATGCGGACCGAATACGACGTGCGGCGGCGGGTCATCGTGGATGGCCTCAACAGTCTGGGCCTGCCCTGTTTCGAGCCCCAAGGGGCGTTCTACTGCTTTCCCAGCATCGCCAACTCCGGCATGGACGACATGGAGTTCGCCGAAAGGCTCTTGGTGGAGGAGCAGGTGGCCCTGATTCCCGGCAGTGCCTTTGGAGTGGGCGGCGAGGGCTACGTTCGCTGCTGCTACGCCGCCTCCATGGAGGACATCGAGGAGGCCCTGCGACGCCTGCACCGGTTCATGCGCCGGCACGGCTGAACGGGCTGGCTCAGTCGTTGCCGGTCGCAGTGGACGCTTCCGCGATTTCGTCCTCCGGTCGCAGCGGTACCACTTCCAGCCGCCACAGGGGCAACGCCAAGTTGAGGTCCCGGATTTCCCGGTTCAGGTCCGCCACTTCCCGGCGGACCCGTTCCGCCCAGTCCTCGTGCAACCGGGTCGCATGGGCATGGGAGCGGTCCAGGTGACGGAACCACTGCCGCCATTGTCCTCGTCGGGACTCGATTTTCGCCAGTAGGGCTGTGCGGTCCTCGAGCCAGCTTGGCTGTACGTTGGCATCCTCCATGATCTTGTGGGCCATGACCATGTCGGGCGGCACGCCGGGCGGCGGATCGAGATCCAGCTTGCGTCCCTTGCCCTTCAGGTTGCGCCAGCCGGGCGAGTTCATGGCCTCCGTCAGCTGGCGGTCGATCAGAATCTCCCGCTCGCTGGGGAACGCCGGATGCTGCGGGCGCTTGGTTGATCCGGGAGCCTTGGGCTTGGATGATTCGGCCATGTCCGTTTGTCTGCACAGAGTGTTCTGTCACCATTATGAACCTGGAACGGGCCTACGGGGTCGGGCCGGGACCCACGCCTTGACCCTTCTGCAGTGATCCGCGTGATGTCGTGAACAATAAATTGTGGGGCGGCCGCTTTGAAGGCGGCGTGGTTCCGGCCATGGCCGCCTTCAGTGATTCGATTGCCTTCGACCGACGCCTGTGGCGGGTTGACATTCTGGGCAGCCAAGCCTACGCCGCCGCCTTGGGCGGAGCCGGCCTGCTTACTGCCGAGGAGGTGTCCGAGCTGCAGTCCGGTTTGGACCGCGTGGCTGCGGAGTGGGAGGCGGACACGTTCGAGTTGCAGTCCAGCGACGAGGACATCCACACGGCCAATGAACGGCGGCTGGGGGAACTGGTGGGAGCCGTGGCCGGTAAGCTCCACACCGGCCGTAGCCGCAACGACCAGGTGGCCACGGACCTGCGTCTCTGGCTGAGGGAGCAAATTGACAACTTGCGCGGCGACCTCCGCCAACTGGTTGGGGTTATGGCCGACCGCGCCGAGGAGTATGTGGACGTGGCCATGCCGGGGTTCACCCACCTGCAGACGGCCCAGCCCATTCGCTTCAGCCACTGGCTGCTCTCCCACGCCTGGCCGCTCGTGCGGGACCTGGAACGGCTTGGCCAGGTCCGCGCCCGCGTGAACGTGCTGCCGTTGGGCAGCGGGGCCCTGGCCGGCAACCCGTTTGCGATCGACCGGGAGAAACTGGCCGCGGCCCTTGGCTTCGAGGCGATCTCCGCCAACAGTGTCGACGCGGTCAGCGACCGGGACTTTGCGGCCGAATTCCTGTTTGCGGCCTCCCTGTCCATGATCCACCTGAGCCAGCTGGCCGAAGACATCGTCATCCACTCCTCCCAGCCCTTTGGCTTCCTCCAGCTGGCCGACGCCTACAGCACCGGCAGCAGCTTGATGCCGCAAAAGAAGAACCCGGACAGCTTCGAATTGATCCGGGGCAAGTCCGGCCGGGTTGCCGGTTCGCTGACCGGCCTGCTCATGACCCTGAAGGGCTTGCCGCGGGCCTACAACCGGGATCTGCAGGAAGACAAGGAACCCCTATTCGATACGGCGGCCACCTGGCACGGTGCCCTGGAGATTGCGGCCGGGGCCATTGCCACCATGGAATGCCGCTCGGACCGCACGGCAGCCGTCATGGACGATTTCATGCTGGCCACGGATGTGGCCGAGCACCTGGTAAGGCAGGGCGTCCCGTTTCGCCAGGCCCATCATGTGGCTGGTGCGGCGGTCCGTCTGGCCGAGACGCGGGGAGTGGCGCTTGCCGAGGTGGAAGCTGCAGACTGGGAGGCGCTGCATCCGGCCTTGGCCGGCGGCATTGCTGGGCTTCTGGACTTCGAAGCCAGCCTTGAGTCGCGCGATGTGGAAGGTGGTACCAGTGAACGCGCCCAACGGACCCAGCTGAAACATCTGAGGCAGGTCCTGGAAACGCTGTAGAGACGAGGCAGGCAGCCACCTGATCCCGTTTCAGGTTGTCCGCTCCGGCTCTGTGCGGCCTCTGGGCCGATGGTCTTCCCGTACCTTGTCTGGATCGCGTATGATCCACGCCAAGGTGCCAGGGAACCCTGCCTTGGCCGAACCCAACAAGTGCGATATGACCGTTTCGCAACCCGCTGTCGCGGAACTTCAGTCCCCGGTTCTGCTACCGCTCCCGGATCCCCCCTTGCGCAATTCCGACGAACTGATGGCCAACTTCCAACACCTGACCATCAGCGGCGGTGCACTCCATCTGGCCAAGCACTTCGGCAATCCTGCCACCACCCTGTTGGGGGGCGACTTGTATCTTGCCCCGGTCCCGCCTGGCGACATGACGGGGATTCGGTATCCCGACATGCTGATCGCCTTTGATGTGGATCCGGAGGCCTACCACCGGCGCAACGGCTATGTCATTTCGGAGCAGGGCAAGCCGCCCGACTTCGTGCTGGAGATTGGCTCCCCCTCCACCGGACGGGTGGATGTGCAGGAGAAGCGGGACGACTACGCGGCACTGGGCATCCCCGAGTACTGGCGCTTCGACGACACGGGTCGGAGCCACGGCACGCGTCTGGCCGGGGATCGTCTGGTGGATGGAATCTATCAACCGATCGCGATTGAGGTGTTGGCGGAGGATGTCCTGCAGGGCTACAGCGCGGTTCTGAACCTGGACTTGCGCTGGGAGCAGGGTCAATTGAAGTGGTATGACCCGGAGACAGGTCGGCACATCGCCACCTACGATGATCAGGTGGCCCGCGCCGAGGATGCCGAGGTGCGTGCCGATGAAGCCGAAGTCGCACTTAGGACGGAGCGCGAAGCACGAACTGCCCTCGAAGCAAGAGTCCGGGAGTTGGAAACGCAACTGCGGCGCCGTGATTCCCGATCGGGTTGAGCTTAACCGCAGCTACTCCGATCGCCATGTCGTCAGCCGACTACAGGTACGGCATGGCGGTGGCAGGTTTGGTCGACAAGGCCTGGCCTGGGCGATGCGTTTTCTGGCCGGTTCCTTCTGCATACGGGCAACCAACAAGGATTGCAGCCCCCAACGGGGACTTCGAGCAGGACCGGGACCGGGCCGTCGCGCCGGGCCTGGAACCGTGCCCCGAAACAGTGTGGACACTCCGCAACAGCCGCTGCTGGTATAGAATCGAGCCATCCCCGCGAGCCGGCCCATTTTCCTGCACCAGCTCAAAAGAGCTGGTGGCATGGCATGGAACCGCCGGCCCCTGATCCGCGTCAACGGATGTCGGCATGAGCAAAACCCTACTGAACGTCAGGGATCTCGAGACCAAGTTCTTCACCCAGGACGGCGTGGTCCACGCCGTCAACGGAATCTCCTACCATGTGGATGAAGGGGAAACCGTCGCGATTGTCGGGGAGTCCGGCTCCGGCAAGAGTGTGGGTGTGATGTCTCTGATCCGCCTGATCGCGTCGCCGCCCGGAAAAATCGTCAACGGCTCCGTGGTCTTCGATGGCCAGGAGCTCATGGATCTGGCCGAGGAGGACCTGCGCCACATCCGGGGCAATCGCATCGCGATGATCTTCCAGGATCCCATGACCTCCCTGAATCCGGTGCTGACCATCGGACGGCAGATCACCGAGTCGCTGGAACTCCACATGTCCATGAACCGCAGCCAGAGCCGGGAGCGCGCCATCGAACTCCTGGAGCTGGTCGGCATCCCGGCGGCCGCCAGCCGGCTGGACGACTACCCCCACCAGTTCTCCGGCGGCATGCGGCAGCGGGTCATGATTGCCATGGGTCTGAGCTGCAATCCCCAACTGCTGATTGCCGACGAGCCGACCACGGCCCTGGACGTGACCATCCAGGCGCAAATCATCGATCTGGTGGATCGGCTGCGCAAGGAGCTGGGCATGGCCATCATCTGGATCACCCACGACCTCGGCGTCGTGGCCGGCATGGCCGAACGGGTGATCGTGATGTATTCCGGCTTCATCATCGAAGCGGCCACGGTGAACGACCTGTATGCCCAGCCGCACCATCCCTATACGCTGGGCCTGCTGCGTTCGATTCCGCGGCTGGACGAGGCCCACCGGGAAAGGCTGGTGCCCATTGACGGCCTGCCGCCGGATTTGTTGGACGAGCCGTCCCATTGCCCGTTCGCGCCGCGCTGCGAATTCGTCATCGAAAAGTGCTGGCAGGAAAACCCCCCGCTCGAGACGGTTGCCGACGATCACCTGTCGGCCTGCTGGCGGGACATCAGCGAGATCCGGCTTGAACTGGAAGCCGGCCCGGCAGGAGGTGCTGCATGAGCGAAGCCGCCAACATGAACGGCAGCGGCGAGGTCCTGCTGGAAGTCCGCGATCTCAAGATGCACTTCCCCATCACGCGCGGGATCCTGATTCAGCGCCAGGTGGGCTCCATCCGGGCCGTGGACGGCTTGGATTTCGACCTAATCAAGGGGGAGACCCTAGGCCTGGTCGGCGAATCGGGCTGCGGCAAGTCGACCACCGGCCGCGCCATCCTGCAACTGCACCGCCCCACCGAGGGCAGCGTGCGCTTCGAGGGCGTGGAACTGACCGAAACCTCGGGTCCGGATCTGCGTCAGATGCGGCGACGCATGCAGATGATCTTCCAGGATCCCTATGCCTCGCTCAATCCCCGCATGACGGTCGGCAGCATCGTGGGCGAGCCGCTGGACGTCCACCAACTGGGCAGCTCCAAGACCGACCGGCAGGAGCGGGTGCGCGAACTGCTGGAAATCGTGGGTCTCAACCCCTATTTCGTCAACCGCTATCCCCATGAGTTCTCGGGCGGGCAGCGGCAGCGGATCGGCGTGGCCCGGGCCTTGGCGGTCAATCCCTCCTTCATCGTCTGCGACGAACCAATTTCGGCTTTGGATGTGTCCATCCAGGCTCAGGTCATCAATCTGCTTGAGGACCTGCAGCGGGAACTGCAACTGACCTACCTGTTTATTGCCCACGACCTGAGCGTGGTCCGGCACATCTCGGACCGCATTGCCGTGATGTACCTCGGCAAGATTGTGGAACTTGCCGAGCGCACCGAGCTGTACGAGAATCCGCGCCACCCCTACACGGAAGCCCTGCTGTCCGCTGTGCCGGTGCCCGACCCCGTGGTCGAAGCCAAGCGTCAGCGCATTATTTTGGAGGGGGATGTGCCCAATCCGGCTTCCCCGCCCACCGGCTGCAACTTTAGTACCCGTTGTCCCAAGGCCATGGACCGCTGCTTCCAGGAGGAGCCGGAGTTCCGCGACGTGGGCAACGGCCACTACGCGGCCTGCTTCCTGAACGAGGAATAAACCATCCCCGGAGCCGGCATGGTTTCGGCTCCGTACAACCCGTTTCAATCGCCTGTCCCGGACAGAGGAGACGACATGAAGAGACTTGCTTGGCGCCGGCTGTTGGCCGGTGCAACCCTGGTGGCGTTTGTGTTGCCGTTGTTGGCGGCCTGCACCACCGTGGCCGTGCCCGCGGCACCGGAAGCGGCACCGACCGGCCCCATCCAGGGCGGAACCTGGACCGAGGCCAGCAGTGCCGACGGCACCATTCTGAACCCGATCCTGGCCTCCGACTCGGCCAGTTTCGACATGATGCCGTATTTCCCGGGCCTCCTGGGCACCAATCCCAAGACCGGTGCGGTGGAAGCCACCGAGATGGCTGAAAGCTGGACCGTTTCCGAAGACTCCCTGGTCTGGACGTTCAACCTCCGGCCGGGGGTGACCTGGAGCGACGGTGAGGCCGTGGACGCCCACGACTTCAAGTTCACCTATGATGCGATTGCCAGCGAGCTGGTAGAGACACCGCGCAAGGCCAACGTAGCGGGCATCGAGAGCATCGAAGTCATCGACGACCTGACTGTCCAGGTAACGTTCACCGATCTCAAGTGCGACGGTCTGCTTGACTTGGGCCTGGGCTGGCTGCCCAGCCACCTGTATGCCGAGGACTTCTCCGACATCATGGACAGTCCGCTCAACACGGCACCCACCGCGACGGCCGAGGCCTTCGGTTTCAAGGAGTGGCAGCGGGACAACTTCATCGCCATGGAGAGCAACGACGGTTTCTGGAAGGGCGCTCCCAACATGGATGGCCAGATCATCCGCGTCATCCCGTCGGCCGGCAGCCGTCTGGCCGCCCTGGAGAACGGCGAGATTGACGTCATGGGCCTGGAGCCGACCCAGCTGACCCGGGTCGGGCTCAACCCGGACCTGAACATCTTCAAGTTCAAGGACGACGGCTACAGCTACATCGGCCTGAACCAGGCCAATCCCGCCAACCCCCTGCCGGGCCAGGATGAGGATGGCAACCTCGTCGAGCAGGATCCCCATCCGATCCTGAGCGACAAGATGGTACGCAAGGCCATGGCGCACAGCCTGGACTACGAGGCGATCATCAACAAGGTCTACCTGGGCCAAGGCTACAAGCTGGCCAGCAACGTGCTGCCGGCCGTGGGCTGGGCCCATGACGCATCCATCGAGCCCTATGCCTACGACTTGGAGGCCGCGGCCACCCTCTTGGATGAAGCCGGCTGGACGGACAGCGACGGCGACGGCGTGCGCGAATGCAATGGCTGTGCCACCGCCGAGGCCGGCGTTACCCTGTCCCTGAACCTCAAGACCAACGCTGGCAACTCCACCCGCGAGGAACTGGGCGTGCTGGTCCAGGATCAGCTCAACAGCATCGGCTTCGACATCGAGTTCGAGGCGATTGAATTCGGTACGCTGGTCGGCGAACTGCTGGGCCAGACCTACGAGATGGTGATCATAGGCTGGACCGGGTTGGGCACGGATCCCAACGACGACTCCTTCTGGCACTCAAGATTCGATACACCGGGCAGCGGCTTCAACTTTGTCAGCTACCAGAATCCGCGGATCGACGAGCTGTTGGAACTGGGCCTGGAAACCCCCGGCTGCGCGCCCGAGGATCGGGCCCCGTACTACTACGAGATCCAGCAGATCATCCACGACGAGATTCCCTACCTGTTCGTGACCGGCAGCATCGGCAACGTCGGCTATTCCAACCGCTGGGAAGGCATCGACCCGGGGACCTGGAGTTTCTCCTGGAACATCCACGAATGGGCCCTGACAGAATAGGTTTTGCCTGGCTGTCGATACGACGTTTTGATTTCTTGAGCACGGCCGGGCTGACTTCCCACCGGGGAGCGGCCCGTCCGTCGGCACCACGGACCCCGGTTTGCAACGGTCCGCGACATGACCCGATACATCATCCGGCGCCTTCTGCAGGCCA
Source organism: Caldilineaceae bacterium (assembly GCA_026705565.1). GTDB lineage: Bacteria > Chloroflexota > Anaerolineae > Caldilineales > Caldilineaceae > Bin34. Next base: position 6,477 of record JAPPAJ010000388.1, on the reverse strand, counting down.
TCCCCACCCTGTTGGGCATCAGTCTGCTCAGCTTCACGCTGATCAAGTTGGCTCCCGGCGACTACGTTCTCATGACTACCTTCGACCCTTCGATTACGGCCGAGGTGCGCGAAGAGTTGCGGCGGCAACTGGGCCTCGATCAACCGGTTCCAGTCCAGTACGTGGAGTGGCTCACAGGCATTTCACTGCGGGGCGGTGATATGGTTGACGCCATGGCGCCCATGTCCAAAAGCTGCCGCTACTTCGACAGTCTGGACTTCACCTTCTGTGATCGCGGTGGCGGGTTGCTCCGCTGGGATCTTGGCTACAGTCTGGCCACCAAGGAGCCGGTCTGGGACATGCTGCGCAGCCGGATGCCGGCCTCGTTCGAGCTGGGCGTTGTGGTCTTGGTTCTTACCTTTCTGTTTGGCGTGCCGCTGGGGTTTCTCAGTGCCCTGTTCCGGGGTTCGGCCAAGGACCAGGGGATCCGGCTGTTGTCGGTGACCGGCCAGGCCGTGCCCATCTTCTGGATGTCCCTCATCTGCATCTTTGTCTTCAGCGTGCTTCTGGGCTGGCTGCCGGTCGGCGGCCGTATGACGATTTCATTGGACATGAAGTTCAGTCTGGTGGACCGCATTCGGCATCTGATCCTGCCTGCCTTCGTGTTGTCGCTGGGCGGGGTGGCGTTCCTGACCAAGCTGGTGCGGACCCAAGTGCTGGAGGTGATTGAACAGGATTACCTGCGGACCGCTCGGGCCAAGGGGCTGGGATCGCTGGCCCTGTGGTCGCGCCATGTGCTGCGCAATGCGATGTTGCCCCTGGCCACGGTGCTGGGCCCGGCGATCCTGAGTGTGATCAATGGAGCTCTGGTAACCGAGACGATCTTCGCCTGGCCCGGTATGGGACGCTTAACCTGGTTCTCGGCCCTGCAGCGGGACTACCCCATGATCATGGGTGCGGTCATGTTCTTCTCCGCCTTGACGATTTTGGGTTTTCTGATTTCGGATATCCTCTACGCGGCCATTGATCCGCGCATTCGACTGCAATAAATCCAGTTGCAGAGTGAGGACATCGGTTGTGACATCCACGACGGCCGACCAACCCTTGCCTGTCGCGGCCAGTCCGGCACTGCCGACCAGGCCACCCAAGACATTCCTCACCGTCACCCTCGAACGGATCCGGGCGGATGCAATGACGATGGGGCCGATTCTGTTCATCCTCCTGATTGGCCTACTGGCATTGCTGGCCAATCCCCTGGGCGATTTGCTGGTGGGCGTGAATCCCAACCGCACGAACCTGGACGCCGCCCTGCAGCCGCCGCTGCTTCCGTCCATGGCGCGCCGACTGGTGGGCCTGGATCACGGAGTCGCCGACTCGCTGTTGGAGGTGTCGGGTGGTGTCACCCACTGGCTGGGTACGGACAGTCTGGGTCGGGATCAACTGGTGCGGCTGCTGCATGGTGCCCGGATCAGCATGCTGATCGCTTTCTGCGCGGCCGGCATTGCCTTTGCACTAGGCACCACGATCGGCATGCTGGCGGGATTTCTGGGCGGGAGGGTGGACGATTTCATCCTGTGGTTGATCAACACCTTCAGTTCGCTGCCCACACTGTTTGTCCTGATTCTCCTGACCTCCATCTACAAGCCCAATGCCATTCTCCTAACCCTGTTCCTGGGGTTCTTCGGCTGGATCGGGGCGGCACGCTTTACGCGCGGACAGGTGCTGCAGATCAAAACCCTGGACTATGCAACTGCCGCCCGGGCGTTGGGAGCCTCCCGGCTGCGCATCATGTGGTACCACATCCTGCCCAACACGATCCCGCTGATCATCGTCCTCATCATGGTCGAGATCGGATCACTGGTGTTGGCGGAATCTGTGCTCAGTTTCTTGGGCTTCGGGGTCCAGCCGCCCCAGGCCACTTGGGGCAGCATGCTGGCCAAATCCCAGGACTTCTATTTTCTGCACGACCCTACCACCGGCAACCGCGTGGCCTGGCACCTGATCTTCCCGCCGGGCATTCTGATTTTCCTGACGGTCCTGGCGCTCTACCTGCTGGGCGACGGCTTGCGGGATGCCATTGATCCGCAACTGCGCATTGACCGGTAGCATTGAAGGGAGCGCCCGTGGCGTGCCGGCTGCCCGGTCGTCCCTCTTTGCGGCCGACTGGAGGCACCTTCGCGCGCGCTGGCCGCAGGCGCGCCGCAACCATGTATCCATGGAAGTGGACGATCCGTTTCTGACAGCGTATCCCCAGAATTTACTGCGGGATGGTAGAGCCGCGGAAATCTGCTATCTGCTCTATCGCGGCCAACCCGGAACAGGGATTCTGCTCCACACCAAGAGCTACTATCCGGAACAGGCCTACCGGTTGCCCACTGGTGGGCTGGCACCGGGGGAAGATCCGGTGGCGGGGGTTGTGCGGGAAGTGGCGGAAGAGACCGGTCTGGAGGTGCGGGAGGAGTCGGCGGGGTCCCGCACAGGTTGCATCGCGGACTTCGCCGGTCTGTTGACCTACAGCTTCCGGCACCTACAGCTGGAGCGGGAGTTCACTTTCGCCTCCTTCATGTTTGCGATCCAAGCGCCGGATGATATGGAGCCGCAGGTGATCGACGAGACCGAGCAGATCGCGGGTTGGGTGTGGTGCCCTCCAGACGATCTGCACCGGGTCGCCGCCAACCTGTGCGGCCTGAAGGACAGTACCCCGGATTGGGCCGATTGGGGCTGCTTCCGAGCGGCGGTTCACGCCGAGGCAGCGCAGTACTTCAAAGCCCGTGGCCCGTCCGATGTCGGCCATGGCAAAGCGGCCTGAGTTCGGCCGGGCTGGATTGGGACAGCAGATCCCTCCGGTCCGCCGTGAACCCTTCTACCAATCCGCGTCGGCGTAGAACTGATCCAAGTCGTCGAAGCCGTCCTCCAGGACGTGTTCCGCGGCAAAGTGTTCACACAAGGCGATCACCGAGTCGGGCTGGGCCATCCAGGTCCAGTCCCAAATCTGATCCATCTCGGTTGCGACGACCCCTTCCATGGACCGAATGTGCCGCATGGTGAACTCCGCCAGGTCCGCGCCCGGGGAGCCAAGCAGCAGGAGGGACAGGTCGTCGGCCTGGCCGTTGTAGGAATTGAGCGACCACACCACGCGCACGGGATCGTCGACCGGCAGCATCGCGCAACGCTCCTGGACGGACCGATCCTGACCGGGTGCCACCGTCACCTCCAGGAAGGCGGAACAGGCTTCGGTGTGGGGCAGGACCTCCATTTCAAGGTCCAGCAGCAGATCCAGGTCGGCCGAACCGCTGAAACTGAAGGCCGTGCGCGTTTCGCGCACGCCGGCCACGCTCCGAATTTGGTCCAGCATCAGGCTCTCGAAACTGGTGAAGTTCTCCACCAGACAGACCAGCCGGCAGTCGCCCCGGTTCCGGAAGGTGTTGAGCCACAGGGGGGTGGCCCCGCTGCTGTACCAGACCTGCAGATTCTCCTGCAACGCCTGGTGGACGGAACTGTCGCGGCCGCTTTCGACCACGGCGTCCACGAATGCAACCTGGAGGCCGGTGCGCTTGTCTTCCAGCATGGCTGTCATGGGTTCGGAATAACCGTCCGGCGGCGCGCCGCCGGTCAGCGGCCGTCCAGCGTCTGGGTGCGCACGACCAACAGGTACTCCGTCAGTCGGGTGCCGAAACTGGACACGGTGACCAGAATCTCGCCGCCCGCGGGATCGTACCATGCGACGGTTTCGACCTTCGGGTCCATGGAGGAGGTCCGCCAGTGCAGCTCATGGCTGTCCGGATCGTACCGGTTGCTTTCCAGATCCAAATCCTGATCGCTGAGCGAGACCAGGACGAAGGAGATCAGATGGGCGTCCGCGGGCACCGGGTAGCGCCAATGCTGGACGGCGCCCGGCTCGATCTCCCTGGCCACCACGCCCATCTCCGGCAGTCGCGCGGGCGGCTCGGCAATGCCAATGTCCAGGGTGTAGTAGCCAAAGCCGTATCGCGTGTCAACGCCGATGTAGTAGTCTCCGACCGCCGGTGCCAGGAAGGTTACGGGGCTGGCCAGCATGTCGTCCCGGACTGGACGTTGGCGGCCGAACACGAGGCCGTGGGCAGCCACAATGGCGGGGGACTTGAGTTCAAGGGTGACCAGCTGGCCTGCAGCCGGAACATGGAAGCCGTGCAGGTTCAGCGGATCGTCCTCGCCCTGCGAGGCGGACTGCTGCCCTCCGGCATGACTGAAGAACGTTTGGATCGGCTCCACTCCCAGTTCCAACCGGAAGCGCGCCGGTCCCTGACCAGCCGTGCGGGTGACCGTCACCAGGTAGGAGTCGGGGGTCAACAGCAATTCCCCGATGCGTTCGGTGGACAGCGGCGTGGCGCTGAGGGCCACCTGCCGGGTGGGTTCCGACAGGGGCTGGACGGACAGGTCCAGATCGCCGCCGAAGTCCGAGTCGAGCGCAAGGTTGGCCACGACCCCGGCGTCCAGCGTCAGGCGGAAGTGCTGGGTCCTGCGGTTGGGTGCCAGCGTGCCTTCCGCCACCGAGTTCAGGTAGAGCGGAGTCAGTTCGGTGGCACTGGGCTGCAGCAGCGTGAAGGAAGGTGCAATCCCGCCCTCGGATCGTTCCAGCACCATGTCGTACAGGCCGCCGGCCGACCAGAAACTCAGAGTGGCCTCCGTGTGCACTTCCGCGGTCAGGTCGAGATCGGCTCCTTGCAGGCGGAGTTGGAATGGGGCCGCCGGACCGTCCTCCAGCCGCAGAATCCATTCGGTTGGGCCGGTCTGCTCGGGGATGCGCAGCTGGGCATGCAGATCGGGCACATCCAGGCTCTGGCTGGGCAGGTGCTGTCCCGGATCGACGTGGCGGACAACTGCCGGGTTGACGGAGTAGGTGCCGTGGTGCCGCACGACCGCGAAGTCGAAAGTAGCATCGTCCAGGGCCGCGAAGGTGAATTCGTAGGTTCCGGGCCGCAGGGTCAGGTCAATGGGGGTGAACGGGTTGGCGAAGAGCGGGTCGCCGCCGATGGCGGATATCGTAACCTGCACCTGCTGTGCCACGGGCAGAAGTCCGGTTGTCAGGCGATAGCGGCCCACCTGCTCCACATCGAGTTTGTAGACGGCCTCGTCCCCCGCCAGCATCTGCACTGCATGAATGTCGCCCGGTTGCATTGGCAGCCGCGCGGATTCCGGCACCGCCGGCGAGGTGTCCTGGGCCAGAACGCGGACGGGCAGGACCGCCGCGGCGGCGATCAGGCAGCAAAGGAGCAGGACCGCGGGCAGGGCGCGCGGCCGCTGTGGGGGAATGTTGGTCATGGGGTGTGCCGGATGGTGAGGTGCAGGCTGAAGTCGTTGCCTGTGGTTGGGATGGTCGCAGACCCGATTCTGGTTCGACAGGGAATCAGAGTTCGATTGGAGACCAATCGTAACGGGCCTTTTCGGCCAGGATGATGCTGCAGACTTGCTCCACGGTCACGTCCTGCAGGTTATCGCGGTTGACGACCACGTATTGGAACTCATTGATGCGCTTCATCTCCTGTCTGGCTTCGGCAATCCGCATCCTCAGCTGGCCGGGCGGATCCGACTTGCGCTCCCTCAGTCGGGTCACCAGTTCGTCCTCGGACGGTGCCGTCAAAAAAATGGTGATGGCCTCCGGAATCAGCTTGCGAATGGTTTCCGCGCCCTGAACGTCGATGCGCAGGATGACATCCTGGTCCCTGTCCAGGGCCGATTGCACCTGTTCCTTGGGAATTCCCTTGTAATCGCCGTAGACGTTGGCATATTCGAGAAATTCGCCCTGTTCGATCATGTCGGCGAACCGACTCTTGTCGACAAAGTGGTAGTCGACCCCGTCGATTTCGCCGGGGCGGATGGGACGGGTGGTGGCGGTCACGATGAAGTGGGCGCCGGGCATCCGTTTCTTGAGGCCGCTGAGCGTGGTGTCCTTGCCGACGCCGCTGGGGCCGGAGAGCACGACAACCAGCGGCCGCTGATGGCAGACCGCCTCGTAGATGTGAGACGGATCCTGCTCCTGCACCTCGTTGCCGGCATTGTCCTCAGGCATCAGCATGGCAGGGATTGTAGGACTGGGCAGGGCTGGATCCCAAAGATCGGTGTCGGTGTCAGAAGCGGTGGAACTCGTCAATCGACCAGACGAAGACCGAAGCTCCCCCCAACTGCTTCTCCACGGGATCCGGGAGGTGCAGTTCGCCCAGTTCCATGACCGGGGGCAGAGGCGTAACGAACCGTGTGCGGGCCTGACAGGTCTCCCGCACTAGGTCAAGGAGGCGCTGGACGTCCTCATCCTCGACACCGCAGTAGATTGTGGCATTGCCTTCGTGGAGGTAGCCGCCGCGCGAGTTGACAATGGTCGCGGTGAAGCCCTGGCCGGACATCGAGTCGAGCAGTGCGCTGCTGTCCTGATAGCGCACCACGGCCATGACCATCTTCATAGGGACTTATATACAATGGTTGACACCACGCATATCCGGTTCACGGGTCGCGGGAGTCCCT
>JAPPAJ010000159.1 GCA_026705565.1 Caldilineaceae bacterium | reverse complement strand
GCCCGCGAGGCGGGCAGGTCGCTGGGCAGGCGGAAGTCGGACGGCAAGCCCAAGTACTTTCCGCGCAAGAAGGTGAAGAACCACAAGCCGGACGGGTTCACGATTCCCGGCAATGTGCGAATGGACGGCCACCGTTTGCGCGTGCCCGGAGCCGGTTGGGTGCGGCTGGACAAGGACAACCCCCTGTACCTGGGTTGCGCAGCCAGGCAGGTGCGGTTCCTGAAGGAAGGCACCGAACGCCATCCCAAGTGGTACGCGGTTGTGTCCTACCAGGTGCCCGCGGAGATGCTGGCGGAACATGCCCGGGCGGGAGCGTTGGGCGTGGACCGCAACGTGGGGCAGGCCACGGACAGCGAAGGCGAAGTGTACGAGGTGCCCGACGACCCGAAGCTGGACGCGAACATCAAGCGGAAGCAACGCAGCGCCGAGAAGGCGCGGAGGCGATCCAGGGCATCCGGCAAGCCCATGTCCAACCGCGGGCGCCGGGTCTGCGGGCAACTGAAGAAGCTGCAACGCAGGAAGAAGAGGCGGCGGGAGAATGCCAACCACCAGGCGAGCCGCAAGCTGGCGGACTCGGCCCATACGGTTGTGCTGGAGGATCTGGACGTTGCCAATATGACGAAGAGTGCCAAGGGCACGGCCGCGGAGCCCGGCCGGAATGTCAAACAGAAGGCGGGGCTCAACCGCGAGATCCTCAACACGGGCTGGGGTCAGCTGGAACGCAACTTGGACTACAAGGCGGGCCGGGTCGTGAAGGTGGACGCCGCCCACACGTCCCAAACCTGCTCATCGTGCGGACACATCAGCAAGGAGAATCGCAGGACACAGGCCAAATTCAAGTGCGTCGTGTGTGGATTCAAGGCGAATGCCGACCACAATGCCGCCCTCAACATCCTGGTTCGGGCGGGCCTTCCGCCCCGGACCCGACCGGCCCGCGGGACAGGGGCTTCTGCGCGGCGAGATGCGCCCGGTCACTGCCCTTTGCCACAAGCAAAGGGCAAATCGGCATCGACGACCCGCGAACAAGGTATACCTCCACCGTCAGGGGCTGCGGCTTCGGGTGCTTAGTCAGGTATATAAGTCCCTACTGACAGGTGGTGGTACCGTGTTGTCTTTATCCTTGCGCTTCCGTGCCAAACCATGAAAATTACGGACGTCAAGCCCCTGCTGGCAGCCGGTGCGAGCAGGGTATATGTGTTTGTCAAAGTCGAGACGGACCAGCCCGGTTTGGTTGGATGGGGCGAAGCCTCCCTTGAAGGCAAGCCGCGTGCCGTGGCGGGTTGCCTCCGGGACTTCGCATCCATGATTCAAGGCGAGGACCCTCTGCGCACGGAGTTCCTTTGGCAACTGATGTATCGCAGCGGCTTTTGGAGACAGGGAGTGATTGGCCTGTCGGCACTGTCCGGCATCGACCAGGCGCTTTGGGACATCAAGGGCAAGGAGTTTGGGCGGCCGGTGTACGAGTTGCTGGGGGGCAGGGTTCGAGACCGGGTCCGGGCCTATACCCACTTTGGTGGCGACACCGCGGAATCGGCGGCGGAATCGGCGGTGTCCAAAAAGGACGCGGGGTGGTCCGCCATCAAGACCGTACCGGTTCCGATCACCGGCATCGTGGAGGGTATCCCGAAGGTGAAACAGGCTGCCGCGTCCCTGAACGAAGTTAGACAGGCGGTGGGCGATGAAGTTGACATCCTGTTGGACTTGCACGGTCGTCTGACCCCGCAAATGGCTGTCCGCTACGGTCGCGCATTCGAAGAGGCATCGCCGTTTTTTCTTGAAGAGCCTTGCCAAGCCGAAAACCCCAGGGCCATGGCGGCCGTCCGCGAAAAGCTCGATACGCCGATCGCCACTGGCGAGCGGTTGTTCACACGCTGGGGCTTCCGGGAAATCCTCGACGTCAATGCCGCTAGCATTCTGCAACCGGATTGTTGTCATGCAGGCGGCATCACGGAACTGATGAAAATTGCATCGATGGCGGATGTCCACTATGCCGGCATCGCCCCCCACAATCCCTACGGTCCGGTGTCAACGGCGGCGTGTGTCCACGCGGACTTCGCCATGCCGAACTTCGTGATCCAGGAAATGATCGACCCGGTTGACAATCCGGATGTCTACGAACTGGTTGCGGATCCGTTGCCGGTGGCGGACGGCTGGATCGAGCCCCCGACCCGGCCGGGGCTCGGAGTTGAAGTCGACGAACAGGCCGTAGCCCGTTGCGCACCCGATTTCGATAGTGGAACGGCCGGTGGTCTGACGCGCCGGGTGTACGGTGCATTCCACTCGGACGGAGGGGTGGCAGACTCGTAGCCTCGGGCATTCGCTGCCCGGCTGCGACACAGGATGGACGCAGTCACCTGCCAGGCTCCGAGTTCGTTCCGTACAAGTTCTTGTCCCCCTCCGAACCTTGACCCCCATGTGTTCCCTGCTCGACCTGTCTCGCGATGACTTGGTGGGGTTGCTGGCCGAATGGGGCTACCCGGCCTACCGGGCCAGGCAGATCCACAGTTGGGTGTTTGGACAGTATGTTGAAGCCAGCGAGCAGATGGTCAACCTGCCGGAACCGCTGCGACGGCAACTGGCGGATTGGGGATCCGTTTGGCCACTGGAGATCGCGGACAGTCGCCTGTCGAAGTCGGGCGACACCCTCAAGGTACTGTTCCGGCTTGCCGACGGTGCCACAATCGAGGCGGTCCTGATGCTCTACGATCGGCGGCGAACCCTCTGCATCAGCAGCCAGGCCGGCTGTGCCATGGGCTGTACGTTTTGCGCCACGGGCCTGGATGGCCTGACCCGCAATCTGACGGCAGGCGAAATCGTGGGGCAGGTCCTGGCCCTGTCGGGTCTGCTGGCACAGCGCCGGGATTTGGCAACGGATCGCGCGCGGGCCGACGGTTTGCGGGTCACCAACGTTGTCTTCATGGGCATGGGCGAACCCCTGCACAACTACGGTCCGGTGCGGGATGCAATCGGCATGCTGACATCCCCCGAGGCATACGGACTGGGTGCACGCAACATAACCGTCAGCACGATCGGCGTGGTGCCGGCCATGCGCAGGCTGGCCGGCGAAGGGCTCCAGCTACGGCTGGCCGTTAGCCTTCATGCCCCCCATGACCACCTGCGTACCCAACTGGTGCCGCCGGGCAGGCGGTGGCCCATCCGCGACATCATGGCGGCGGCGGACGAATACGTCGAACGAATTGGACGCCGGGTCACGTACGAATATGTGATGCTCGATGGCGTAAACGACACCCTTGAACTTGGCCGACAACTCGGGCGGGTGCTACGGGGACGGCGCTGCCACGTCAACCTGATTCCGTTCAACCCGATACCCGGACAGCCCTACCGGCCCACGCCGGATGGGCGGGTTCGCGCGTTCGCCGCGCAGGTGGAGGCGAGCGGCGTACCGGTCAGCGTTCGGGTGCGCCGCGGGGTCGAGATGGATGCCGGCTGCGGCCAGCTCAGCACCAGATTCAAGCTGGAATCGGCACCTGTCGCGCTGCAAGCCGGGGACCGTGCTGCCTAACGACTCAGGGACTTGATGCAGGAGGTGCACAGTCGCTTGGTCACCTTGCGGCCGTCCTCGATCACCTTGATCTTTTGAATGTTGGGGTGCCACTGCCTTCGAGTTGCCTTGTTCGACCAGGGTCTGTTGTTGCCGTACAGGGGGCCTTTGGCACAGTTGTCGCACTTTGGCATGGTTGCGTCCTCTCGACAGTCCCGATCCTGTTTCCTTCCGTGTGCGCGCCGCGTGGACGCCTGGTAGGCAGACAGACAGTCTACTCCAACTCGCCCGTTTGGGCGAAGGTTTGACCCAAACACGGCAGTGGCAGGGGCGTGTTTCATTTGGGAATTACATACTTGAAACAACATCGGAAGAGCAATCTACTTGCGCTTCCGCATCAGCCAAGCCGCCATCAGACCAATCAGAATGAAGGCCCACCAGATACCCAGCGGAAACCCGATCACAATCTGATTGGGGTCAAGGTACATGCCGGAGGGAGTGGTTACTGGTCAAGCCCGTCGCGTCTTTGGCCTCAGGCCAAATGAAACAGTACCGCGCTTTTGTCGGCGCTCTGTCCTAAATTTCCGCTTCGCGCTGGATACCGCTGTTGTTGTCCTTCTCCTACTGCGGCGCGATGCTGGACGGTGAAGCTTCCGGTGTCCCCTGCCGCCTCCTTCGCATAGGTTTCTTCGACAGCCAACATCGGCGTGATGGAGTTGCCGCAGTACTTCGGTGTGGCGACGTGAAGGCCGTCGTGAAGCAGCTTGCCGTTGTCGCGGTGCGCTTTCTTGCGACGCCCGTAGCTCGCACCTGGGTCCGTTCCCCGGCGGACCCTATGTATCAAGTACAGCGTCCCCGCCGTAGACTGAAGGAAACACTGGTTGTCGGCACGCACAACGCATTTGACCGTCATAATCGTTGAGCGCGGGGGCGGGTTCAAACCCGACCCCCAGCAACATCCGGCACTATGGCGTTCGCTGCGGCTATTTCGCTTCGCTCCACTCTGCCGACACCGTTACCTGAAGGTTAGTCCGTGCCCGGAAGCGGTCTTCGACGCTGCGGTTGTCGTCGGCGTCGCGCACCACGTAGCTCAACTGCCACACTCCCGTCTGCACCGGTGTTCCCGACAGCGTGCGTGTCGTCGGATCGAAGCTCAAGCCGTTGATGGTCTGGTCGACGAAGCTCGCGCCATGGCCCCGGTGCCACAGTAGGTATTCGTAAGGCCCGCCGTTGCCGCTCTTCGCGTCCGCCGCTGGCAACGTTAGGTCAGTTTTTACGTCGTGCCATGTGCCAATCGGCTCATTGCTCGACCAGTTGGTGTTGTCCGTCCAGTTGCCTCCGTCGGTTGCATCGTAGAGGGCCACCAGGACGGCCCGGTCGCTGGCAGCCTGGGTTGGCTCGGGCCTGGCAGCGAGGAACAGGGCGGCCAGGACGAGGGCACAGACGGCCAGAGCCAGTGCACTGCCGGTCAGCCAGTGCCGTTTGGGACGTGTGTTCCGAACGGTGGAGGCAAACAAGGTATCCAAGAGACCAAACCACTTGTGTGTGTTTCGCGCCATAAAGCGAACTCCTGCAAAACGGTCAAGGTTGAGTTGACAGGCATCCGACATAGACATCGTGGTGTTGCGTAACAAATATTCATGAACTTTCCGCGACTTGTCAAGCCTGACACCAATTTGGCACTGTTTCAATCTTGTTGATGTTGGTTGCCGGGCTGTCTCCGTCCCAGCGGGTTCCCTGCGTCGCTTCAGGCCATGCCACGGGCCATCACGCGCACGAAGTTGAGAGTGCCGATTTCGGTCTTCAGCCCCGAGGCAGACGGTACTGCTCAGTCGCAGGTCCAAGGATTTACCCTTGGGTCCCAGGACTATGGCCAAGGGGTGCTTTTCGCCCCCGATGGACAGCCAGGTCTCGTCCACCGCGACCCACAGGGGGCAGGCCTGTCGGCGAGTCGGGTACCAGGCCAGAGGCTACCGCCTGCACGTCCCGCCACAGCGTGGCGGCCCCCATCCCGCAGTCCAACAGGGCCAGAAGACGGGACAGATTCCGGATTCGGACGCGGCGCACATACAGGGCGGCTACCGGCTCGCGGAAGGATTGCAGGCGTTGCCGGGAGGTTACGTCGGGCGGCAGGAGTGAGGAGCGGACCAAGCCGTCCCAGCACGACCAGGTGGCACGGATAGGTGCCGTTGCGCCGCCAGGGGTTTGCGGTATTTCGTCGAGGCGGTCGGGATGATCCCGCTCCGTTGGTTTTGGAGGTTGGGGTGTCGCCGGTCGGCCGCGAGAGTGCCGGCCGGGATCTGTGGACCAAATCCGCAGTTTCCGAACCTGATATGGCATCGGGACAACCGCACATCGGGGATAACCGGGTCTGAATGTCTATAATTCGCACTCAGGGCACGGTGTCCCCGCCATCCGGCTTGGCGGGCCTTGCCTATTCGGTGCGAATTCAGTGAAACCCCCGTGCAACCCCAGACAGGACCCGTATCCCGCGACGTGGCCGTCCGCATGCTTGGTGCGGCCACCGCTTGGGTTGCGCGGCACCAGGAGCGGTTGAACCGCGAAAACGTGTTTCCGGTCCCCGACGGCGATACCGGCACCAACCTGACGTTGACGTTGCAGGCGGTCGTGGAGGTTGTCGGCAGTTCGGGTCCGGACGATCCCCGGGGAGCCATCTGGACCCGGGCCGCGCAAGCTGCCCTGGCCGGCTCGAGGGGCAATTCCGGTGTCATCCTCAGCCAGTTCATGGATGGCTTCGCCGCGGAGGTGGCATCGGCCGGGCGTCTGGATGCCTCCGTATTGCCGAAGGCGTTGGCGGCGGGATCTGGAAAGTCGCAGTCCGCCGTGGCCGAACCGCGGGAAGGTACGGTGTTGACCGTGGCCCGGGACGTTGCGGAGCATGTGGCCCGCCTGCCTGTGTCGGTCGGCTTCGACGCCATGTTGTCCGCGGCGTGTGAGGAAGCCAGGGATTCGGTTCAACGCACCCCGGAACTTCTGCCGGTCCTGAAGGAGGCAGGCGTCGTGGACGCCGGTGGATGGGGCTTGGCACTCTACCTGGAGGGTCTGCTCAAGGGGTTCAGGGGCGTGCAGGTTCCCGAATTCGACCCGCCGGCCGAAGCGGTTGTTCCGGTGCCCGTCGGTTATGCCAAGGGCGAAGTTCCGGCTGTTGAACACGGCTTTGACATCCAGTTCCTGGCACACCATCCGGTTCATCCCGTGGACCAAATGCGCGCCGAACTGCAGGCCATGGGTGAGTATGGGTTGGTTGAAGGCAGCGAGGAACTGGTCAAGGTGCATGTGCATGCGCGCGATCCGGGCGCCGTGTTGTCATGGGGCTGTGCCGGTGCTTTCATCACGGATATCGTGGTCGAGAACCTGGACGCCCAGACGGCGGCGACGGCGAAGGACCGGGCATCGACAAGAGACCAAGGGACAGTGCATTTGGTTCAGCCGGCCCGATCCAATGAACTGGCCCTGGTCGCGGTGGCGGCCGGTCCGGGGTTCGCGGAATTGTTCGAATCGCTGGGAGCCAATTGCTTGATTCGGTGCAACGATACCTACAACCCCTCGGTGGGCCAGTTTCAGGATGCCATCCGGACAGCTGAAGGCAGCCACGTACTCGTGCTGCCCAACCACAGCAATGCCCTGCCGGCAGCACAGGCTGCCGTGGCTGGTTTGCCACCCGCCTCGGCGACTGTGATTGACACTCCCTTTGTTTTGTCCGGCGTGGCCGCGATGTACAGGTTCGAATCAAGCGGGGAACCGCGGGATTCGATTGTGGACGGAATGCAGGAAGCAGCCGATGCTTCCGTGTACGGCTCCATCGCCAAGTCCGTGCGCAATTCCGGTTCGGAGCGTGGGCCGGTGTTGGAAGGACAGTTCGTTGCGCTCGCCGGCGGCGAAACTGTGCTGGGGGGATGGACCCGGGTCGAGGATGCAGTGGACTGTCTGTTGAGGGACTACCTTCAGCCCCGGTTTGCAACGGTTCAGGCAGGACAGGCGGAGTTCCTGACCGTGTACCGCGGAGCAGACGCCGAACCTGAGCAGGATGCGGCCGTGGAGGCACTGGTTGCCGCTGCCACGTCACTCGACCTGGAGTGGGTGGACACCCGCCAACGGAACCACATGTACCTGTTCGCGATCGAGTAGCAGGCGTCCTTGGCCGGCGTCGAACATCTTCATGCAGGGCACCGCGATCATCACGGACAGCAATGCCTTTCTTTGGACGGGCCTGCCGGTGTTCACGATTCCCCATCGCATCCGCCTGCTTGGGCAGGAGATGGAGGATACGGAACTCACGGCGGATGCCATGTTCGACCGGTTGGTTCGTTCGGGACGGTGCACGTCCGCCACCATGCCGGAAGTAGTACCGCCGAAGCCCGATGCGGTGCGGGCGACCCTCGAGGTGGCGGCCCGCGAGAGCCAAAGCATCGTCGCGATTCACAGCAGTTGCATGGTGAGTCCCATCCACCAGGCAGTGGCGAACGCGAGCAGGGACCTGGCAGGTGTTTCCGTACGCGTCATCGACTCGCGCAGTGTTTCCTTGGGACTGGGATTTCTCGTTGAGACGGCGGCCGCGGCGGCCGCCGCAGGCTCGGGCATGAATCGGATTACCCGCGAGGTGACCGGCACGGCTCCCAGGTTGTTCGCCTCCTTCTTCGCCGAAAGCCTCCATTATCTCGAGCGAAGCACCGGCCTCACGGCCTCTTTGAGCCGCCTGGGATCACTGTTGGGGATCAAGCCCCTGTTGACGATGGAGGAAGGCAGGTTGGTCCCCATCGAGAAAGTTTGTAGCCGGGAGCAGTTGACCGACACACTGTGCGCCCATGTCCTGGAATACACGCAGATCGAAAAGATTGGCGTCATGCACCATGCCTATGCCGATGTGGTGACCCGCCTGCGGGAACGCCTGCCTCAGGAAAACCCGGGCCTCAGCGTGGTGGATCTGCCGTATCCGCCCGGATTGGCGGCCCAACTGGGGCCCAATGTGGTCGGTGTCCTGGTGGTGGAGGGATGCCTGTGATTGGCAACGCGCCAAGTCAGGCTGACATGGCGCTCATGGCGCGCCTGCGGCTGGTTCTCGATCTGGAAGAAGCACAGGGATTTGCCAATCGCAGCACCCCCTGGGGCATGCGGAAGCTGGGGATCAGCTGGGCCCACGCGGCCCAGACGACCGGTATGGCCACGGATGCCATTGAGACGGTCGCGGAGTTGTTGGGACTGTATGACGACTGCGAACATTTGCGGCCGTCCCTGCTTCGGCACCTGCATGGCTGGTGCGAGGGCTCGACCCGAAGCGGGGCGGACTTGGACGCGGAGGAAGAGGAGGATGAACTGCACGCGGCCATGAACGATCGACATGCCGGGCGGGACCTGGTTGCAGCCGATGCCGGTCTGGATGATCCGGTCACGGTTGCGCGAGGCGTGGGGCCGGCGATGGCCGAAAGGCTGGCACAACTGGATGTCCACACCTTGGGGGATCTTTTGTTTTTTTTCCCAAGGCGGTATCAGATGTTCGACAACCTGCAACTGAGTGAACTGGAACCCGGACGCGCCGTGTCCGTGATGGGACGCGTTGTGACCGGCAGCAAGGCTCGTTTCCGTTACGGCAAACATGTGGGAAAGACGGGAATCCGGGCACGGATTGTGGACGGTTCCGGGGAAGTCGAGTTGATTTGGTGGAATCAGTGGGTCTTCAATGCGGTTGATGAAGGGGCTCTCTACCACATTTACGGCCAAGTCGAACAGCGGGGAACGCGGTGCTTTATCAACAATCCCCAGATGCAGCCAATTGACGGCCGAACGGTTCGACAAAATCTTGACCTTGCCGCCCGCGGGCACATGCCCCGTCACACCTGCTTTCCCATTTATCGGCTGTCGGCCGGCCTGACCAACAGTTTTGTGCGCAAGCTGGTTGGTGGCCTGCTGGATGCGCGGTTGCACCAGCAGCTCAACGATCCCCTGTCGGGGGACCTGCGACAGCGCTATGACCTTCCTTCCCTGTGGATGACGCTCAAGATGCTCCACCAACCTGCGGAGGAGGAGGAGTGGATCAGGGCACGCCGACGGATGGCGTTCCAGGAACTATATGAAATGCACAACCGCATCCGGTCCGGCCGCAAGGCGTGGCTCGAGCGGCAGGCACCGCGCATGGCGGTTCCACCGACGTTCATTGCCGAGTACGCTGCGTCGCTGCCGTTTCAGCTCACGGAAGAGCAGCAACGAGCGGTGGTTGAGATCCTGGATGATTTGGACGACGATGTTCCGGCTCGGCGCATTCTGCGCGGCGAAGCCGGCAGCGGCAAGACCGCGGTCGTCGCAGCGGCCATGATACTGACAGCGGACTTGGGGCTTCAGGCCGTGATGATTGCGCCCACGCAGTTGCTGGCGCGCCAGCATCGGGACACGCTTGACACGCTGGTCAGAGGCATGAAAGGCGATCGGGCATTGGATCCGGTCCAAGTGGACCTGCTGGCGGGTTCCCAGACACAGGCGGAGCAGTCCGAAGTCCGTACGCGGCTGGCCAATGGCCAGAGCCGCATCGTGGTTGGCACTACGGCCTTGTTGCAGTCGCAGGTGCGGTTCCACCGTCTTGGACTGCTGGTGGTCGACGAGGAACACCGATTCGGCGTGAACCAGCGGGAGAGCGTCTCCGACGAGCTGCATGGCGCGGCGGGGAGTCTCACACCACACCTGATATCGATGTCGGCCACTCCGATTCCGCGCTCGCTCAACAGGATCCTGACCGGCTTCTCCGACGTCTCCGAAATTCGAAGCCGGCCGGCCGGCCGGCTTCCCATCCGGACCCTGCTCCGCGGACCGGAGGATCGCCGGCAGGTGCACCGTCACCTGAGGCGGCAAGTTGCGGAAGGCCGACAGGCCTGCATTGTCTATCCCCGCATCGACGCGGACCGGCACGAGGCGTCGGTGGGTGCCGTGGAAACGGAGTTCGAGTGGCTGGTCCGCGATGTGTTCCCCGACCTGCGGTTGGCCAAACTCCATGGGCGCATGGACCAGCCCGAGGCGGACGCGGCGATGGAAGAATTCCGCCAGGGGTCCATAGACGTGTTGGTGGCCACAACGGTTATCGAAGTTGGCATCGATGTGCCCAATGCAACGTTGATGCTCATCGAAAACGCCGAGCACTACGGGTTGGCCCAACTGCATCAGTTGCGCAGTCGGGTCGGGCGGGGAAGCCACCCCGGAACCTGCGTGCTGTTCTGTGGCACGGACGATCAGGAGTCCCGGGAACGGCTGGAAATCCTGACGTCGTTGGACAATGGTTTCGAAATCGCCGAATACGACTTGAAGCAGCGGGGGCCGGGGGAACTCATGGGTACACGGCAGACTGGCTTGCCGGACTTGGACAGGGCTGCCTGGATCGACAACCAGGTTGTGGAATGGATAGCGCGCGAATTTCCGGAACCGGACAAATCCGATTCATCCGCGCAACCTGCAATACCCTTCTAGCCGCGAGCAAGCGCCGCCGGCAGTTGACAGCGTGGTGCCGACCCCGGTAGACACTCGGGCCTAACGACTGGCTCCCGGAGATCAACTTTCCGGTTGGCTCGGTCCGGGCAAAGTGGAACGGAGGTCCGGAACCCCAGAGGCGACGAGACCGGTTGTCCAGCACGTGCCGGGCCGAATCCATGACCGTATGAAGCCGGTCTGTCCACGGGGCCGGGACCTGCGGCTGTCCTTGTCCCGGGTTCCGTTTCGTCAGCAAACGTGCTCTGCAGGATTGCCGGTTTGCCGGTTAATCCGGGTTGCCGGGGATGAGCTGCGCCGGCCGGCTAACCGTACACTTCGGGGTTGGCGCAATGCGGGAGCCGTCTGCCCTCCAGGCCGGCAAGAAGGTTTGTGGCCGCAATCTCGGACATGCGCGCCCGAGTGGTCACACTGGCGCTGGCAATGTGCGGCACAACAATGATGTTGTCGAGTTCCAACAGCGGACTGTCGGGCGGAAGCGGTTCGGGTTCCGTGACATCAAGGGCCGCGTAGAGGATGTCTCCCGATTTCAGGGCCGCATGCAGATCGTCGGGGTGCACGAGCGGACCGCGGGCGGTGTTGATCAGGATGGCCGTGGACTTCATCCTGGCGAAGGCCGCGGCATTGAACAGATGCGTGGTTTCCGGTGTGAGCGGGGTGTGAACGGACACAAAGTCCGACTCGGCCAGGAGTGTATTCAGGTCCACCTTGCGGGCACCCATCGCGACCGCGGCCGGATCATCCGCCTCCACCCAATCGTCGGCAAAGAGGATGTCCATGTCGAAACCCGAGGCGCGGCGGGCCATGCCCTTGCCAATCCGCCCAAATCCGACAATGCCCAGGGTTGCGCCCGTGATGTCCTGACCCAGGAGCAGCGAGGGTCCCCAGGTCTGCCACTTGCCTTCCAGCACATAGCGGGATCCTTCCGTGACCCGCCTGGCCGCGGCCATCAGCAAGGTGAAGGCGAAATCCGCGGTGGTATCCGTGAGAACATCCGGGGTGTGTCCGACGGGGATATTCCGGGCTGTCGCGGTGTCCGTGTCCACGTTGTCGAAGCCGACCGCGTAGTTGCTGACCACTTTCAACTGCGGACCCGCGGCATCCATGATCTCCTGGTCAATCGGCGTGGTCAGCAGGGACAGAATGCCGTCACATCCCCTTACCCCTTCCAGGACGGTCTCCCTGGGTGGCGGCAAATCCTCCGGCCAAACCGTCGCGTCCACGGCGTCCCGCACCGTCTGCATGCCCGGTTCAGGGATGATGCGCGTCACGAATACCTTGGCCTTGCTCATGCTGTCGCCTCCTGGCGGAAGGTGGAAGGGCGGATGCGGAGTCCCGACCGTCAACGTTGCTCCAAAGGCACGAATGCCCGCTCGTCCGGCCCGCGGTAGATCTGCTTCGGACGCGCGATTTTCTGTGCCGGATCCTCCAGCTGCTCCTGCCAGTGGGCCAGCCATCCCGCGGCGCGCGCGATGCCAAACAGGACGGTGTAATAGTCCGCCGGAATGCCCAGGGCCTGGTAGATGATGCCGCTGTAGAAGTCAACGTTCGGATAGAGTCGCCGGGCTTGGAAGTACTCCATGCCCAACGCTGTCTGCTCCAGGGCAAGGGCTAGGTCGATCTTGGGATTGGCACCCGTGACCTCGAAGACGCTGTAGGCCAGTGTTTTGATCAACGTTGCACGCGGGTCCATGTTTTTGTACACCCGGTGGCCAAACCCCATCAGCAGGGCCTCCCGGTTGATCACGCGCTGCAGAAAGCCCTCCACCTGGTCTACGGACTCGATTTCCTCGAGCATGCGCAACACCGCCTCGTTGGCGCCGCCGTGCAACGGGCCATACAGGGCGGCCACGGCGCCGGCCATGCTGCTGTAGGGATCGGCATGGGACGATCCGATGGAACGCATGGCGGTGGTCGAACAGTTCTGCTCATGGTCGGCGTGCAGGATGAACAAGCAGTTCATGGCGGCCCGGATGGCCGGGACTTCCTCGGCGGTTTCAAGGCCGAAGTTTCGGACCATCCGCAGAAAGTTGCCGATATAGCCGTCGTCCGCCTTGGGTTCCTCGGCCTCGATGCCCTGGCCATGGCAATAGATGTGCGCGGCCACCACGGGCAGCTGCCCAAGCAGCCGATACACTTGCCGCCGCCGGACATCGCTGTCCAGAACCTCTTTGGCCTCGGGATACAGCGTGCCCATGGCACCGAGGGCGCTGATCAGGATGCCCATCGGATGCGCATCGCGCGGAAAGGAGCGAATCAGGTCGACGATGAACGGGTCCACCGTCGCGTGTGCCTGAATTTCCTCCCGCCACCGAGCCGCGGCAGCGGTGGAAGGCAATTCCCCGTTGTTGAGGAGGAACGCCACTTCCAAGTAGTTGGATTCAACCGCCAGGACTTCGATCGGATAGCCGCGATACAACAGTTTCCCCGCCATGCCGTCGATCATCGTGATGCTGCTGATCGCCGGAGCCGTGTTCTGGTAGCCGGGGTCGTAGGACACCAATCCCGCCCCGTCTTGCGTCACCCGTAGTTTCTGGAGGGACTTGGCCGGGATGGCGCCGTCGATGACGGGCATCTCCACCTGCGTGCGGTTGTGGCTGTCGGTCAGGATTACGGATTGCGACATCAAATCAGCTCCCGATCAATTTTCGGTGCGGGATCGGCGGTGGTACGGCTCAGTTGACTACAAAGGAGGACAGCTTCCCGCTGAGGTGTTGAGGCACGCGCCCCACCAAACGCGTTCCGTCGGTGTCGTAGGACTCCGATTCAACCTGTCCGTAGCGATGAATCAGCGAAACCACATCGCCTCGGGCGTAGGGTATGTGCAGTGTGACCGGCTCCATTTGCGAGGCGAGCACCTCAACCAGCGTGTCAAGCAGGGAGGCCACGCCGGTTCCGTGCACCGCGCTGACCGGTGCGACAGCCTGGTAGGTCTCCCGGCATCCGGTGGGCAGTCGGGTCAGCGGGTCCTGGCCTGTTGCCAAAAGGTCGGTTTTGTTGGGTACCAGAATCATCGGGGTACGCCCCGCACCCAGCGAATCCAACAGTTCCTCAACGACGTTGATGTGTTCCTCCAGGTTGGGATGCGTCGCATCCACCACGTGCAACAAGAGGTCGGCCTCGTTGACGCTCTCCAGGGTGGCCCGAAAGGCCGCGACCAAAGAGGTGGGCAGCTTCTGGATGAAACCCACCGTGTCGGTTACGAAGGCTTCCTGGCCCTTGGGCAGCTTCAACTTGCGCGTAATCGGATCTAGCGTGGCAAACAGCAGGTCGTCGGCGTATACCGAGGCGTCAGTCAACCGGTTCAGCAGCGTGCTCTTGCCCGCATTGGTGTAGCCGACCAGGCCCAGCCGCGGGGTTGCATCCTGGGTGCGGCGGGCACTGGTGCGCAACCGATGAGCCTTGATGGTCTCCAGTTCGGCGTTGAGTCTGGCAATCCTGGACGTAATCTGTCGCCGGTCCAGTTCCAACTGGGTTTCGCCCGGACCTCGCAGGCCAACTCCTCCTCCCGGTCCTCCGGCGCCACCGCCGGCCTGCCGGGCCAGGTGGGTCCAAGCCCTGGTCAGGCGCGGGAGCCTGTACTGGTATTGGGCCAGTTCAACCTGCACGATGCCCTCGCGCGTACGCGCGTGCTTGGCGAAGATGTCCAGAATGAGCGCGGTTCTGTCAATCACCTTGACGTTTTCGGACACCGCTGTTTCCAGGACACGCTGCTGTCGGGGCGACAGCTCCGCGTCGAAAATGACGACGCCGACGCCGGTGTCCGCAACTACTTCGGCCAGTTCGGCGACCTTGCCTTCGCCAACCAGGGAGGCGGGGTTCGGAGTTTGCATGCGCTGGCTCAGGCGCGCGACTACGTTGATGCCGGCCGTGTCGGATAGCAACTCCAGTTCGGCCAGTGAATCCTCCAGTGGCAGCGCTCCGGGCTCCGACCGGAGTTCGACGCCGACCACAACAGCCCGTTCCCGTTGCGGTTCGGAGACGATGAGGCCCTGCTCATCCCGCAGGGGGCCGTCCGACCCATCGCGGGCCACGCGGCTGAAGTCGTCAACCTGTGTAATGGAGGATGTATTGCGCGGCGCAGCCATGGCTTCGGCTTGAGGCATGCCTTCTGTACAACGGTCAGGGTCGCAGCAACAGGCCGGGCAGGCGCGTCACTGTTCCCGGAGGGACTCCTGATTATAGACAGTGCGCGCACATTGGGTTAAACAAAGCCGGGTTGGACACGATGGCCGCGGGGGCGCGGAGCCAACCGGACGCATGGCGGTGCCGCGAGCTTTCTGTGCCGCCGTCATTGTTCGGTGTTGCATCGAACCGGCCAGGAACACCGGGCATCCATGGCCACGGCGGTCGCGGGTCGGCCCTGTGCTGGCGATACACAGGCGGGCGGGTATGCCCTGCACGGCTTCGGGCATGCGGCAGCGATTGGGACCGGGCCACCTGGCTGGTTTTCGGCGCCGCTCTCACCAGACCCTTGCCACCGGAAAGCACTGGAACCGTTGGGTTTGGGCAAAGCCGTCCCAGATGCGGGCCATCTGTTCCACCGTTTCCGCAGGCCGTCCGTCCATTGAGAAACCGCGCCGTTCACCGCGGACGACTTTTCTGGGCTCCCACCCGGTGGTGCGGCAGTACTCGTAGTAGTCCTTGAAGGAGTTGTATTCGACATGGATCTTGAAGTTGCCCGGGAGCCGGCTCATGGGCGACATCGGATCGATGGTGTGACAGGGATTGAGCATGCGTAGCAGCCGGGCCGGGTAGGCCTTGCCCACCGCCCTGGCCAGTCGGATTGTCTCCCGGAACGTCAGCACGGTTTCGCCGGGCAGGTTGAGGCTGAAATACACAAAGATCGGTATTTGGTACTGCTCCAGGTTGCCCAGCATCCGCAGGAACCGTTCGTTGGAGTAGTGCTTGCCGTTCAGGTTGCGTACTTCCTCGTTGCCCGACAGCGGTGAAATGGCCACCTCGGTGTGCTCCAGGTCTGCCGTCTCCCCCAGCAACCGAATGAATTCCTGCGACGGGAGCTGGAAAAACTCGTTGTAGATGCCAATGCGAATGCCCCGAGTCTGCAACTCGCCGAAGAACGTTCGCCACCATCGGGCCGGAAAGGTGGCCGGATCCAGTGACAGGGAGACCTGCTTGTAGCCTGAAGCAGCAAGTCGCTCCACGTCGTCAACGACATTCACCGGATCCCGCATAACGTAGCCGGACCGCGCGGCCAGTTCGGTGTGGGCCTCCTTGGAGCCGCCGCAGTAGATGCAGTTGAAGGCGCAGCCGCGCCCGATGGTCAGCCAGTGGCCCTTCCGCTCCGTCCTGTGGGCATCGATGCGACCACCGCCCGTGTATTGCAGGGCACCATAGCTTGCGTTGTGCGCAAGCCAGTCAATGCCGACAAAGTCAAGCGAGTCCAACATCGGCGCATCGGCTGTGTAAAACTCCGTACTGTTGCGAACGCGGCCGCCTTCCCTCCAGGTTAGGTTCGGCACCCCCGCCGGATCCCATGCGGCATCGCCGCAAATCTGGTCGACCAGGGTGGCGAGGGGAACTTCGGCATCGCCGCGAATGATGAAATCGAATTCCGGATGGGTGGCGAGGATTTCCTCGGCAAAGTATGTTGCAGTCAAACCGCCGGCCACGATCTTGGCGTCCGGAAGCAACCGGCGCACGTGTCGGGCAACATCGACGGCCCCGAAGCAGTGTTCGTACCAGTGCAGGTCAATCATGACCAGGGAGGGCGGCTCGACTTCCTGCAGCCAGCGTTCCAGCCGGAAACCGGCGTCCAGCATGCGTTCCAGCGGCAGGTTTAGACCCTGCAGGGACCATCCTTGGCTGCGCAATAGATTGGCCATTCCGATCACGCCGACCGGAATGATCGGATAGAAGGGGCTGGCCCGGTACTTTCCGTACTCGGCTTCCACTTCCTGTTTGGCCGGATGGATGTAGAGGATGTCCATGCCTGCCGATTATATGGGACTTATAGGCCGGACTTGACAGCCGGCCCATCTCGTTCACGGGTCGTCGGGGACCCCCACGGGATCGCCCCTCGCCGTGCAGCCGCCCCTGTCCCACGGGCCGAAACGGGCACGCACGGAAGTCCCGCCCGCACCAAAATGTTGATGGCCGCATTGTGGTCGGCGTTGGCACGGAACCCGCAGGCCCCGCACGCGAACACC
>JAPPAJ010000146.1 GCA_026705565.1 Caldilineaceae bacterium | reverse complement strand
GAGAGGCCCTGTACCCTTGGTTTGACGTCAATCAACCCAAGCAAGGACCTCTCGCCATGTCTTTCACGGTAGTCCCTGAAGATGCCGCACGTCAACTTGCGGACCCCGGTCCGCCGGAGGCGTGTCCCCATTGCGGCCGACACGCCTTTTGGCGCAACGGCTCCTATGAGCGCCATCTGCTGCTGGGCTCCTGCCGCGTGCAGCGCTGGCAGGCAACCCTGATGCGCCTGTACGTGCTGGGCGTCAGCCTGCGTGCGACCTGCGCCAGCCTGGAACTGCTGGGCTGCTTCGTGAGGCCCGCCAGCCTGTGGCGGGACCTGCAGCGGCGGCAGGCGGAGGCCCCCTGGGACTCGGCGGCGAAGCTGCCTGGGGTGGTCCTGCTGGACGAGACCTGGCTGCCCCTGGAAGGCTGACAACAGCCGGTGGCCGTGGTCCTGGACACCGAGGGCCGCCCGCGCGACCTGCGCCGCACGGGGCCGAATTTCGACGGGACGGCCTATTTCCGGGCGCTGGAGGCCCGCGGCGTGCACACCCTGGTCACCGACGACGACCCCGCCTTCCGCAAGGCCCTGAAAGGCTGCGGACTGGACCGGCAGCTGTGCGTCGTGCACATGCGGCGCACCGTGCGTCGGCGGCTGCAACGCATGCGCCAAGACCAGGACAGGATCCTGTTGACCCCGGAGGATGCGGTCGTGCTGCAGGGGGTGGTGCGGCTGGTGAGGCACCTACCCCTGTGGGGCGGCCAACTGCTGCTGGTCTGCTGTGAGTGGGCGCACCAGGTCGTGGTCCGGCTGTCACCGCCCGTGCTGGCCCTGGTGGAACCTGTCATGGACCGCTGGAACGACCTCGTGCGCTGCGTGCGCGACCCCTCCGTCCCCCCGGCACAAACCTGCTGGAGGGCTGGTTTGGACGCTCAGGCCCCGGGCGCGGCTGGCCCGCGGCCTGAAGACGCCGCAGGGCGCACAAGCCTTCCTCCATCTGCTGGCCGGAAACCTGGTTTGAAGCCAGGTGGCCCACCAGGACCGGGCAAAAGGAGCCGTTCATGTCCATCTGAACCATTTTCAACGAAAGTGAAACAGTGCCTACTTTCGTCTGTACAGCCGTGGTCTTGAATGCGGATGGCCTCAACGGGAGTATGGGTTGACGGATGATGATGCTATCCATTCCCAAACCTCTTATCGTCTCACCAAAAGGACACAGATCCTTGGACACTGTCCAACTTTCGCTGTAAATTTACAAACCAGCCGCGTGTTCGTCCAGATGCAATCCTTGAAAGCTTCAGTGGTAGTCGGTACAAAGCCCAAGCAATCCCTTGTCAGTATCGAGTTGGTCCGGCTCCTTGCCTACGAGGGAGACCGCATCTTCACAACTGACAGGGCAAGGAAGCTGGCACCCCGCGTCGGACTGAAGGACACCTACCTTGTCGAAGCCCTATACCACCTCCGCAGGAACAACTGGATTGTGCCGCTTCGCCGAGGCCTCTACGCGCTCTCTTCCATGGTGCTCGGGGTTGCAACCGCCCATGAATTCGAAGTCGCCGTGGCCCTCGTCTCTCCAGCCATGATCTCCCACTGGTCGGCCCTGCACTATCACGGGTTGACAAAGCAGATACCGAGGGACGTGTTCGTTCTTACCACAACGGACGCCTGGATTCCCCGTCTGAGGAAGGATAGGGCGAAGAGGCGGAGGCCCGGGAGCGGTTTCTTGGTAGGAGATACGTTGTACCGGTTCACCCAGGTCAAGCCCGACCGCTTCTTCGGCGGCAGGCAGCAGTGGGTCGGTGAGGTTCGCGTACCCATAACGGATCTGGAGCGCACGTTGCTGGATGGACTCTCCATGCCCCAGTACTGTGGGGACTTCGCCGAGGTGCTCCACGCCGTGCAAGTCGGCATGGACCGGTTGAACATCGAACTCATCTCGGAATATGCCGTCAGACTGGGAGTAACGACTGCTAAGCGTCTGGGATGGGTACTGGAATCCCAAGGTGTTCCCAGGTCCGAACTGGCGGTGTTGGCGGAACTGCCTATCAAGGGTTACTGCAAGCTCAATCCCACAGGACCTCGGAAGGGATCGTGCAACAGCCGCTGGATGGTCCAGGAGAACCTGCCGGGAATGGTAGAGGCGTGAGATCCCTTCGCACACGACTACAGGAAGCACGGTGGCATCCTGACATTCCTTGGGATGCATTGGAAAGGGATCACTTGCAGTCTTGGGTGCTGGCTGGTGTGACCCAGGCGTCTACGCTCCGTGACACGCTGTTGTTCAAAGGCGGAATGATTCTGCGGAAGTGCTACTTTGGCGCCTACCGCTTCTCCGAAGGCTTGGACTTCTCTGCGCTGGGGGAGGTTGCGCAAACTGCTGAGGAATACTTCTCTCCGGCTAAGCACAATCGACTGGTTCTGTACCATCGTGTTCCTTCCGAAGACTCGAACCTGTCAGACCGCGTCTGATTCGACGGTACCTTGCCCGAGGGAGGTCATGAATGCGCATAACCTGGATCAAGATTCAGAACTTCCGATCGATCCGCAGTCTGGAGGTCGATCTTGGCGAGACGACCGTATTTATCGGCCCGAACAACGCTGGCAAAACTGCGATCCTAGAAGCACTGCGGATCGCCCTGACCCGTCGCTGGGGACAACGCGGGACAGGTTTCAGCGAGTACGATGTTCATCTTGCGGATGACTCTGCCGATCCCAAGAGTTCCAGCGGTGTAAGTATCGAGCTTCGCTCCGAGGAATCGGAACCTGGCGAGTGGTCCGACGAAATTGTCGCGGCTCTCGGACATATCCTGCAACTGGACTTGCACACCGGCCGCCGGTCTGTCACCCTGAGAACTCAGTGCAAGTGGAGCGAGGATACCGGTGCTTTCGAACCAAGTTGGGAATTCCTTGGCGCAGGGCGTGACCCGTTGGCCGGTCGCGGCGCGAGACGCGTAAATCTCGAACCATTCTGGCGCTACTTGCCAGTGTTCTATCTCGGGGCGCTCCGCGATGCTGGCGACGAGTTTGCGCCGCGGTCATCACAGTTCTGGACACGACTACTCAAAGCGTTGGAGATCCCTGCCGACCTCGAATCACGGGCGTTGCAGGTACTTGACTTGCTCAACCAACGTTTGCTGAAGGCTGACCCGCGCCTAGGAGACATTGCCGAGAAAATTTCTATAGCGACGAGAATCGCTGCACGGGATCGGGAAGGCGATCTGGCGTTGCGGATGGTGCCGCTGAAGATGTGGGATCTGCTCTCCAAGGCCGAGATCATCCTCCGCAATGAACCGGACTCGCCATGGCTCCCGCTCGTGAGTCAGGGACAAGGCATTCAGAGCCTTTCCGTCATCTTCCTGTTCCGGGCATTCGTTGACCACCTGTTGCGCGAGCTAAACGAACCCGATAGCGAACCAGTCCTTGCCCTCGAAGAACCTGAGACACACCTTCACCCTCAGGCAGTCCGTACGCTGTGGCGGCATGTCAGCGAGTTGCCTGGCCAGAAGATTGTTACTACCCACTCGCCGTACTTCGTTCAGCACGTGCCCTTCCGCGATCTGCGGCTCGTGCGCCTTAAATCGAACCGAACGGAAATACACTCGCTGCCTGCAGACTATTCCACCGCATTACCACTACTCCAAGGCCTTGAAAGGGTAGTGGCAACATCGGGCGGGTCGCTGGATTACGAACACGCATCCGAGACCCTCACCGTTCACGGAGCACTTGATGAGAAGACCTACCGCTCTTTGCTTGAATGCTGCGGCAAACACGAGAACCGCGCCGATCTCGTCCAGAAGGTGAAGGACTTGCGAGATCGCTCGTCGCGATTTATCGACGATGAAGAGCTGCGATCTCTTGAAACCTACGCCCGACGGATGCGCGGAGAGATCTTCTTTGCCGAACGTTGGTTGATTGTGGAAGGACAGGCTGACTACCTGATCATCCACGCCATGGCAAGCGCATTGGAGTATGACTTGGACGCACATGGGGTATCCGTCATCGACGCCATGAACAACGGTGATCCAGCCACCTTTGCGGCCCTTGCTCGAGCGTTGGAGATCCCGTGGCTGGCAGTGTTCGATGGTGATGATGCAGGCCGAAACTACAAAACCGCCTTAGCCAACCGCGGATTTGCTGCCAACGAGATTGACTATCGATGTCGAACCCATCCCGCGGGCGATCTTGAGGCACAGTTCGTGACTGATGGCCTCGGACCGGAGTTGAGGAATACGCTGGAAGCGCTGGACGTTCGCGATGCTGCTGACCTGGACGACAAAGCCCTATTGTCTCAGTTGAGAAACAAGAAGAGTGCTTACGCGGCAGCTTTCGCAGTCCGTATTCGCGGTGACAAGACCTTGGCTCAACGCGCCCCCGAAGCGTTTAGAGCCGCCATCAAGGAATTGCGGGGTTTGACATAATGGACAATCTGCTTGAATTGTCGTTGCGGGATCTGACGGACATCCAATGCCGCGCAGTGCATTGGAACGATGGTGCCTTGCTTGTACTAGCTGGCCCTGGTTCCGGCAAGACGCGCGTCTTGACCTGTCGAGTCGCCCGCCTGTTGGAATCCTCGCGTGACGATCACTTTCGTATTCTGGCACTGACGTTCACGAACAAGGCGGCGCACGAGATGGCAAACCGAGTTGCCGCCCTTGTCCCCGGACTCTCAGATCGTGCCGACATCGACACGTTTCACGGATTTTGTGCTCAGGTTGTGCGCCAGCATGGGGTGCACCTCGGAATCAAGCCTAACTTCGCGATTTACTCACGGAGCGCGGATCGACAGGCTGTACTGGAAGATGCCCTGAGGCGGGACTCCCAACGGTTCGGTTCCGACATTCGGCGGCTTCTGTCCCTGATCGATGACCTGAAGGCGCGCATGATTACGCCGGAACAGGCCGGACAATGCGACATCGCATGGAAGGGAGTTGCCTCCAATGAAGGGGATTTGGTTGCTCGCGCTTACCGGCTGTACGAGGACGAGCTTCGTCGTGCCAATGCATTGGATTTCAATTCACTCATCCTCGAGGCGTACAAGCTCTTAGGTTACCCAGCGATGGCGAGGCACTACCAGACCGTCTACCGATACTGGCTAATTGATGAATTCCAGGATACGAATGGCGCCCAGTACGAGTTGCTTCGGCGTATGGCAGGGGAGCACTTCAGAGAGATTTTCGCAGTGGCCGACGACGACCAGACGATCTACGAGTGGAACGGTGCGAACGTGCGTCGGATCGGCACTTTGGTCGAGGAATTTGCCTGCGAAGTGGTGCAACTACCAACGAACTTTCGCTGTCCACCGCAGATCGTTGAGGCTGCGAACCGGCTAGTCGTGTACAACGCCAGTCGCGTCGCTTCCAAGCAGAAGACCAAATCGGCACCGGGGAAGTCCACGAACGAAGAGCAAGTTCAGTGTCGCGTCTTCAAGACAGACCGAGACGAGGTGAAGGGCATTGCCGCCGAGATAGCCGGTCTGGATGTATACGCGCGCGCGCGGACGGCAGTTCTGGCCCGTAACCGGGTACTGCTGGAGTCCATGTACAACGCTTTGAAACACCAAAATGTGCCAGCGACAATCCTGGCGCGGCGTGACGACTTCGTTTCCCCCGAGATGCGTTGGTTAGTGGCCTGTTTGAGACAGATCAACCGACCGCTTGACCGGCGCAACATGACTACGTTGGTCGAGTCATTTGGGAGCTTCTCATCCCTGTCTTTGGATTTCGACGAACTGGTTTCACGGTCAGTGGTCAATGGAGTAACGTATCTGTCGGTTTGGATGGAGATGACTCGGGACGCTGCATTGCCATCTCCTGTTATGGCGATTGTTGACGCTGTCGAGAGGCTTGCGGCTGGAAGGACAACCCTAACGCCTGCGATTCAACAGATCCTCGATCAATTCGATAGCAATGATGCCGGGGACGACCTCAAGGAGGATCTGAGTGCTTGGCAAAGGTTGTCAAGGGAGATCAGGGTATCTCAGGGATTCACGTCTCTCGAACGGTTTCTTCAAGAACTGGACCTTCGGTCCAAGGAACCGGTGCCGTCACCGGGTACCGTGTTTCTGGCGACCATCCACGGTGCCAAGGGCCTAGAGTTTGAAACCGTATACCTGATTGGATTGGCGGAGGAGGTACTGCCTTCTTGGCACAGTGTGAAAAAGGGGGTTGGCAGCGCGGCACTTGAGGAAGAACGTCGCAGCTGCTTTGTCGCGATCACCCGCGCTAGGCATCGGCTGATTCTTTCGCGAGCGGACCAGTACAAGGGATGGCCGAAACCCCCGTCCCGCTTCCTGCAAGAGATGGGCATGCTGAACGGTGGCTCATCGACCGGCTTGTACTCACAGAGTGCGTGATGGGGAGCAGTGATTGTTGCTTGATGTGCTCATAGCCATCGTGTCAAAGGAGAAACGGCTACGAAGATACCAGGTCGAACTCTTTATCACTGGCTTGCATCGAGACCACCCACGGCTTGTCGCGTCGCCATCCGCGGGACATTGATGCTGGTCGACAACGGCTTGAAGGCGACTGGTTATCCAGGAGGCTAGGCGACGCATAGAAATGTCGCCTCCATGTCAGGAGGATGTAAGACCTTCAAGTTCAATTAGGTTGCGCATCGCTTCATCGTTGGTGCGACCGCAGATCTCGATGGACGGTTGGAAGTCGCGGCACACGTTGGGCCGTTCAGGTTTGTCGTACAACCGGCAGTGGTTGTCACTGGTCAGTTGGATACAGCGTACCCCTGCCGGTTTGGGGCCGGACATGCCCGGAATCATGGTGCTGATGCTGATGGCAATGCAGCATGCTCCACATCCAACGCGACACTGGACCCGATCAATCGAATCGTATTCTGCCAATGACACTGAAGACATGTTGGGGCACCGTATTGACATAACCGAGCTGTTGCAACGAAATTGCGAGCTTGTTCTGACGTAGGGACACTTCACCGCCAGCCGAGTGGTTCCACTGCCGTGTTGGATTCTCCGCTTGGCTCGTGGTAGCGGTAGGCACGCGCGTCAAGACCAGACACCTTCCAGTTACCGGATACTGGAAGGTGCCGGAGAAACAAAACCGGTTGCGTACTACAGAACTCGAAAGACTGATTGAGTTCAGATGTTGATGGCGTCGTGGACTCTCACAATCCAACCGCTGGTCGCATCGCAGTACAGAAAGTCGGCGCCTTGCCGCGTCATTCCGTGCGGTTGCGGCATGTCGTCGGGAATGTTGATGGTCCGACCGGGCTCACCGGTATCCGGATTCGTCTCAACAATGGTCCGTTCGTTGGTGTAGACGATCCACAACGCCTCTTCGGTGCTGACCAAGCCATGGGATCGATCGTGCTGGAGCGGAATGGTGGCGGCGACACTCCAATCTGCTATGCGAACCCGGCTGAGAGTTTGCCGGGACAAGGTGCTCAGCCAGATGTAGTCCGGATCCCGGCAGTCAACCTCGATGCCGTGCGTGCCGCCGCCGCCGGGCAGGAGACGCCGTTCCTTTAGTTCGCCGGTGTCGGTATCCATCCTTAAGACCTCGCCGGCTCCTTTCCGCGCATCCTGCTCACGGGATGGCCGCCACAGGTCCGAACTCCCGTTGGCTGCCAGCCAGAGATCGCCGTCGTGCCAGCTCAGGCCGCTGGTGTTCGACGAATCGCTGGGGTAATCCTTCAGGAAATGGGTTACCTGGTAGTCGTTGGGGGTGTCCAGGCTGACCAGGGCCACCCGATCCGTGATCTGGTCCACGACCCAAACGCCGTCCGGACAGGCTGCGATGCCGTTGGGGACAGCGTAGGGGGACCTGAAAATCCGTTCAAAACGACCGTTGCCGTCCATGGTTGCCTCCAAGCACTGAATTAGGCGGTAACCGGTATCTCGTATTTTGACGCTGACTCCACAATGCGATTCCAGGTTGCGTCCTCGATTGGGATTCCACTGGCAGTCCGCTCCCTGATGCGCTGCTGCTCGATCTCGCCGGGAAGGTAGATTTGATCCGTTCCCGGCATCAGGCGGGAAGATTTGATCCAGTCGATCAGATGGCGCACCTCGGTGCGGTATTCGTCCATGTCAACGAAGGCTTCGATTTGCAAGGCCATGCACAAGAACCCGCTGGCACCCCGGGTTGGGTTTTCTTGACTGCATCCTGCCCTGGACAATGCCCCTGCCATGACATCGATCATCATGGACAAGCCGTACCCCTTGTGTCCTAGTGCACCGCCCAGTGGAAGCATGGCAGCATGGGGGGTGCGCAACAGCGCAGGATCGGTGACGGTGTTGCCGTCACCATCCACGAGCCACCCCTCCGGCGCCTCCTGGTTGCGCGCCGTCAGAACTTCCAGCTTGCCGCCAGCCACCATGCTGGTGGTGATGTCCAGCATCATGGGATCGTCCGTATCGGTGGGGACGCTGATGGCCAGGGGATTTGGTGGCAACCGGCGGTCTGTACCGCCAAAGGGAGCTGCGAATCGAGCTCCGCCATTAAGCATGATGATGCCAACGCAGTTCTTGGCGGAAGCCAACGGTGGAAAGGCCCCCAACCGTCCAATGTGGCTGGCCTTGCGTACGGTCACAACCCCGACACCGACAGCTTCGGCCTTCCGGGTTGCCATTTCCATCGCTTCGTAGGCCATGAGAATGCCAATGCTGCGGTCAGCATCTACGACCGCCGTAGCGGACGAATCCCGTTCCACAATCTGGGAACCAAGAGCCTTGATGCTGCCCTTTTCAATCTGTTCGGCGTATCCGGGAACTCGCATCACCCCGTGCGAGTCGTGCCCCATCAAGTTCGATTCAACCAGATGGTCGGCCGTGCGCCGGGCCTGATCCTCGGGCAGCCCCGAGCCATGCAGAATTCCGGTTACCAGGTCGTTGAGATCCGAAGGGGCAATGGCAGGCATGGGCGGGGGTCCATGGGTTGGTGGATGGCAGTATCGTCCAGCGCGTCAAGCCACTGCGCCGAAATCGATCGTATCGTGCGGATAAGGTGCGTGGGATTATACGCCTGTCCCCGGGGCGTCCGGCCGCCGAGCCGCAACTGCCTTTGTCAGGCCAAACGTCCTGCTCCGGAGCCAAACGGCTTGTGGTTGCCCAGGTAGAGCAGCCGGTTGTACTTGGCCAGTCGTTCCGACTGGGTGATGGAACCGACCTTGATGTTGTCCGCCTGCCAACCCACCGCCAGATCGGCCAGCCAATCGTCCTCGGTTTCGCCGCTGCGGGCCGATGCAACCACGTGCCAACCGTAGCCGCGCGCCAGTTCGAGGGCATCCTGCGCTTCGCTGAGCGTCCCGATTTGGTTGACTTTCAACAAAAGGGCATTGGCACAGGCCGATCCCGCCGCCCGCCTGATACGGTTCGGGTTCGTGCACAGCAGATCGTCGCCCAGGACGATGGTGGAATCACCAAGTTCCGCGCACAGCTCCTGCCAGCCGGTCCAGTCGTCTTCGGCCAACCCATCCTCAATGCTGTGCATTGGGTAATCCCGGCACCAGATTCGATACAGGGAGACCAACTCCCCGGCGGACAGGTCCTTGCCGTCCACGTGATAACGGCCGTCCACATGGAAATGGCTGGCGGCGGCATCGATTGCCAGTCTGTAGTCGATCCCCGGTTCCAAACCTGCGGCGCGGCAGCAACTGTCGGCCTGTGCCAACATTTCGTGCGTGTTCTTGAATGGCGGGGCCAAGCCCCCTTCGTCGGCGGTTAGATTGCGCTGGCCGTAGTCGCGGGCGATCAGGTCAACGGCACAGGCATACACCTCGGCCATGGCCGCCATTTGTTCGTCAATCGGGCGCGCCGGCAATGGCAGAACCAGGACATCCTGCAGCGCGACCTGCTTTCCGGCATGGACCCCGCCGCTGAACAGATTGATGGTGGGGGAGGGCAGTTGCGCGGGCATGGATGCACCGTCGGTGCGGAGCGACGCGAAGTGTCGCCAAAGGCTTTGGCCTTTCGCTCCGGCAACCGCGCGTGCAAACGCCAGCGAGACGGCGAGCACTGCGTTTGCGCCCAGCCGGGACTTGTTGGGAGTGCCATCCAGATCGATTAGGAAGTTGTCCAATTCCTGCTGGGAACGCCAGGGCCGACTGGCTGCCTCCGCCCTGATGTGCCGAACCGAATTCACGGCCTTCAGGCAGCCCTTGCCCCGGTAACGTTGTGGATCCCCGTCTCGTAGTTCATGGGCTTCGTGGATGCCGGTGGATGCGCCGGAGGGAACGGATACCGTACCGGAGTGCCCGGATGACAGCAACAGCGACGCCTTGACGGTTGGACGGCCCCTGCTGTCCAGGATTTCATGGGCGGCCAGGTCGTCTATGGTGAACATTGGAACCTTCCCTGCAGCAAGTCGAAGATCAGGTCTCCCCGAGTAGCCCGGCAAACTCGCGGATCAAGTCGGGAATGGTGGAGGGTGGGTTGGCCATCAGCCGCAGGGCCAGCGCACACTGGCGGTCCAACTGGGCATCGTTCAAATACTCCAGCCGGGACCGGCCCACCGCCCTGGCCAGCAGGCAACCGGCAGTGTGCCTGCATCCTGCGGCTTCGCCCCCATCCTGGGCAATGGCCGGACCGGAACGTTGCCGATAGCCACCCCAGAAGGACTCGGCTCCCTGCAGAAACTGCCTGCGCCACAGCGGCGACCACAAGGCCTTGGCCAGCGCATGGGTAAGTGCGAAACCAACGTCGAACCAGGGTGTGCCCACATGGCTGACTTCAAAGTCCAGCAGCCAGAGCCGCCGGTCCTGCAACAGAACGTTCTTGGGGCTGTAGTCGCCGTGAACAAGTGTGTTGCGTGAGTTCGTTGCCGCGTTCACAAGGTCCTGCATAAAGTCGGCGGCCTGTGGAACCCGCAGGCCACTCACCAAATAGTACGGGTCCAGCCGGAGGGAGTGAAAGTGCATCTTGGACTGAAGACGCGCCGGCAGTCGGTCGACCTGTGGTCTGGCCTTGTCGTGGATGTGGGCCAGCATGCGTCCGAACTCCTGCCACGAACTGGGATCAACGAATCCCTGCAGAAGACGCGTCTTCCAGTTCGCATGGGGTTCCGGCACTGCCGCCATCGCAATGATGTTGCGTTCACGGTCCTGCCGAACCGGCTCCGGCACCTGACCCGGCAAAAATGAGCCGTACACCCCCAATGCGGCAAACTCGGTGAGGATGCGGTCGGTTGGACTGAACCATTCGTCCTCCACCCGCAATCTAGCCAAGGCCTGCTTGACGATTAGGTCGCGGCCACCGGCTTGCACCCGAACAGTCCGGTTGGAGACGCCACCGGCCAGTACCGAGGTTTCGATTTTCTCGCCCAGGGCGGCCAGCTCCTGCTCCTCCAACCAGCGGAGCAGGTGGTTGGGGCTCTCGATGTCCAGCGGATCCGGCCCGGTTCCGGGCGTTGCGGACATGGCGGCTGTGCACGAAGGCGGTCCGGGTCCTGAGGTTATTCACTTTCCGTCGGGGTCGTTTCTGGTTCCCCGACTGGAGCCGGAACCTCCTCTTGGACGGGTTCGGCCGCGGGTTCCGGTGCGGGCTGTTTGACGAGGAATTCGTCGCGGGTCCGTTCGATCAGGCGGTCAACCGTGAAGCGGTTGGCCTCCACGAACCACTCCGATTCGGTCGACTTCACCACAACCCGATTGGCCCGTTCGGTGTTGGCGCCGATCACAATGGACACCATCTCGTCTTCATCGTCGTCCTGTACGCGGAACGTGGCGACTGCTTGTGGGTTGAGCATTCCGTATTCGGGCAGTTCCTGCTTGCCCAACGGCCGGGTCAGGCTGATGGTGGACACGGTGGTGACCAGTGAAATAAGGTTGTTCGGGTTGAAGACCTCACCTTCGGCCAGCCCCTCCATCATCCACTGGTCGTCCTCGCCGCGCTTGAAGCTGAAGGTTCCGTTGGGATTGGTCAGGTTGAATTCACGGATGTCGTTCTGTCCTTCCGAGTAGTAGACGGTGTCCAGCCAGCGGGTAATCTGCGTTGAAACCTCGCGGTGCTTGAGATCGGTAGAGATGTACACCGCCTGCTGATCTGCCGCCCGCACGTGCGTGGCCCGGGGCAGCGGCGCCGTGCCCACATAGGCCACCACGTCCTCGCCCGTGTCCAGTGTCACGGTGAGTCTCCGCTCAAAGTTCTCCTCGCCGACCCTCAACCGGTCGTGGCTGCCGGCGGTCTGCGTCACCGGCCGGGCATCGTCCAGTTCGGCCATGTCCTCGATCAGTTGATCGGACAGGATGTTCGAGGCGGGATAGCCGTCGAAGTCGTTGAACCGCCATTCGCCGTCGTCTTCGCGAATCAAATGGATGACATTGCCCTGCATGTCCTCGATCTGTAGCTCCCTGACGGTTGCATCCTGCATGGCGGTCAGGAGGCGCACGGGCTCCCGTTCAGGTGCGCGGAAATCCCAGGGAACCACCAGGGCCACAGCGGCCGCGATCTGCAGCAGCAGCAGGACGGCCAGGACGTTGAACATGTCCCGTTGGGAGCGGTTGACAAACAGGCTGGTGATGGTTTGCATCGTGGCATCAAGGTGGAATGTGCCGCCCAACCGGGAAACGGGCACAGGCTACAGCATGCGCTCGCCGGGATCGGCGTCAAGCGGGATCTGATTGGTGGATCGCCACCGCCAAATGCCGGCGATGACGATGAGCGCCAGCAGGGCAACGACATAGTTCAGGACCTCGAACCGGATCTGTTCCTGCTGGGTTAGGGGCTTGAGCAGGCGAATGGTGTTGCCCCGGGCCCGAATCGAAAGCAGTTCCACATCCTCTTGGCTCCAGTCAACCAGGTTTTGCACGAACCGCAGGTTGTTGGTGACCTGGTCCTGCACCAGGATGCGCATCAGGTCGAGGATCAGGTCGTCCAGGAACTCGGCACTGCCGATGACCGCCAGCCGGGTGTCGAGGGGGGATGATTCGATGACGTTGAACTCCGTCAGGAGGCCCTCCGCATCTTCCGGTGGTACCGCGCCCTCCTCCAGCCACGGGTTGGGACGATCCGTGAAGAAGCTGTCGAAGCGCCCCTGGACCGTCACCGCCAGAGGATGGCGCTGGCGCACATCTTCCGGCGCCACGTCGAAACCGAAGTCCGGATAGGCTTCGAAGTTGGGTTGGATGTCGGGTACGTCGGTGACCCAGGAGTCCTCGCTGGAATACAGGAGCGTAACCGCGTCGCGTTCGGCGTTGAGTTCGGGGTCGATGGTAATCGGCGAAGCGTAGTTGAGGGTTACGGCAGGCAGGCCGGACACGGCCGGATGGTTGCCCTCCATGGCGTCCGAGCGGATATCCACGAAGAAGGGATAGTCGAGAGCCTGGTACTCGCTGACCGTAAGGTTGTCCACTTGGCGCGGAATGTTGACCGGGAAAGGCGTGTTTTGAAGGTCGAGGACCAGCAGCGGTTCAACGACGATGCCGTGGTGGGCCAGCATTTCGTTGAGGTTCAGTGGGGTGCCGGTCAGCGATAGGTCTCCACTCAGTGGATGGGGTGCAATGCCGAAGTTCGAGGCGGCCACAATTAGGGAGCCGCCGCGCATGAGGAACTGGTCGATGGCGAACAGGGAAAACTCCGACATGTACTGGGGCGCGATCAGGAACAGGACATCGATGTGATCTCCAACCGGCCCTGATTCAAGGTTGACCACTTCCACTTCGAACTCGGACGACAGCGAACTCTGTACCGTGTTCCACGAAGCCAACGGGTCAAGCTGCTGGCCCAGGATCGACTGCGTGGGAATGTTGGGCGGCAGCCAGAGGCCGACCGTACGCAGGAATCCCGGCTGGGTTCGCTGAATGGTCTCGTCGATCACGGTTCTGATTGAGGCTCGCGAGATCCCGCCCCTGGGGAATATCAGGTGCAGTTCCCCTGCCAGATCCAGGACCAGATGGAAGTAGTAGTCGCTGGGCGAGACCATCGATGGGGGATAGGGCTCAAGGCCCCAGGAGTTGATCAGCATCTCGCGTGGGAACCGGGCACCTTCCGCGTCCGGGTTGACTACTTCGAACTCAAAGTAGCCTGAACTGGCCGCCAGCTCCTCGCCGGTCGCGATGATGAGCTCCATGTCGGTGTTGGCCTGCTCGTTCAGTTGGCCGGGGGTCACGAGGAACGACAGCGTCACGGGTTCGCCCAGGCTGTCCAGGACCGCCTCCACGCTCTGGAAGCCAAATACCACCTGTTTGATGGCCCGCGTCAGGGTGTACTCCAGGGTATCGAGTTGGACGTTGGTCGTGCCGTCTCGGTCGTTGGTCACCTTCACCAGATCGGCCACCTGCAGGACGATGTGCTGGTCGGCATAGCGAATCAGCACATGGAAGTAGGAGTTGCGGACGGCCGATTCGTATCGTTCCTCGATTTGGAACGGGATCGGATTGATGCCGTAGGTTTGGGTGGCATCGAGTTCCAGGTCGGGATCGGTGGTCGGGTCCAGAACCTGGACTTCCACATTGGTGCCGCCGGCAATGTCGTATTCGGCCAGCATGTCCGCAATGCCCGAAACCACGGGAGCCAGCTGGGGATGCGTCTTGGCACTGAAGAAACCGGTGATCTTGAGCGGTTCGACCAGGCTGTCCAGCAAGGTCTTCGTGGTTTCCGAGAGGGAATACTCCTGCTGT
Organism: Caldilineaceae bacterium; assembly: GCA_026705565.1. Taxonomy (GTDB): domain Bacteria; phylum Chloroflexota; class Anaerolineae; order Caldilineales; family Caldilineaceae; genus Bin34. The sequence continues at coordinate 2,605 of JAPPAJ010000146.1, read as the reverse complement.
TCCGTCACGTCCACGCGCAGGAAGCGCAGCGGATGCAGCCAGATGTTCGACAGGACCAGATTGGCGATCAGAAGCGACGACAGCAGGATTTCGCGTTGTCGGACCCGATCATGGCCGCGGCTCCAGCGAATGGACTGTACCGACAGTACGTTCAGGGTCAGGAACACGCCGGTCAGCGTCAGGTAGTAGACCAGATCGCGTAGGTCCAGCACACCGCGCTGGATGCTTTGGAAGCGGCTGTCGGTGCCGATGGCACGCAGGAAATCGGCCATGGCCGGTGGTACAAACTCGGTGGCGGTGGTGCTGCCAGCGAAATAGAGGAGGCCGCCCACGACTACGGTGATGATGAGCGCAACGATCTGGTTGTCGGTGCGGCTTGACGCAAACAGGCCCAGGCCGACGTAGGCCGCGCTCAGCAACAGTGTGGCCAGATAGCCGGCGGCGACCGGGCCCCAGTCGATGTTTCCCAGGTTGGCCACAGTGATGGGCAGGGGGAGCGTGAGTGCGAGGGCCAGTGCCACCATGATCATCACGGACGCGAACTTGGCGACCACCAACGTGAGCGAACCCACGGGCAGGGTCAGCAGCGTCTCGAGCGTTCCCGACCGCTGCTCCTCGCTCCACTGCCGCATGGTCAAGGCGGAGATCAGGAAGATCAGCAGAATGGGCATCCACCGGAAGAGCCCCCGCAGTTCCGCTAGGCCTCCGGCAAAGAAGGCTTCCACCCAGAAAAAGGTGTACAGCGTGAATACCAGGAACACGCCGAGGAAGATCAGGGCCATGGGAGAGCCGAAGTAGCTCTCCAGTTCCTTGCCGACAAGCGAACGCAAATGCTTCATTGCAGGAGATGGCGAAGGGTGTGGACAAAGGGTTCGAAACCGGCCCCGCCGGTCCCGACGAGGGCGTCCGGGGACTCAGTTCCGGAGTGCTAGATCGTTGAAGGTGGACTCTAGACTCGCGGTTTCGCAATACAGTTCGCGCACCGCCCAACCGGCCTTGGCGGCCGTCTGGTAGACCAGAGGGCTCACCTCCTGGGCATCGTCCGCGGTAATCCGGTAACGGGCCTGGCCATTCGCTCCCGGCAGTCGATGCACCTCGCCGATGGCGGGATGACGCGCCAGTATCGGCTTGAGATCGGATTCGTCCCGGTCAAGGACCAGCACCACGTCCGTGGCGCCTTGCAGCTCGTCCAACCGTGCGTTGGAGCGCAGCTTGCCGTTGAGAAGGATTAGCACCCGGTCGCACAGGGCCTCCACCTCGGCCAGGATGTGGGTGGAGAAGATAATGGTCGAGTGCTCCGCCAGCGATCGAATTAGGGATCTGATCTCGATGATCTGGGTGGGATCGAGACCCACCGACGGCTCGTCGAAGATCAGCAAATCCGGCTTGTGCATGATGGCCTGCGCTATCCCCACCCGTTGTCGGTAGCCTTTGCTCAACGTGCCTATCTTTTGGGTCAGACGGTCCGTCAGACCGGTTGCTTCCGCCGCTTCGAGCACGGCATCCACATGACGGTTGCGTTCCATGCGGTGGAGGTCGGCCATCAGGAGCAGGTAGCCCTGGACCGTCAACTCCGGATACAGGGGGGCGTTCTCAGGCAGGTATCCAATGCGGGTCTGAACCGTCAGGGGATCATCCATCACGTCGATGTCGCCAATGCGGACCGTACCGGCATCGGGGTGCAAGTAGCCGGTCATGATTTTGATCAAGGTGGTCTTGCCGGCACCGTTGGGGCCGAGCAGGCCCACGATGTCACCCCGTTCAACCTTGAACTCCACGGCATCCAATGCCGTGATGGCGCCGTAGGTCTTGGTCAACTGTGAAACTTCGATCATGGCGGGGGCGAACTTCCCGGATACGCTGCAACTTCCCGTGCCCGGCTTGGGCTTGGAACACCGCTTGTCCGCACGTTTCCGGCGAGACATCCGGCACTGTCACACGTGTGTGTTCACAACCTTGAATCTTACCCAAGAATATACGTCTGGATGTAGTTTCAAATGCAATTGTTGCCGTCAAGCTCATGGCGATGCGCGCCATGAGAAGAGTCCGGCCGCAGGTTCCGACGAACACAACACCGGCGGGAGGAAGGGATGTCCGCATGGTCTGATACCATGAACCCCGTCCGGCACGACGGGTCCGCCGGGAATGTTGGATGCGACCCGAAATACACCCCGCCCCTGAGGATATTCCATGGCTCAACACAAGGTTGTGGTGGACCCGGCGTTCCGCAAGATGGGGGAAATCTTCAGTGAACTCGACCGCAGACGCCTGGAGGATCTGTGCTCGATCGTGTGGGGACAGGACGAACCGATGCCGGAGGCGGAGGCCCGGATGGCAGTGCTGGATGCCGATGCCGTGGTCTGCTCGCAATGGCGCTATGGGGACTCCATATACCAGGCACGCAGGCTGAAGGCCATTTTCTCGGTGTCCGGGGGCTTTCAGACCGACTTTGACTACGAGTATTGCCACCAGCGCCACATTCAGTACCTGTCGTGTGCGCCGGCATTCGGTCCGCAGGTCGCGGAAATGGCACTGGGACTGCCGACCCGGACTACTGCCGTGTGCCTAGCCGCTGGCACCGGCTCCAATTCCCCGTCCCGGCTGT
>JAPPAJ010000236.1 GCA_026705565.1 Caldilineaceae bacterium | reverse complement strand
GTACCAGCCGAAGGGCTCGAGGCGCACACCGCCACGGTCGCCCAGCAGATAGGCGCCCTCCAGCCCGTCCAGATGCATGGCCCAGGCTTCCGTGATCTCCAGGGTGACGCCCTCGGCAAACCGGACCATGCCCACGGCCAGTTCCTCAACGTCGTAGCCACTTTCCTGACGCCGACGCTCGTCCATGGGCAGCTTCTGGTAGGTCTGGCCTGCGATGCGCAGCGGAGCCGGATTGTCCATGAGGTACAGCAGCCGGCAGATGTGGTAGACCCCCATGTCGTAGAGCGCGCCCCCGCCGGAGTTGCGTTTCTGCACAAAGGTGGGCGATCCGTAGCCGTCCACATAGGGCCGGCCCATGCGTCGGAATCCGGTGGACCGGCCATGGTAGACGGTGCCCAGCTGCCCCTCGTCCAGAAGCCTGCGGGCGGCCTTGGTCTCCGCCGTGAAGTAGAGCCGGTTCTGAATGCCCAGTTCAAGCCCCAGGTCGCGGGCGGCCATCCGCATCGTGTTGGCGTCCGTCCAGCTGCCGGCCATTGGCTTCTCGCAGAAGACATGCTTGCCGGCCTCCAGCGCCGCCACGGTCGCCGGCATGTGGAAATTGTTGTGCAGGCAGACGTCCACCGCGGCGATGTCGTCGCGGGCCAGCAGCTCCCGGAAGGAGGTGTACCGGTGCGGCACCCCGTGCTGGTCCGCCACCCGTTCCAGTTCGCCCTCGGCAATGTCGGCCAGGGCCACCAACTCCACATTATCGTTGCCGGCATGGTGCGCGATGTGCTGCTTTCCGATCTGGCCGCAGCCAATCACCCCCACGCGCACCCGCTCGGCGGTTCCGTTGCCCATGTCTCTCTCCCTTCGGTCTTGTGCCAAGCCGTAAGCTCACCGCGGCCGATTATGCCCTCGTATTGGCCTCCATCCGCAAACGCGGCGCAGGATGTCGGAAGCCCGGCCCGGACTCGAATTTGCCCATGTCGGGACGTTCCCGCCCCCGTGCTACGATCACCTTCCCCTGAACAAAACACATCGACGAGGTGCAGTCCATGTCTCTTGCTACACGATGGTCACAACTGCGCTTGCTATTGGCAATATTGACGTTGTGCCTGGTCCTGGCCGCCTGCGGCGGGCAGCCCGATGCCGAGGCGGAGGATGCGGATGCCGCGCCTGCACCGGAAGCGGCCGAGGCCGCGGACGACGGCATGGCCATGGGCACTTACATCAATGATCCGAACTCGGGCCGCGACTTCAACCTGGCGGACTTCGAAGCCGAATACGGCGTCACGCTGGACGAATTCAACGAGTCGCCGATGATGGCCGAAATGGTGGCCGCCGGCTCGCTGCCGCCTGTGGATGAACGGGTTCCGACCAACCCGGTCGTGCTGATTCCGCTTGAGGAAATCGGCACCTACGGCGGAAACCTGCACTGGGTCGAGTACACGATTGACTACGACCATTACATTCGCCACCTGAACGAGACCAACCTGCTGCAGCTGCGCCCTCAAAAGGGTGTGGCGCGCTACAAGTGGATGGGCGGCGAAATCACGCCCGGCGTCTATGAAGCCTGGAGCAAGAACGACGACAGCACGGTCTTCGAGTTCACGCTGCGGGACGGCCTGAAGTGGTCCGACGGCGCCGCGGTGACGACCGAGGACATCCGCTTCTATATCGAGGACGTGCTGCGCAACGAGGAGGTGACCCCGAACGAACCCTCCTGGCTCCAGTACCGGGGGCAGCCGACGGTGTTCGAGGTGCTGGATGGACGCAGCGTGCGGTTCACCTTCGCCGAGCCCAACGGCTTCTACCTGCCCCAGATGGTGAACTGGGCCTGGTCCAGCCACCTGCGCCCCGCCCACTACTTCAAGGAATACCACAAGGACTACACCGACATCGCGGACCTGATGCCGCTGATGGAGAAGGACGAGTATGTGGAAGAGGGGGACTGGGGCCGCTGGTTCGCCGGCATCCAGACCAACATCACCGGCGGCTCCTACTCGCGGCGCACGCCCGACTTCCGCAACACCCCGGTGCTGCAGCCCTACGCCTGGGACAGCGAGCCCCAGCAGGGCGAATTCATCATGTCGCGCAATCCCTACTACTACAAGGTCGATCCGGCAGGCAATCAGCTGCCCTATATCGACACCATCTCCCGCGCGCTGGTGACGGACCTCGAGGTTGAGAACCTCAAGATCATTGCGGGTGAGACCGATATCCAGGGCCAGTTCATCCGCCTCTCCGACTACCCCATGTTCTCGCAGAACCAGGAGGCCGGGAACTACCACCTGATGGCGCTGCCGGCCTGGCAGGACCAGCTCCTGATCTTCCCCTTCAACTTCGACCCGGCCGACCCCGTGCTGGGCGAGATCATCCGTGACAAGCGCTTCCGGCAGGCCTTGTCGCTGGCCGTCGACCGCGACGAGGTCAAGAAGTCCATCTTCCTCGACTTCGGCGTGCCCAGTGCCTTCGCCCCGGTGGCGGGGAGCGCCTGGTACAAGGACGAGTTCCGCGACGCCTATGCGCAATACGACGTGGATGCGGCCAACGCGCTGCTGGACGAGATGGGCCTGGAATGGGACGAAAACAACGAATACCGGCTGCGGTCCGACGGCGAACGGTTGATTCTGCCCATCGACTACTACGACGTGACTCCGCCGGCTACGCCGGGCGGTGAACTGATCCGCGAGTTCTGGGTGGAGATCGGTGTGGACACCAAGGTGGAACAGGTCAACGGCCAGTTCTACTGGCAGAAGCGCGGCGCCAACGAGACGGTCGGCACCATCTGGTGGGCCAACGGCCTGTCGCCCGCGGATGCCGTCTTCGTGAGCAGCTTCCTCATGACTCCGTCCTGGTGGACCTGGTACAACGCCCAAGGTGCCGACGGCACCGAGCCGCAGATCCCCGAGGCGGTCGAGCTGGTCGAGCTCTTCTGGGAACTGCAAACCGCCACCACGGACGAGGAGCAGGTGCGACTCGGCATCGAGATCTTCGAGAACCACAAGGAAAACGTCTGGAACATCGGTACGGTGGCTAGCGCGCCCCAGCCCTTCGTCTACAACCAGGGCCTGGGCAACGTCTCCGTTGCCGAGGAGCGCGAGTACTACCACATCTCCTTGATGGAGCTGTCCGAGCAGTTTTACTGGAAATAGGTCCGCGCAGCGGACCCTGAAGCGGGCCGGGGGCGCGCGGCGCCCCCGGCCTCTTGATCTGGCAACCAGCCACCGGGACCAGCCCAGTGATCGCCTACTCGCTGCAGCGCTTTCTCTACATGATCCTGCTGCTTTTGCTGCTGAGCGTGACCACGTTCGTGATCATCCAGCTGCCGCCCGGCGACTACCTGACCATGTACATCACCCGCCTGGAAGCCAGCGGGGAGAAAGTGGACCAGTCCGAAATCGAGTCGCTCAAGCGCCAATACGGCCTGGACCGGCCGATGTACGTCCAGTTCCTGCGCTGGTTCGCGGGCATATTCCAGGGCCGCTTCGGCACCTCGCTGCAGTGGAACCGGCCGGTCATTGAAATCATCGGGGACCGCATGGCGTTGACCCTCGTGGTCAACCTGGCATCCCTGGTCCTCGTCTACGTCCTCTCCATTGCAGTGGGCGTCTACTCCGCCACGCGCCAGTATTCGGTCGGGGACTACGCGGCCACTGCCGTGGGTTTCGTGGGACTGGCGACACCCCCCTTCCTGCTGGCCCTGCTGGTCATGGTCTTCTTCCACACCCAGTTCGACATGAGCGTGGGCGGCCTCTTCTCCAAGGAGTATGCCCATGAGCCTTGGAGCTGGGGCAGGGTGGTGGACATGATCAAGCACCTGCCGGTGCCGGTCATCGTAATCGCGATTGGGTCGACGGCCGGCCTGATCCGCGTGATGCGGGGAGTGCTGCTGGACGAACTGGGCAAGCAGTACGTGATCACGGCCCGCACCAAGGGCCTGACCCGGCGCCGAGTGCTCTTCAAGTACCCGGTACGGGTCGCCATCAACCCGATGGTGAGCACCATTGGCTGGGTGCTGCCGGGCCTGGTGTCGGGCGGTGCCATTGTCGCCATTGTGCTCAGCCTGCCGACCGTCGGCCCCCTGCTCTACAGGGCCCTGCTCAGTGAGGACATGTACCTGGCGGGCACGCTGGTCATGTTCCTGGGCATCCTGACCATCGTCGGCACCTTCATCTCCGATCTGCTGCTGATGGTGGTGGATCCCCGAATCCGACTGGACCGCTGACGCGGCACGGGTCCGATGCCATGACCGCCTCCACCGTGGCCCAGGCGGCATCCCGCCGGGAGACAACCGCCCAGGAGCGCTTCTTCATGGCCTCCCAGGCCCAGCTGATGTGGCGCAAGTTTGTGCGCCACCGGCTGGCCATCGTGGGCGGCTGCATCCTGTTGGTGATGTATGTCAGCGCCATGGTCTGCGAGTTCATCGCACCCTACGACCTGCACCGGCGCAATTCCGACTACATCTACGCGCCTCCCCAACTCCTGAGGTTCATGCATCCGGAGAATGGCTTTACGCTGCGTCCTTTCGTCTACGGGTACACGCAGGAGCGGAATCCGGAGACGTTCGCCCTGGATTTCACGGTGGACCGGGAACAGGTCTTTCCCCTTCGCTTCCTTAACCGCGGGGACGAAGTGAAGTTCTGGGGTCTGTTCACGACAGACCGCCACCTGCTGGGCGTGGAGGAACCGGGCTACGTTTTCCTCCTGGGCACCGACAAACTGGGGCGTGACATCTTCTCGCGCATCTTCTACGGAGCCCGCATCTCGCTCACAATCGGCCTGGTGGGCGTTGCCATCAGCTTCGTTCTGGGCTGCCTCTTCGGCGGCATCTCCGGCTACTTCGGAGGCGTGTCCGACACGATCATCCAGCGCCTCGTGGAATTCCTGTTGGTCATACCAACAATTCCGTTGTGGATGGCGCTGGCGGCAGCCATCCCCCGGGAAATGCCCCAATTGCAGGTCTACTTTTTGGTTACGATCATTATTTCACTGGTGGCCTGGAGCGGACTGGCACGCGTAGTACGGGGGAAGATCATCAGCTTGCGCGAGGAGGACTACGTGCTGGCGGCCCGCATCGCGGGCGAGACGGACATGAAGATCATCCGCACCCACATGCTGCCCGGCTTCATGAGCTACCTGATCGTGAACATGACCCTGGCCATACCGGGCATGGTCTTGGCCGAGACCGCACTCAGTTTCCTGAATTTGGGCATTCGCCCACCACTGGTCAGCTGGGGCACGCTGCTCACGGAAGCCCAGCAGGTCCAGGTCGTGATCTCCTACCCTTGGCTACTCTATCCCGGTCTGGTCCTTGTTATCACGCTCGTCGCCTTCAACTTTCTCGGCGATGGCCTGCGCGACGCCGCGGACCCCTACAAGTGAACCGGCGAGGGGGCGGATCGTGAGCGACATCGCGTTGGAACTGCGGAACGTCGAAACCCACTTCTTCCTGCGCGAAGGAATCCTGAAGGCGCTCAACGGCGTCTCCTTCACGATCACGCGCCACAGCACGGTCGGCGTGATCGGGGAAAGCGGATGCGGCAAGAGCGTGACCACACAGTCCATCCTGCGCATCGTGCCGTCCCCGGGCCGTACCGTGAACGGCACCATCACCTTCACCCCCGGCGAGGGCGAGGCGGTCGAACTGCTGGAACTGCCGCCGGACGGTCCGACCATCCGGGCCATACGGGGACGCGAGATCTCCATGATCTTCCAGGAGCCGATGGCCAGTCTTTCGCCGGTGCACACCATCGGCGACCAGATCAGCGAGATGATTCTGCTGCACCGCACACAGGACCGGCAGGAAGCCCGCGAGATCACGATCGACATGCTGCGCAAAGTCGGGATCTCCAATGCACCGCAGCGCTTCGAAGAGTACCCTCACCAACTGTCCGGCGGCATGCGGCAGCGCGCCATGATCGCGATGGCCCTTTCCTGCAACCCGTCTCTCCTGATCGCCGACGAGCCCACGACGGCCCTGGACGTGACAGTGCAGGCCCAGATCCTGGATCTGATGCAGCAGATGCAGGCCGAAATGGGCATGTCGATGCTGTACATCACCCACGACCTGGCCGTGATTTCCGACATCGCCGACGAAGTGGTGGTCATGTATCTGGGCATGGTCGTGGAACAGACGGATGTTCGCTCCCTGTTCAAGGAGCCTTTGCACCCCTACACGCGCCTGCTCCTGAAGTCGATCCCGCGCGTGGGCCGCAAGGTGCGACAGCGGCTGGATGCCATCGAGGGATCGGTGCCCATTCCGCTCGACCTGCCAACCCAGTGTCCCTTCGCGGACCGCTGCCCGGACGTGATACCGGACGTCTGCGACACGGCGATTCCGCCGCTCTACGAACCCCGTCCCGGCCACCGGGTGCGGTGCTTCCTCTATGAAGACCAGGACGCGATACATGGCCCTGCCTGACCGGAAACCGATGCTTCAGGTGGAGGGGATCAAGAAATACTTCCCCATCGAGAAAGGCCTGTTCCGACGCGTCGTGGGGCAGGTCAAGGCGGTTGACGACGTGGAACTGGAAGTCCGGCAGGGCGAGACACTGGGCCTGGTAGGGGAATCCGGCTGCGGCAAGACAACGCTGGGCCGTTGCATCGTCCGGGCCATCGAACCCACCGAGGGCCGCATCCTGCTGCGCCTGGACGGTGACCGCATGACGGATCTGCTGCAACTGGGCAAGCAGGATCTGCGCGCCCAGCGCCGGCACATGCAGATGATCTTCCAGGATCCCTATTCCTCGCTGGACCCCCGCAAGACCATTCTGGACATCGTTGCCCAGCCGCTGCGCGCCAACCGCATGGGCTCTCCGTCCGAGATTGAGGACCGCGTGCGGGACCTGGTGGAGCTGGTGGGCCTGAACGTCGAGTCGCTGATCCGGTATCCGCACGCCTTCTCCGGCGGCCAGCGGCAGCGGATTGGCATCGCGCGGGCCCTGGCCACCAACCCGCGCATCGTAATCGCCGACGAACCCGTCTCCGCCCTGGACGTATCGGTGCAGGCGCAAATCCTGAACCTGCTCCAGGACCTGCAGGCGGAATTCGACCTCACGATGCTGTTCATCGCGCACGACCTGAGCGTGGTGGAGCACGTCTCGGACCGCGTGGCCGTCATGTACGTGGGCAAGATTGTGGAGACGGCAGAGACCGAGGAGCTTTACCTGCACCCGCTCCATCCCTACACCGAGGCCCTGCTCTCCGCCGTCTCCGTCCCCGATCCGGACATTGGGCAGGACCACATGATCCTGCCCGGAGAGGCGGCCAATCCCGCCGATCTGCCGTCCGGCTGCTACTTCCATCCGCGCTGCCGGTATGCCGAGGACAGGTGCCGGACCGAAACACCGGCCTGGACCGAGGCCCGGCCCGGCCATTTCGCGCGGTGCCACTTCGCCGGGGAATTGGAACTGACCGGCGTCGACGCGTAACCGGCGGAACCCGTGGCGCTCTTCGTCCTCGGCTTCCTGATCTTCATTGTCGTCTTCACGCTCGCCGCGGTCCACGGCACGCGCCTGGCGGGCCGGATCATGGGAGAGCGTGTCAACGCCCTGCACCACGCCATCGAGACCATCCTGGAGACGGAGCGGATTCCGGAGGCTTGGCTTGATCCCCGTCCCGCCAACGACCGCCGGGCGGCACAGCGGCAGTTGCGCCGGGCGTTGCGCCGCCTGCGAAAGACCCGGGCCTACATCGAACGCACACCCAGCATCTCCGACGTCGAATCCCGGGAGTACATCCTGTCGGAACTGGACCGCATCCGCGACCAGTGGCTGGCGGGGGAATTGTTCCCGCCGCCAGGTTCGGGCACCGAAGCATCACCGGTCCCGACCGACCCGGCACCTGCCGGCCACATCTGATCTCCGTTCCATTCTCGGCCCGCCGACCGACTTCGGCACAACCCGTTTCGTTCAAGGAACCCGCCACGCCATGTCCACTCCCCGAGCCCACAATGTTGTCTGGCACTCCCCCAGCCACGATGCCCAGGGATCCGTGCCTCTGGGCAACGGCGAGATCGGACTCAACGCCTGGGTTTCGCTGCAAGGGGAGTTGCTCTTCTACTTGGCGCGCACCGACGCCTGGGGCGACAACGGACGGCTGCTGAAGCTCGGCCGCGTGCGCATCGCGCTGGATCCGGCTCCCAACCCGTCCCGTCTGCAGCAGACCCTCGATCTGCACACCGGCACTTGGCATGTGCGGTACGGTCCCTCGCCCGATCACCACGACGCGGCCCAAGTGGACCTGCAACTGTGGGTTGACGCGCACCATCCCGTTGTCCATGTGCTCATCGATGCCGAGAACCCCGTAACGGCCACGGCGCACATCGAACTGTGGCGGACGGAGCGCGAGGAACTGGAGGAACTGCAGATCAGCGATGTGATGCTGGACCGCGAGTGCCCGGACCAGAAGCGTGAACCCACGATCATCGAACCCGACACGATCCTGGAGGATCTCCCGGACTGGATCGGCTGGCATCACCACAACACCAAGTCGGTGGGACCCGCGCTGACTGCGGAGTTGCAGGGCCTCGACGGATTCGAACGGGAGGATCCGCTGCTCGACCGCATCTTCGGTGCCGCCGTCATCACTTCCGAAGGGGTCCGGGAGAGCGATGTCGCCCTGCGGTCGCGGCGGGACCACAGGGTGGAATTCCAAATTCCCGTGCTGGCCCTGCATCCCGCCTCGCCCGCGGCATGGCGCACAGCCATGGAGAAACTGATCGCATCGGTGCAGAAAGCCGACGGAACCGCGCGCCGCGCCGCCCACAAGGAGTGGTGGCAGGGCTTCTGGGATCGAAGCTGGATTGAGGTGTCGGGCCGCGGCCCGGAAGCCGCGCAGGAGGCCGAGCTGGTCAGCCGTTCCTATGCCCTGCAGCGATACGTGCAGGCCTGTGCCGGCCGGGGCCGCTATCCCATCAAGTTCAACGGCTCGCTCTTCACCGTCCCCTACCCCGGCAAGCAGGGCGATGCCGACTACCGGCGCTGGGGACCGGGCTACTGGTGGCAGAACACCCGCCTGCCTTACTACAACATGTGTGCCGCCGGGGACTACGAAATGCTCCAGCCCCTGTTCCGCATGTACGCCCAGGACATGCTGGAGCTGTGGCGCCACCGCACCCGCCGCTACTTCGGCTTCGACGGCATCTTCTTCTCCGAGTGCGTCTACTTCTGGGGCGACGTCTTCACCGAAACCTATGGCTGGAGGCCCTTTGCAGAGCGGGATGATCCGCTGCAGGAGAGCGGATACCACAAGTGGGAGTGGGTGGGCGGCCTCGAACTGGCCTTCCTGATGCTCGACTACTGCGAGCACACGGAGGATCAGCGGTTCCTGCGGGAGACGGCCGTGCCGTTCGCCGACCTGACGCTGCAGTTCTTCGCCAACTTCTATGACACCGACGAGGATGGAAAGCTGGTCATGCATCCCGCGCAGGTCCTTGAGACCTGGTGGGAGAGCACAAATCCCATGCCGGAGATCGCCGGGATCCGGGCGGTTGCCGCGCGGCTGCTGGCCCTGCCCGAGGATGCAGCCCAGGCAGGCCGACGCACGGCCTGGGAGGATCTGCTGCGAACAGTCCCGGAACTCCCCGTACGCGAGGAGGAGGGCGTGCGCATGCTGGCACCGGCGGACTCCTACAGCAACCGGCGCAACATTGAGAACGGCGAACTCTACGCCGTGTTCCCCTTCCGCCTGCTGTCCTTTGAGAAGGAGGATCGGGAGCTGGCGCTGGCCGCCCTACGGCAACGCAGCTTCCTTGGCCACTACGGCTGGCGGCAGAACGATCTGTTCCTGGCCTACCTGGGCCTGGCGGAGAGCGCCCGCGACGCCGTCGGCACGCGGGCAGGGACGCGCAACCACGATTCCTTCGGCTACGGAAACCCGGACTTGGCCCAGCAGAACCTGTCGCGCTTCCCGGGCTTCTGGGGGCCCAACTTCGACTGGTACCCGGACCAGTGCCATGGAGGTGTTTTGAACACGGCCCTGCAAGCCATGCTGCTGCAATGCGACGGCCGGAAGATTTTCCTGGGCCCGGCCTGGCCTGCCGACTGGGACGTTTCCTTCAAGCTGCACGCGCCCTACCGGACCACGATCGAAGGGTCCGTGATTAAGGGCGAGGTGACCTACCGAGTCACACCCTCCGACCGCGCAGCCGATGTGACTGTCTGTTTGGGTTCGAACTCCGCTTAGACCTGCCACATCCAATGCCAACAGGACGTGCGCAAGTGCACGGTAATGACCCTCTACAAAGGGTGGAACGCGGCACACCCGCGGCATAGTGTCTCCAAGAGTACGCTAGCCTACTGACCGAGGGGCGAACCGCTGAGGCCGATAGGGTCCCAGCACCGCATCGGCCAGCACACCGTCGCAAATCTCCTGTGTCGCCAGCTGGCTCAGGATGGGCGCAAGTGTCACGCCGCTGTGCGTCAATGCGATATATACGTTGGGGACTTGGGTGGTGAAGCCAATGGCTGGATAGCCGTCGGCAGGCAGGGGACGCAGCCCCGCCGGAACCGCCACCGCCCGGGCCTCTGCCAGTTCCGGGAGGTAGGAACTAGCGCGCGCAAGCAGTTCGTCGGCGTGGGCCTGGCTGCCATCTTCGGCGTGGGTTTCCTGGTCGCCTTCCCCCACCATGAAGCCACCGTCCGCGCACTGGCGAAAATGCACCTCGGGTGCTCCTGCCACCGTGGGGGGCGCGTAGATGACAGTGGTACGCCTCAGCAGAGGCGGCAGAGGCGTGGTCCTGATCACCACCCCCGAGCTTATCTCCTGCGGTACATGGACGCCTAGCCGGGAGGCCAGCTGTGTGGTGTCCGAGCCGGCCGCTAGCACGACGACATCGCAGCGAATGTCACCGGAAGTGGTCTTGACAGCCTTGACGCGACCCTCTCTCGTCAGTGCGTAGCCCGTCACCTCCGTGTTGCGGCAAACATCGCAGTTCCTTTCCGACAGCCGGTGCAGACAGGCCTCGATCACGAGTTGCGGCTCTACCTGTCCTTCGTTCTCGCTGTACGCGGCCGCCGCCATGGAGCCGACCTTGAGACCAGGCTCCATATCCGACAATTCGGACTTGCTCAGCAAGCGCATGGGATACCCCCAGAACTGCATCCGGTGCACATGAGCCTCCAGTTGGGCCGCGGCATCGGCATCCGATACCCAGGTCAACTTTCCGCCCCAGCGCAATCCGAGACTCGCGCCATCGCCATCCCGGGCCAGCTCCGCGGCAAACCGCGTCCACATGTCCTGCGATCTGCTGTTCAGGTTGTGGTAGTGGAGGGGGAATTTGGCATCGGCGTTGATCATGGCGAAGCTGTGGCCGGAAGCTCCGCTGCCGGGCTCCGACTTGTCGATGAGGGTTACCGGCAATCCCCTTTCGCTGATGCACCAAGCGATGCACGCGCCGAGAATGCCCGCTCCCACAACCACGATGTGACGGGATGTCTTGCTGGATGTTGTCATCAGGGTTGCTCCGAATGCTTCGGACCCGCGGCGGGTCGCCGGGAGGCCATGCATCACCAAATCCAATAGCGAAGGGCCGACTGCGTACCGGGCGTTAGACGGAGCCACCGCGGACAAGATGGAGGCAGCGTGTTCTGTGCCCTTCATCCGCGCATGAAGAATCCAGTCTTGGAATTCGCTTCGCGGGCCCCTGCCTTGACGAATCCCTATCAGGAACAGCCGATCGGTCAATCCCAAGTAAACCCTACACCCAGTTCTTCGGTCCGCGCCTCCCAAAGGGATTCATAAATGGCCGGCGCATCGCTGAAGTGGGCCTTGCGCGTCATGAGGCGGGAGAGATCCAGTTCGCCGTCCAGGAGCAGATCGAAAAAGAACTCGGTGTGCCGCTCCCGCGTCCAGGGATTGTCGGGAGTCGCAACGGGAGGATGCGATCCGCCATGGGTCCCGATAATCGTGTAGCTGGGAGAATTGCAGAGATCGTGGAAGTCGAACTCGGTCATCCCGCGGGGACTGCTCAGCAGAATGAAGCGACCCTGTCGGCGCACGGTGCTCATCGAGTCGGGTATGGTCCGAGGCAGTCCCGTCACCTCGAAGGCACAGTCCACCAGGCGGTCGCGCGTCGCCGCCGCAATGGCCTGGCGAACGGCTTCCACTCCCTGGGATGCATCCACGGGTTGGATGCCGGCATCCTCCGGCAGCAAGGCCCGGCGTTTGGCGGCCGGGTCCACACCAAAGACCGGCCGGGCACCGCACAGCCTGCAGAAACGCACAGCCAACTGACCCAGGATGCCGAGTCCAAACACGGCCACAGATTCGCCCCAGCCAACCCGAGACCGGCGCACTCCGTTCATCACGGTCTGGGCCAGCGTAAAGAAGGCGGCTTCTTCCGCGGCGATCGACTCCGGTACCCGCGCCAGGACATCCGTGTCCAGGACATTCAATCTCTGGTGCCGTCCACGGGTGGCGACGTGGATCCCCATCCACTCGGGGTCCACGCCATCACCGATGTCTTCCACCATCCCGATATTGGCGTAGCCCGGCGTGAAGGGATACCGCGCCATGCCCGCCCACCTGGAACCGGCCGGGAATTCGCCGCTATACAGGGTTAGTTCGGTGCCGGTGCTGATCAGGGTCAGCTGGCTGCGGACCAGTACGTGGCCGGGCAATGGCCACTCGAGCGCCTGCTCCCGCACGGAACACTGCCGGGGTCCGTCAAAGAATACGGCCGGGGTGGTGATGGTCATGTCAATCAGCCCTTGATACCACTGAGAACGATGCCGCGCACAAAGTACTTCTGCGCCACCACGAACAGCGTGATGCCCGGAATGGAGACCGTGAGCGATGCGGCCATCAGGAGATGCTCCCGGGGGGCGCCGCCGGCGTCCGCCACCAGTTGGAAGAAACGCAGGCCGAGCGGCAGGGTGTATTTCTCCATGGTGTTGAGATAAATCAGGGGCCCGAGAAAGGAATCCCAATGCGTCAGAAACGAGAAGATGGCGACCGTGGCCAGGGCGGGCCGGGAAAGGGGCAGAATGATGCTCCAAAGAATCCGCAGGGAATGGGCTCCGTCCAACCGCGCGGACTGATCCAGATCCAAGGGAATGGTCAGAAAGAACTGCCGCATCAGGAAGATGAAGAACGGTCCCGCGCCGAAGTAGAAAGGCACGATCAAGGGCTTGTAGGAATCCAGCCAGCCCAGCTCCCGGAATATCAGGAACTGGGGAATCAGCAGGACTTCGAAAGGCAGGATCATGGTGCTCAGCACCACCATGAACAGAAAGTCGCGGGTCGGGAAGCGAAACCGCGCGAAGCCGTAGGCCACCAGGGTCGTGGACAGGAGTTGGCCCAGGACCGCGGCTCCGGTGACGACAACGCTGTTCCTGGCAAATTGGGCGAACGGCACCTGGATCCAGACTTCCCGCCAGTTTTGCCACTGCATCTCGCTGGGCCACAGCTTCGGCGGAAACACATAGATTTCGGTGGGATGCTTGAAGGAACTGCCCACGGTCCAGAGAAAGGGCCCCATGAACAGCGCCCCCAACAGAAGCACCGGCAGGTAGAGCAGATACGGGTGTCTGCGAGCGGACATCAGACGGTTGGCAACAGCGAAACTTCAGCCTTGTTCACCGGCATAGAAGACCCAGTGGCGCGAGGCACGCACCTGCAGGTAGGTGAAGGCGATCAGAATAATGAAGAAAATCCAGGCCAGGGCGGAGGCGTAACCCATGTTGAAGTATTTGAAGGCCTGGGTGTACAGATGGAGGATGTAGAACCACGTGGCGTAGGCGGGGCCCCCTTCCGTGGAAACATAGGCCACGGTGAAGACGCGCAGGGCGCCAATGATGCCCAGGATGAGATTGAAGAACATGGTGGGGGAAATCATCGGCAGCGTGACGTGGCGGAACTTGAACCAGGGCCCGCCGCCGTCGATTTCCACAGCCTCGTACAGTTCCTGCGGAACCCCTTGCAGGCCGGCCAGGAAGATCACCATCTGCCCCCCTCCCACCGTACCCCACAGGGCCATGATGATGAGGGACGGCAGGGCCCACTCGATGCTGCTCAGCCACCCCGGACCATCAATGCCGACCTTGGCCAGCAGAAAGTTCAGCACTCCGAAGTCGGGCTGGAATATCCATTGCCACAGCAGGGCCAACGCCACCAGGGGCGTCAGCGACGGCAGGAAGAAAAGGACCCGGAAGAACGTGGTGCCCTTCAACGCCTGGTTCAGGAGCAATGCGCAGGCCAGGGAGCCCAGAATGCCCAGGGGAACACCGACAACGGCGTAGGTAAAGGTGCGGCGCAGCGAGCCCCAAAAGAGGTCATCGCCCGACAGGGCTTCCACATAGTTGGAGAAGCCCGCGAAACTTGGCTGGGAGACAACCGTGTAATCGGTAAAGCTGAGATAGAAGGAGGCCAGAAAGGGGAAAGCCGTAAAGGCCAGAAAGCCCAGCAGCCACGGAGAGATGTATATGAAGCCGGCAACGGCCTCCTGACGCTTGAGCGACGCCGGTTTGCGGAGCTTGGAACCTCCCTTGATGTCGGAGGCAATCTCGCCTTGCATGCGGACCTCGGTCCAGTCAACGCCTCATTGGCCCTCAACACGCACTATGCCCGCGGCTTGGCACAGTCCGGGTTAGCGGGCTGCAGCGGTGGGGCCTGAAAGCGCAATCAGGCCCCACCCCATTCAAGGCGGACTAGGAAGCCGGCTTGTCCAGAATTTCCTGGATCTTGGCGGAAAGCTCCGGCACCAGATTTTCGGGTTCTTCGTTGCCCAGCCAAACCGGGTCCATTCCGTTGCTGTAGGCATCCCGGAATTCCAGACCACGGAAATTGCCCGGTCCCCGGTACGGCAACACGTTGTACATGATGTTCGTGAAGACGTTGTGAATCGGGGACTTGGTCAGCCGTTCGTGTTCCCAGACATCCGGACGGGAACCGGGCACGGACCCCGCTTCCGCAATGCGGATGCCGGTTTCCTGGTTGGCCAGCCATTTGACCCACTCAAAGGCTTCATCCGGGTGTTCCGAGCCCGCCCAGATGCAGGCAGGATCGAATTCGTACATCGAACCATTGATGCCTGCCGGCCCCTTGGGCATGGGCACCGTGCCCAATTCAAACCGGTCGCCGATGCGATTCACCCAGCTCTGTCCCCAATACCCACTCTGGGCCATGCCGATGCGGCCCGAGACAAACATATCGGCTGTTTGCTGGTCCGGCGAAGGGGCCACATTGTGGGTGTGCATCAAGTCGTAGACAAAGCGAATCGCAGAAAGCGTCTCCTCCGAATCCAGGAGGGAGGTCTTGCCCTCTTCATCAAAGATCTCGCCACCCGATCCGCGCGACCATACCAGGAGGCTCCAGGGGTCCCGGCCCGGCTGCATGCCGAACTGATCGATCTGACCGTCGCCATCGGTGTCCTGCGTCAGGACCGTTGCATATTCCAGCAGATCCTCAAAGGTCCAGTCCCCGTCCGCGGGGGGCTCTTCCAATCCGTTGTCGGCCAGCAACTGCTTGTTGTAGTAGCAGCCTACGCGGCCCGGATGGCAGATCCAGGGCAGGCTGTACAGGGAACCGGCATGGCTGGCCGCGTCAAGGGATTCGGGGAAGAAGACGCCCAGGTCGTATTCATCCGAGGCGATCAGGTCGTCCAAGGCAAGTAGGACGCCCTGATTGGCATAGCGGTGATAGAGACCGGACAGCAGGACGGTCCAGAATGTGTCGCCGATGGTCTGACCCGCCAGCAATACCTCCATTTTCTGGTGGTACTCCGCATGGGGGAACAGTTCCTCCTTGATGGTTATACCGGGATTTTCCTCCTCGAAGGCCCGGGCGCGTTCAATGAAGTGATCGCCCTGGACCCCGGTGCGGCCATGGAACCGAATGACCACGGGCTCCGCGTCGGCACCGCTGCCAGCCGCTGGTGCGCCAGGGGCGGGAACACAAGCGGCCAACGCGGCTGCACCGAAACCTGCGCCGCTCCATTGCAGGAACTTTCGTCGAGAGACACCAACGCTGAACATGATGGTTTCCTCCGAGTCCGCACCCATAGCGCGAACAATTTAAGGTGTTCAGGCTGAGTATAGTGGAACGGCTAAAGCGCTTTTAAACGGGTTTCAGAGCCGGAACCCGACGATTAGTACCGTTCGTCCATCCAGCGGCCGACCTGCTCGTTCGCAGCGCGCATCAACTCGATGTGTTCCTGATTCGGCCGTTCCACCTCGTCGAGCAGGCCGCGGCGGCGCGCTTTGTTGCGCTAGTAGGCGCCGCACAGATGAAAACCGACGCAGCCGGGGTTGTCGAAAAGCGCCACCAGTACTTCTGCATACCACTCGCCGTCGTTGGGGACGAAGCCCCCAAGGGGAGCGGGATTCCTCAGCCCCGCCGCGTCGGCCAGCAGCACGGGCTTTCCGGTCTTCCTGTGCCATTCGTTGAGATGGGCCACCGGATCGCGGAAGTCCTGGAACGACAGCACGTCAACGAACGGCAACGCGGCTTCAACGACATCCATCGCGATGGCTTCGTTGGCCTCGTAGCAGTCCCCCAGAATCAAGTGGTCATGTCCTGCGACCGGCGGTTCAGGTTGTGGTAGTGGAGGGGAAACTTGGTATCGGCGTTGATCATGGCGAAGCTGTGGCCGGAAGCGCCACCGCCGGGCTCCGACTTGTCGATGAGGGTTACCGGAAATCCCCTTTCGCTGATGCACCAAGCGATGCACGCGCCGAGAATGCCGGCTCCCATAACCACGATGTGACGGGATGTCTTTCTGGATATTGTCATCAGGGTTGCTCCGAATGCTTCGGGGCCGTGGCGGGTCGCCGGGAGGCCATACATCACCAAATTCAATAGCTAAGGGCCGACTGCGTACCGGGCGTTAGACGGAGCCACTGCGGACAAAATGGAGGCGGCGTGTTCTGTGCCCTCCATCCGTGCATGAAGAATTCAGTCTTGGAATTCGCTTCGTGGACCCCTGCCTTGACGAATCCCTATCAGGAACAGCCGCTCGGTCGATCCCAAGTGAACCCTACCCCCAGTTCTTCGGTCCGCGCCTCCCAAAGGGATTCATGAGGGAATTATATTCCTGACTTGACGATGGGTTCTGTGGCATAATGGCGTCCATAAATGCGAGAGTCCGGTGGCTGCCGGACTCTCCGCCGGACACGGAACTGGAACTTCCATGCCCAACAGCCCCGATTCTACAACGCAGGCCCCGGACACCGTCCACCGCACGGTGCGCCTGCGCC
>JAPPAJ010000181.1 GCA_026705565.1 Caldilineaceae bacterium | reverse complement strand
CGCGCAGTATAGCATTCGAGGATTTGGCCACGGTCGTCTACGTCTGGGTGGACGACTGGTACCAGGCCCACGCGGCCGGCGGGCGGCAGAGCCTGGCCGGGGCCAAGCCCCGCTTCAGCGACAGCGAAGTGATCACACTCCTGCTGCTCATGGATTTCCTGCCCTTTCCGGGGGAGACCCAGTTCCTGGGCTTCGTGCGGGCCAACCACCGGTCTCTCTTTCCGCATCTGCTCAGCCAGAGCCAGTGCAATCGCCGGGCCCGGCAGTTGTGGCCCTGGGTCGAGGGCCTGCGCCGACATTGGGCGGAGAGGTTGGGGGCCACCCGCGCCACCCTCTATCTGCTGGACACCAAGCCTCTGCCCGTGGTCGGCTACACGCGCGACAAGAGCCGCAGCGACTTTGCGGCCACGGCCGCCTACGGGGTCTGCGCCAGTCGCAACCTGAAGTACTTCGGCTACAAGCTGGTGCTGCTCTGCACCCCGGCGGGGGTGCCCGCGGCCTACGACCTAGTGCCGGCCTCGACGGACGAGCGGGTTGCAGGGGAGCAGGTGCTGGACTGGGTCTGGGGGGTCCGCATCCTCGGCGACAAGGGCTTCCTCGGGGCCGACTGGCAGCAGGGCTACCGGGAGACCCGGGGCCTGGAGATCCTGACCCCCTTGCGCGCCAACCAGCGCCCGGCCCAACCGGCCGGCTTCGAGCGGTGGCTCAACCGGCTGTGGGAACGGATTGAAGGTGCCTGCCATGAAGTGCAGAACACCGGGCGCCACCTGGAGCATCTGACCTGCCGGACGCTCCGCGGCCTGCGCACGCATGTCGCAGCCAAGATGACGAGCCATGCCCCAGGCGCCTGCTCCGCCGTCAGGCCGGGATTGACGTCCGGACTTTCACCGTGGCCCTGTAATTCCACATTAGGCGTATTGTGCAACACAGTTCCCATGTGCCGTACCTCCGTGGCGCTGGACGTGGGGGGCCAGGCAACGCCAATTCGGCGGTCAACTGCATGCCGGGATGGCTTCATCTCATGGATTTCGCCATCGTCACCCCGGTTAGGACAGGCCTCTGCATGTCCACCGCGTACGTTGTCAACAAGATGCCGAGGTCGGCGATGGACTTGGTCCCAAATTCCGTGGACCAGCTGAAAGGCAGTCCATGACGACCCATGTCGAGCAACTTTACGAAATCCCTGTCGACAGTCCTCCACGCCTTAATAGAAGCAGGCGGCGGGAACGCAGAACATGAACCTGCCTCGCCGAAGGCACATCCCGCCGTACGGGGTTTGCAAGATGCCACATGAACGCGTGCCGGAGGTGCCACAGGTCAACCGGTAACGAACCCAATCCTCGAGACCTGGCTGGTTCAAGGGCGTCTTACGCCGGAATGGCTGGGGTTTGCGTCCACAAGATGCTGATCGTCCAAGCCTCTCAAGGGCGGGAGCCAGGGAGTGGCGTCTTCACTCGGGTCGATACCGATCCTCAAAGGCGAACTGCACAGCGGGTGGTTCCACCCCGGTGCCGGGCACGAAGTTCAACCCCAGCGCGACCACCCGGCGTTCCCCGCCGAAATGGCGGCGGCCGTAGTCGTGCGACCGGATCTGGTCCAGGGCCGTCTGCGGCGACTCGCCATACTTGAACTCCATGACCCAGACGTGTCCGGGGAAGTGGACCTCCATGTCGGAGCGGCCGCCGCCTTGGTGCACTTCCGACTGGAACTCTACCTGCATCAGCTGGCATAGCACATGCAGGACGAGGTGGCAATCCGTCTCGCGGCGCAACTTCTCGCTGAGGATGCCAGCCAGAAAGGTGTGGAGGAGATCGCAGAACTCCTTGTGGTCCTCGTCGGCCAGTGCCCGGTGCATGGCCCGCAGGGTCCGCGGGTCGGGTGGTCGCCGGTAGGTTTCCAGCAGTTCATGGCCGTAGGTTCGACGCACCTCGTCGTTGGGGTAGTCCAGGTACAGGTCCCCGTCCTTGTCCTGGCATAGGGTGTAGTAGCCGGTCTGGAACATGAGAGAGACGAAGTCGACCGTGTCCAGGCTGTAGGCCGTGTTCATCAGGTTGTCCCAAGGGGGCGGATCCGCAGGCAGGGGATACTGACCCTCCTTCATGAGCCGGATGAGAAACATGGGTGTGCCGGAGACGGCCCAGTGGTTGGGCCATCCGGTGATTGCCCATCTCCGAACGTGGTTTCGGTCCTGCATGTCCCGGAGACAACAGGCGAGGGTGAAGGGGTTGTAGACGCGCTCGCTGTCTTCGGGAAAGCCGAAGCAATAGCCGTTGTAGTGGCGGCGCACCTTGTCCATCAGTTCCTCAAGAGATACGTTGAGATGGCCCGCGCCGGTGGCGAGGTGGGGATGCAGTGCGGTTCGAACTTCCTGTTCGGTGAAGCCACACAGGGTGGCGTAGGTGGGTTCCCAGGAGATGTCCCATAAGTTGTTGAATGCTGAAAATAGGCTGACGCGGGCGAAGCGGGTGATGCCGGTAACAAAGACGAAGTGCAGATCGGATTCGAGACTCTTGAGCTTGACGTAGAAGTTGCGCAGGATGTCCAGGATCGGTTCGGGATCTGCGTTCTTGCCCAAGAGGTGCACCAGGGGCGCGTCGTACTCGTCGACTAGGACGACGGGATTGGCTCCGTAGTGTGTTTTGAGCCAGCCTACCAGATCCTCCAGGCGTTGGGCCGGGCTGACTGTCGGACCGGTGGGGAACCTTACGACCCCGGATTCATCCACGGATTCCAGGCCGACATTGATGCCGCGACGGTTCCATAGGGTGTATTGGCTGCCCAACATCTCCAATAGGTTGGCTTCCAGGCGCTCCGGTCCATCGGCCGGGGTGTTGACCATGTTCAGGCGCACGACCGGATGAAACCCCCGGCGCTCGGCAGTGTCCGCTGTCGCTGTTCCGCGGAACAGATCCATCTTGCTCAAGGTTTGTGGCGGGTTGTGGCCGTTGAAATAGCGGGGATCAATCTGCACCTCTCCCTGGAAGAAGGCCTCCAGGGTTGTCACCAGCAGGGACTTGCCGAAGCGTCGGGGCCGGGCCAGGAATACGTACGGGTTTCGGAGTGTGGGGGCATCCTCGGATTCGGGGGCCAAGAGCGACTGCAGGTGGTGGGTCTTGTCGATGTAAAGACCGCCGCCGCGCCGAATCTGCAGGAACTCGGATCGCCCCGGGTTCAGGGAAGGTGACGGACGTTCAGAGGACATGACCATGTTCACAGCACCTGTGGACTGAATGCCCCGATCCTACACTGATCCATGGAAGGCGGATCGGACCTCAGTGCGCTGGGCACTGTTTCACTATTCATTGACGGCGGGCCAAGTGTCGGGTCCTGCCTGACGGCCCTAGTAGGGCAACGAAACTTGGTGGTGTTGGAAGAGGTATGCGCAGTACCTGCGACGGCGCAGGGCATGGGAACGGCGGGCGGGCCGCATTGCGGGCCTGGCGGTAGCCCACGATGGCACAGGCGCGGTTGGTCGGGGAGCCGGTGCGGGGCAGGGCCGCGTCCACCAACAGGCAGGTCTGGGGCACGGTCAGGCCGGGATGCTTTTTTTGAGTCGCAGCGTCTCCCGCACCACGAAGAAGTGGGCCAGCATGACGAGCGTGGCGTGGCGGTGCCAGCCCTGCCAGCTGTGGCCTTCGTAGTCGCCCAGCCCGAAGAGTTGCTTGCCGTCCCGGAAGCACTGCTCGATGGGCCAGCGCAGGCCGGCCAGCCAGACCAGCCGCTCGGGAGCCATGTCCGCAGGGCCGTTGGAGAGGTAGCCCTTGAGCTCGTCGGTGGCGGGGTTGCGGCGCAGCAGCAGCCAGACGTCGGGACCGGGTTCGGAACCGCGGCGGGCCGTCACGCGCCGGACAGCGCAGAGGACGGCCTGGGGGCCCTTGGACCCCTCGCTCAGGACGAAGGGCCGCCAGGCCGCGCGCGGGAGCTGGTCGGCCACGGCCCGGAGCTCCTGCGGCGGGACCGAGAAGCGCGGGCGCGAGGGGGAACCGGACCGCTGTGGACGGGTCGTCCAGAGCTGGGTGTCGCGGGGCACCTCGGCCAGGTAGCCCAGCCCCAGGTCGGCCACCCCGTCCAGGAAGGCGTGGCTGTGGCCGAAGCCCTCGTCGCAGGTCACCCAGCGCAACGGCAGCGTGCCCTCCGCCACCAGGGCGCTCAGCATCGCCAGAGCCAGCTCCGGGCTTGGTGCGGAAGGGCGTGTCGGCACCCCGGTCCGTCGCCGTCGTTCCGCATGGCTGGCCCCCGAGACCCAGTCCCGGGTCAGGTAGAGCCGCCGGTCCACCAGGGCCGCGGCCCCGCGTCCGAGGTAGGCCGCGAAGACCGCCGCCTGGCAGTTGGCGCGCTTGCCCAGCTGGCCGCAGTACTGCCGCGCCACCCCCACCGACTCGTGCCCGTCCTTGGGAATGTCGGTGCCGTCGATCGCCAGCACCCCGCCTCCTCGCCCAGCGTCTCCGCCACCAGCGCCCGGTGGGCCGCCAGGATGGGCGCGTCGTCCCAGCGCGCCTTGCGCAGGAACAGTTGCTGCGTGCGCACCGCATTGAGGTCGGCCCCGCGCAGGCGCAGGACCATGCGCTCGACTGACTTGCGCGGCTCGTCGCTGAGCAGCCCCTGCAGGTAGGCGCGGGCATGTCCCCGCAGCTCGCGGCGACCGAAGAAGGGCGCGTAGCGCGCATGGTAGGACCGCAGCTGCCCCCGCACCGACGCGCTCTCGGCGCGGCTCAGGGACACGTCGGGCTGGGACACGGGGACGGCGGCCAGGGTCATGGCAGGTTAGGCGCTGAGGGGATCCGGACACCGCGATTCTACTGCTCAAAGGTTCGTTGCCCTACTAGGCGGCCGCGCCTCGAGATATCGGTTCCAGCCGCCATCCATGCCGGGCGGCCACTACAGATATCCACTTGATCACCGAATAGTCACTTGCAGTTCACGATAGCTCACGCATCCTTCTGCTAGGATTTTCGTCCAGCCTGCACAGGTGGCTCCCAGGTCCGGCTCCGGGCGGCAGGGCACGAGGGAGTTGTTCATTTTGTGGCAGGCCGTTGTCCGGAATGTGCGCGCTCCACTCCCGATGTGCACGGGGATGCTGTCCGCCACGAGGAGCCCCCTTGGGTTGTTGGTTGTCCGGGACCAGATATGGGCCCCTGGCTATTCCGGCCTTGAACCAACATCAACGGGATTGAAACAGTGCCCTGGCGGGAAAGATTTGTTTTGACATGAAGGCATCAAGATTGAAACTGGCCGTGTGCACAGGAATTCTGCTGCTGGTTGCAGCCGCCTGTCTGGCAGGTTGTGGCCGCGGCGGCTCCAGGTCCGGTCCACAGGCAAGTCAGGATGCTGTGCCCACTTCCACCGTGGCGGACGAAGTTGTGGAGCCCGTGCCCACCTGGACGCCAACACCGGTCCAGGTTGCCGCCCGTGCACCGGCCGCGACACCATCCTCATCTGTCGGCCTTCCGTCCGGCGATCCCCCCTTTGAGGACTGGAACGATCTGGAACCCCAATCCTGGTGGCGCGAGTCGCAGCCCTACTCCTGTACGCCCTCCCCGAATCCCGCGTCTCCGTGGGTGGAGGCGGGCCTGCTCGATCTGGGCGGCAGCGACCCGCTTTCGCTGATCCGTTATTACGGGAATGGCAGTTATCTGCGCTATGGCCATATGGGATTCATGGGCTGTACTCCCATGGTTCGATATCCCGACCGCACCCACCTGGATCCGCCGGCCGATCCCACCTATTACTCGCTGGGCGACTTGGAGATATGGGTCGACATTGCCCGTGTCCCGACAGATGCCGAGGAGTGGTTCATGGACGACGGCACTCGCATCGCGATGAGCCTGGAGGAAGCAGTCGCATTGCTGAATGCCCATGTGGCGCCCTATTACCGACAGATGTCGGGGGGTGCCTTGCGCATCACGTTTCGGGACGGTTTCGACTTTCAAGTGACCGGGAATGGCACAGTGCAGGCTGTGGAGGAGCAGTGGCTTGGTCTGGTGGTGGAACCGGGCTGCTGTGATCGGGGCCAGCCAGGAGGACTGAACCGGCTGCTGTTCAACGATGTGGCGAGCGACAGCGGCGGTAGTGCGTACAACGGGTTTGCCCACCTGGGACTCGTCAGTCTGAGCGAGGCCAACATGGAAACCATTGTCCACGAAATCGGACACGGGTGGATGGGATGGCCCCACTCCTACACCGAATTGCTTTGGGAGGCTGTCCTCGGTGAAGAGCTGGAGCCACCCAACCCCTACAGCAACCCGTTTGACATGATGTCGGAGCTGAGGATGGGCGTTCCCGTCCTCGGGTGGCGGCAGGTCCTGCCGCCTACGCTGGCCATCAATCGCTATGCGGCTGGCTGGATTGCCCCGGAGGCCGTGGCACTTCATCTGTCCGACGACGGGGTTTACAGGCTGAACCCGCCCTTGGTCTCGGGGTATCAGTTCCTGGTCATCCACTCGGGCCGCCCCCACGCGTTCACAACATTGGAAGTCCTGCCCGCGCGTCCCCCGGACTATGTGGAGGAGTGGCCCCAGGTCTACGACTCCTCCGTCCCTGGGCATCGACGTCCCCTGCGCTATGAGGGTGTGCTCGTGAGCCGGTATGACCAGACCACGGGGACGGGAGTGAATGCCCGTTTGGGGCCTGCGCTGTACAATCCCGCCAACGAGACATTTTTGCATGATGTCGGTTGGGGCCGGGACGACTTTTCGCTGATCGGCGACGGTGGCACGCGGGAGATTGGAAGTGGCGTCGTCGTCGCGGTCGGCCGCATGGACGATGGCAGTTATGAGGTGGAGGTCCGCGGTGGGAAAGTGGCGGAGTTCCAGCCGTGGTGCATTCCCATCTGGTTTTCGGCCGAATACGATACGGGCTGTCTGTTGGCCACCATGTCCCGATAGTGCAACGGGCACGGTTCCACCTTCGTTGATATTGGCTCTGGAAGCCGAAGTCGACAATGGGCACCCGGTACTGAATGCCGTCAAATCAGTTGGTACCGAACGCAAGGAGTCGCAGCGACGTCGACCCCTTGCAATGAACGGATACCCAAATCAACGGGATTGAAACAGTGCCCCCAACCCTAAACATGAAGATGCTGGATAGCCATTCTTGTGGCACAAATGACCTACGAGTCCAAGCCGCCGGTTTGGATCATGGGCGGTGCCTTGCTGGATTCACCTCGTATGGATGTTCTGCCATGACGTGGTGTTCAGGCCGTGGTCAAACGACCGCTTCGGAGGTGGCCCCCGTCCTGACGCGACCTTGTCAACGCCCTGCGGGCATGGCTATCATGCCCAACTTGATGTTGAGGTGTGCCCGACAGTGACTACAGTGGACCGGGAAACCGTCCACCCCGCCTACGCCAGGATTTGGGAGAGGAACAACTTGGTCCGATCTTCCTTGGGATTGTCGAAAAATTCTTCCGTGGTACTTTCTTCGATGATTTGTCCGTGATCGAACATGAGAACCCGATCGGCTACCTCTCGGGTGAATCCGATTTCATGGGAGACGACGACCATCGTCATGCCCGACTCGGCCAACTCGCGCATCACATCCAGGACTTCCTTGATCATCTCCGGGTCCAGGGCCGAGGTCGGCTCGTCGAACAGCATGATTTTGGGCTGCATGGCCAGGGCGCGGGCAATGGCGACCCGTTGCTGTTGGCCACCGGACAGCTGACCCGGATACTTGTCTGCCTGCTCGGCGATGCCCACCCGCTCCAGGAGTTGTTCGGCAATTTCCTTTGCCTGACGCGCCGGCAGCTTGCGCACTTTCATGGGCGCGAGGGTGATGTTGTCCATGGCCGTCAGGTGGGGGAAGAGATTGAACGACTGGAAGACCATGCCTACATCGCGTCGGATGGCGTCGATGTTGCGCACGTCGTTGGAAAGCTCAATGCCGTCGACGATGATGTCCCCGCGCTGGTGCTCCTCCAGCCGGTTGATGGTACGGATGAAGGTGGACTTGCCCGATCCGGATGGCCCCACGACGACCACGACCTCGCGCTTGCGTACCGTGGTGGTCACGCCCCGCAAGGCATGGAAGTTGCCGTACCATTTGTGTACATCCCTGCACACGATCATGTCGGAAGTATCAATTGTTGATTCGCTCGCGGCCATGTTGCTAACTCCGACTGGTTCCAGGCTTCTTTGAAGGCGTCTACAAAATCGGTGTGGCGTTCACTCGCTTTTCCTGCTTCCGTCCGCTCCATTCCCGCTTCTGCCCGCCATTGCGGGAAAGGCGGGAATCCAAATGCAGGCCGGGTGACAACATCGAAACCGCATACGCGGGTCCGATGCCCTATCGTTGCCCGACTCGGAGATGTACCTCGACTCTCCTGCTGACATAGGACATGGTGTAGGTAAAGATCCAGAAGACCAAGGCCAGGAACAGGAACAGCTCCCTTGCGCTGGCCAGGTACTCCGCGTTGCCCTGTATAAACGCCCGGCTGAACTCAACCACGTCCAACATTCCAATGATGTATACGAGGAGGGTGTCCTTGAAAAGGGAGATGAACTGCCCCACGATGGCGGGTATGACGTTGCGGATGGCCTGGGGCAGGGAAATAAGCAGGGTGGTCTGCCAGCCGGCCAGCCCCAATGCCCGCGCCGCCTCCACCTGGCCGGGATGAAGCGCCTGCAAGCCTCCCCGAATATTCTCCGCCATGTACGCCGAACTGAAAAGGGTGAGAATTATCCCGGCCCGGAACAGGGAATTGGTGGAGAAGTCCTGCGGGAAGGCCAAGGGCACCAACACTTGGGACATGAATAGGAGCGTAATCAGCGGCATGCCCCGCATGACCTCGATGAACACCACGCACAGCAGCTTGACCAGCGGCAGGCTGCTGCGCCGCCCCAGGGCCAGGGCGATGCCGATGGGCAGGCTGAGGGTGATGCCGGTCACCGCCAGCAGCAGGTTCAGCATCAGGCCCCCCCAGTAAATGGTCGACACGGGTTGCAGGCCCGGAACTCCCGGAACCCCCCCTATCAAGACCAGGATGACCAGGAAAAAGAGGACTCCCAGGATGACCATCCAGCGGACCGTACCCAGGGGCGTGTACCGGGCCAGCACCCAACCCGCGGCCACTGCCGGAACGTTCGCGGCCAGCAGCAGCCGCACGTCCAGGCCCATCTGATCCATGCTGTAAGGCAGAAAGGCGAAGGCGACCGTTACGGCTGCCACGCCAATGGCGATGCGTCTGGCAGCCTTGTCCCCGGACACGGCCCACGCCATGCCCAGCAGCACCGACACCAGCAGCAGGGAGGCCTGCGGCCTCCAGAAGCAGTTCTGACCGGGGCAGGCGAACTCCGTGTTGTACTGGCCAATGATGAGCCGGCCGCCCAGGGTTGCGATGACCTTCCAGTCGGCTTCCAGTACTATCCAGCTCAGCCCAAACCACAAGGCCAGGCCCAATAAAGCGGCGAATATGAAGGTCAGGACGGTGTTGTACCAATTGCTGAACAGGTTGGCATAGGCCCAGCCCACGCCGCCGCGTTCCGTGATCGGAGGAGGGAGTGCCACGCCCGGAGGCGTGTCCATTGCAGATGTCATGCGCCTAGTTTCCCACCAACCGAATGCTCCGGTTGTACAGGTTGCCGATCAAGGAATAGGTCAGGCTCATGGCCAGGTAGGCTGCCGCCAGCAGGAGATAGATGGACACTGCCGGAGCCGTCTGTGTCATGGTCTTGGCGACATTGGCCAGATCCGAGTAGCCGATGGCTCCGGCCAGGCTGCTGTTCTTGGTCAGGTTGAGGAATTGGCTGATCAGCGGGGGGATGATAACCCTCAGGGCCTGGGGAAAGGTGACATGGCGCAGGGCCGCCATGGGCGCAAGACCCAGGGAACGGGCTGCTTCCGTTTGACCGTGGCCTACGGATTGGATGCCGGCCCGGACAATCTCCGCAATGAACGAGGATGTGTAAATCACCAGCCCGGTCAAGAGCGCCATCAGACCGCCGGAGATTGTGAAGCCCCCGGCGATGCGTCCGAAAGTTCCCTGTGGGGCCGGATCCGAGATGGCAAAGGGAGCTTCTCCAAACGCCGCATTGACGAACAGCCACCCGGCGACCGACATGGCAACGGCTGCGACACTGCCTGAAACCAGGGGATAGGACGACTGTCCGGTGTGGGCTTCGCGTCGCGTCAGTACGCGGTGCAGCACCATTGCGACAAGGAGCGAGGCCAGGACTACAGCCAGCCATGCCCAGGCAGCGCTCCAATTGGACGCCGATGGCCACGGCAGCGACACGCCCCCATTGTTGATGTATAGCTTGTCCGCGAAGACGTACCCCTGGCGGACCGGTGGCAACGCCAGCACCACGTAGAACCAGAAGAACAGTTGCACCAACAGCGGAACGTTGCGGAAGACCTCGATGTAAATCAGGGAGGTCCTGGACACCAGCCAGTTTCCCGAGATGCGGGCTACGCCCACCACGATTCCCAAGGCCGTGGCCAGGATGACTCCCACAATGGAGACGATGATGGTGTTGGTGGCGGCAACCCCAAACGCGTAGAGGAAGGAGTCTGAGGACTCGTAGGGGAGAAAGTGCTGCCCGATGGGGGTCTGGTACTCGCGGGACAGGAAGCTGAACCCGTGGGGAATCTCCCGGTCTTGGATCGTGTTGTTGATGTTGGTGAAGAACGTGGTGACCAAGGCCACCACCAGGACGCCCGACAGTATCTGCAACGTCCACTGTAGGACAAGGGCGTGCCGCCAGAGAGGCACGCCCTTGTAGTAGGCAAATCCTCGCAGCGCCTCAATCATGATCATGGCGCAGGGGATTACAACAGCGAAGCGAAAGGGTTACCGCAGGGGAGCGGAGTAAATCTGGCCGCCCTTGGGACAGTCCGAACAAGCCGCGTCGGCCCACAGGGCATTGCGGCCGCCCTCACGGGGGAGATTGATGCCGCCCGGGCCAAGGTTGCGGTCGTAGATTTCACCGTAGTTGCCCACGCTGCCGATCACGTCCTGGGCCACGGTCTGGCTGAGGCCGAGGGTTTCCTGACCGAAGGAGCCTTCCAGCCCGAAGAGACGGTCAACCTTGGTGTCCCCGGTACTCTCGGCCGGTACCGCGTCGGACGTAACCCCGTATGCTTCGGAGTAGATCAGGATGGCCATGACGGTCTTCACGATGTCGTACCACTGCTCGTCACCGTGAGGGACCACCGGACCCAGCGGTTCCTCCGAGATGGTCTCGGGCAGGATTACGTGGGCATCCCGGTTCTCGAAGGCACTGCTGATGGCGGCCAACTGGGAGCGGTCGTTGGTGAAGGCGTCGCACTGCTGGCTCTGATATGCCGCCACCACCGCGTCGGTGTCCTCGAAGGTGAGCGCAGTGATGTTCAGGTCGTTCTGGTTGGAGAAGTCCTGCAGGTTCAACTCGGTGGTCGTTCCCTGGGTCACGCAGACGGTGGCGTCCCTAAGCTCCAGGGAACTGGAGATGCCCAGGTCCTTCTGCACCAGGAACCCCTGGCCGTCGTAGAACATGGTCTGGGTGTAGTTGCCCCACTGGGCGTCCCGGGACGTGGTCCAAGTGACGGTGCGAACCAACATGTCCACCTCGCCGGACTGGATGGTGGGCCCGCGTTCGGCGGCGGTGATCAGCCGAATCTCGAAGGCATTGGCATCGCCCAGGACCGCGGCGGCAACCGCGCGGCAAAGGTCGATATCGAAACCGACGTTATTGCCGGCTTCGTCCAGGAAGCCGTAGCCCGGCACGTCGTTGCGGCTGGCACAGATGAGCTTGCCTCGGTCCAGGACCGTTTGGAGGCGGGAACCGGCCATTTCGGCCGGCATCTCGGCCGTTCCCTCAAGGTCCATCACCATGGCTTCCAGCTCGGCGATTTTCGCGTCGCGTTCGCTTATCTCGTTTTCCAAGGCTGATGTGTCGACAGTCTCACAACCGACGACAACCAAGGAGAGGGCCACCAAGAGTCCTGCCAGAATTAGCCACTTTCGGAACATGGTAAAGGTACCTCATTGAAGTGATGATTTGTCACTATACAACAGTGTGGAATTGTTGCAATGAGTGTGGCAATGGCCTGCGGGAACGTGCAGAGGATTGGCGAGGCGGCATCGCCCTGGCTGGCCGGCATCCGGGATCGGAGCCGTCAGGCGGATGTTCTGTGGGAAGTTGTGTACTTTGGCCACTGTCTGGAAGATTCCGGCCGTGCGTACTCGGGGTTTCAGTCCCCTAAAGCGTCCTGTCCGGCCATGAGGGCTCACCGGCGCGTCCGGGGCGCGACAGTGGAGCCGGGTGCGGATCCACTGTTCCAGGAAGGGAGACGTTCGGTGCAGCCCTTTCTTGGGTGACGGCGCGGCCGGCCCTCTACCCTCGAACCGGGAATGCGTGCGGCAGGGACCGATTTGGACCGGTCAAACAGGCGTGCGTGGATGTCAGCCCCTGTATCCGGGCCCGGTCCGGTACATTGGGTTGGATTAAGCCGGCCCTCACTCCGCACCCATCGGCCTCGGACGGCGGTTTGGAGAGTTTGCCGGATCGAGAAATCGACTGTCGAGCCCGCGTTTCGCCAAGGTTCCGGGATATACTGTTGCGCCGCGTTCGAACCGGCCCGCCAGGCCGGTTCGCAGCCGGCGTTCCCGCCGAAGTCCCTGTTCCTCCATGTCCCCCGAATTCATCAACACGCTCGGTGTCTGGCTCGAGGTGGCGGTCACCGTCATGGGCGCGATGCTGTTCGCGCTGTGGGCGGGGACCGTTGTCTGGACCATCAACGACATCCGGGCCAGGTCCTGGGACGTGCTGGCCATGATCCTGGCGGCCGTCCTGGTGATTCTGGTTCCCTTTGCCGGCCTGGTGGTCTATATCCTGGTCAGGCCGCGCGAAACCTTGGCGGACACCTACAACCGGGCCCTCGAGGAGGAGGCGCTGCTGCGCGAGGCCAATGTGTCGTTCTTCTGCACCGGCTGCAGTCGCCCGGTGCGCGACACGTGGGTGTTCTGCCCCCATTGCCAGGTTCAGTTGTTGCAGGCGTGCCCGGCCTGCGGCCATGCGGTCCGTCCCGAGTGGACGGTCTGTGCCCAATGCGGAACCGCGCGCGGCACCCAGCCCGCGCGGCAGTATCCGCAGGCAGAGGCCGGTGCGGAACCTTGGGACCAGGCCTCCGCCCCCGACGCCCGGACCGCGTCCACCGAACAGGTCCCCGGGCGCTGAATTTCCTGGTCCCCGGGCGGAATCTCCGACCGTGGTGACCGTTTGCAGCATTGCGGTGCAGACTGAACCGTCTTGTGCCGATCTGCCATATCCATGGCGTTGATGCACCATGGCAAGGCCGCCGGATGCACACTGGTTGGACAGAATGTACGTCCGCGGGGCCTTGGTTTTGTAACATATGCCCAAACCCAATTCGTTCCGGCGGCTGTAGGATTGTGCCATTGCAACCGCGACGGGCGGAGCCTTGCCCGCGTACCAAACCAGGAGTACTACTGACATGGCCCTAGATTGCAAGACCGGCGCTGACGTCATCAAGGCCATCAAGGCCAACGGCGTCAACATTGTGGATGTCCGGTTCACCGACCTGTTCGGCCAGTGGCACCACTTCTCATTGCCGGCGGAGACTTTTGATGCGGAAGAGGCATTCGAAGAGGGTCTCGGATTCGACGGCTCTTCCATCCGCGGTTTCCAGAGCATTGATGTCAGCGACATGATCCTGAAGGGCGATCCGACGACCGCCCACCTGGATCCGATTGCCGACGACCGGTTCCCGACACTGGCCTTCATCGCCAATGTCTACGACCCGATCACCCACGAGCCCTACGGCAAGGGCCCCCGCAACGTGGCGGAGAAGGCCGAGGCCTATCTGAAGTCCACCGGCATCGGCGACACCGCCTATATCGGCGCGGAGGCGGAGTTCTTCATCTTCGACAGCATCTCCTACGCCACGGGCCGCAACTTCCAGGGCTACGAGATCAACAGTTCGGAAGGCCCTTGGACCGGCGGCGAGGTCAGTGGCGGCCACAAGGTCGGCTGGAAGGGCGGCTACTTCCCCGTGCCCCCGACGGACTCCATGCAGGATGTCCGGTCCCACATGGTGCGGACCATGGTCGAATCCGGACTGGAGGTCGAGGTGCATCACCATGAGGTGGGTACGGCCGGCCAGGCCGAGATCGATCTGCGGTTCGACACGCTGCTGCGCTCGGCCGACAACATGCAGCTGTACAAGTACATCGTCAAGAACATCGCCAAGGCCAACGGCAAGACCGCGACCTTCATGCCCAAGCCCCTCTTCGAGGACAACGGCTCCGGCATGCACACCCACCTGAGCATCTGGAAGGACGGAGACAACACCTTCGCTGGCGACGGCTACGCCGGGCTGAGCGAAACGGGCCTGCACTACATCGGCGGCGTGCTCAAGCACATCAACGCCCTGCTGGCCTTTTCGGCGCCCCTGACCAACTCGTACCGGCGCTTGGTGCCCGGCTACGAGGCCCCGGTGGTGGTGGCCTACTCCGCCCGCAACCGTTCCGCCGCCTGCCGTATTCCAATGTACTCCGGATCGCCCAAGGCCAAGCGCGTGGAGTTCCGCTGCCCGGACCCCGGCGCCAACCCCTATCTGTCCTTTGCGGCCCTGCTGATGGCGGGCCTGGACGGCATTCAGAACAAGATTGAGCCGGGCGAGCCGGGCGACATGGACCTGTACGAAGAGGACGCCATGTCCCAGGTGGATTTGGTCAAGGGTTCGCTGGGCGAGGTCCTGGACGAACTGGAG
Organism: Caldilineaceae bacterium; assembly: GCA_026705565.1. GTDB lineage: Bacteria > Chloroflexota > Anaerolineae > Caldilineales > Caldilineaceae > Bin34. Next base: position 2,514 of record JAPPAJ010000181.1, on the reverse strand, counting down.
AACGACCACGAGTTCCTCCTGCAGGGCGGGGTCTTCACGCCGGAGCTCATCGAGTCGTATGTGGAATACAAGCGCTACGAGGAAGTGGACGCCATTCGCCTGCGCCCGCATCCCGAAGAGTTTGTGATGTACTACGGGATTTAGCCCGCTCCGACAGTCGGATATGCCGGGAGCCCGGTCCGATCGGACCGGGCTCCTGCATAATAGGCGGTTGCGCACTCCCTTTCGTTTCGGCATCCGGACCATGGCCAAGGCCGTCACCGCACCCACCAACAAGAAGTTGGGACAACTCCTTCGGTCCGAAGGGGTTGACTTTGTCTGGCTCCAGTTCAGTGATATTGAAGGCCAGATCAAGCAGATCACCATTCCCGCGCGGCAGTGGACCGAGGTGGTGGACCACGGCCAGTGGTTTGACGGAAGTTCCATCCAGGGGTTTGCACGTACGGTCGAGAACGACATGTACCTGATGCCCGACCCCTCCACCTTCGCGCTGATCCCATGGGAGTCGGGAACGTGCACGGCCCGGGTCATCTGCGATGTGCTCCTGCCCAACGGCGATCCCTTCCCCGGCGATCCCCGCTATGTCCTGAAGCGGCAGCTGGAACGGGCCCGCGGCATGGGTTTCGAGTACAACATTGCACCCGAACTGGAATTTTTCCTGTTTCGACGGCACGAGGACGGAGAGGTTCTGCCCTTGCAGCCGCTGGACCAGGCCGGCTACTTCGACATCTCCATTGATATCTCCCGCAGCATCCGGCGCAAGATTGTCGAGGCGCTGGCTGAGATGGGTGTGGTCATCAACGCCTTTCACCATGAAGTGGCGGAAGGCCAGAACGAACTGGATATGCGCTACGGGCCGGGCCTGCAGTTGGCCGACAGTACGGTGACGGCCCGCATCGCGGCCAAGGCCGTGGCCCACCAGCACGGCCTTTTTTGCTCCTTCCTGCCCAAGCCGATGACGGGCAAGTCCGGCTCGGGCATGCATGTGCACCAAAGCCTGCTGGATCCGGTGACCGGCCGGAACCTGATGTACGACGACGGGCATCCTTACCGGTTGAGCCAGACGGCCCTGCACTTCATCGCCGGCCAACTGGAACATGCCAAGGCCATGGCCTGCGTGGTGGCCCCGCTGGTCAACAGCTACAAGCGCCTGGTGTCCGGGTTTGAGGCTCCGGTCAAGATCTGCTGGGGCCGCACCAACCGGGGCGCCCTGATCCGGGTGCCTCGCACCACGCGCGACCGCAGCATCAGCACCCGCTGCGAACTGCGCAGTCCCGATCCAAGTGCCAACCCCTACCTGGCCTTCGCCGTCATGCTGGCGGCGGGCCTGGATGGAATTGAGAAGGAGATGCAGCCGCCCAATCCCCTGGAAGAGGACCTGTTCCGGGTAACGGACCGCCGCCACGGATACGAATCCCTGCCGGACAGCCTGGGGGCCGCGATCGAATATCTCCGGGACAACCATGTTCTGGCGGACGCACTGGGACCCCACCTGCACGACACCTACGTGGAAGCCAAGACCCAGGAGTGGATTGAGTTCCGCACACACGTCAGCACCTGGGAGCTGAATCAATACCTGGCCACCTACTAGCCAACGCTTCCGGCCCGTGATCGCAGTTGTCGACTTCGGGAGCCAATACTCCCAGCTGATTTGCCGTCGCATCCGCGAACTGCAGGTCCCGGCGGAGCTGGTTTCCTGGCCCAAGGCGGACACCTTCCTCGATACCAGGGAGGTTCGGGGCGTGGTCCTTTCGGGCGGTCCCGCAAGCGTCTACGTGGACGGGGCGCCGTCGCTGCCGGCTTCCGTGCTGGCCCGGGGCGTGCCGGTGCTTGGCATCTGCTACGGCATGCAGCTGCTGATGCAGGCCCTGGGCGGACGGGTGGAGCCGGCCACGGCCAGGGAATTTGGTCAGGCCTCGGTCCGCCACACCGGGGAGTCGGCGCTGTTCCAGGACATCGAGACCGAATCAAGTGTCTGGATGAGCCACGGCGACCGGGTGGAGTCCCTGCCCGACGGCTGCCGGTCCATTGCCGCCAGCCAGGGCAGCCCGCATGCGGCCGTGGCCGCGGAGGACGGCCGCATCTTCGGTTTGCAGTTCCATCCGGAGGTCAGCCACACCGTTCGCGGGATGGACATCCTGGGCAACTTTGTGCACGGGATTTGCGGTTGTGACACAACCTGGACCACCGAAGAACTGGCGGGGGCATGCATTAGGGACATCCGGACGCGTGTGCCCGAGGACGGGCATGTCCTGCTGGCACTCAGCGGCGGCGTTGACAGCAGCGTCGCGGCGGCACTGGTCCACCGGGCCGTGGGCGAGCGCCTGACCTGCATCTTCGTCAACAATGGTCTCTTGCGGATGGGAGAGGCGGATCAGGTGTTGAGGGATCTGCGGGAGTGGAATCCACGGCTGCGCATCGAGCCGGTCGACGCCGTGGACGACTTCTTGGAGGACCTGGCGGGGGCCGCGGACCCGGAACGCAAACCAACCCGCATCGGCCACCGCTTCATCC
>JAPPAJ010000247.1 GCA_026705565.1 Caldilineaceae bacterium | reverse complement strand
CTCAAGGACCCGTGAACAAGGTATGCCGACTGCGTAGTCAGGTATATAAGTCCCAAAGCCAGGACCGGATCATCAGCCAGCAGAAGCTGGCGGAACTTGGTGAACTGGCGTCGGGGGTGGCTCACGAGATGCGTAACCCATTGCAGTTCGTCCGCAATTTCACATCGTTGTCTCAGGAACTCGCGGCGGAGCTGCTGGAACTGCTGGAGCAACCCGGAGAGGCGGACCGGCAATAAGCCGAGGGCTTGATCAAGGATCTAGCCGGTAATCTGGAGCGGGTGGAACATCACAGCGGTCGGCTGAATAGCATCGCGTCGGCCATGATGATCTACGACCGAAGGACCGGAGGTGGGTTCCAGCCGGTAGAGCTGAACCAGTTGATCGTTGAGCAGACCCACCTTGGGTACCAGGCGATCCGGGTTTACGAACCCGGTTTCAGCGCCGAGGTCAGCATGGAGCTGGATCCGGCCCTGGGTGAGACAGTTGTGGTGCCGGAAGACGTGGCGCGGGTCATTTCCAATCTGGTGATGAACGCCTGTGAAGCCATGGTGGAGAAGCTTCGGGTCGAGGAGGATGATTACCAGCCGCGGCTGACAGTGGCCACGAAGAATTCCGAGGATGCCGTAACCATGATGGTCCGGGACAACGGGATGGGCATGAATCGGGAAATGATGGCGCGTAGGACTTCCGCACCTTCCCGGAAGGAATTTGTCACGCGTAGGCCATCGTAGTTCTGCTGGTCGCTCAAGTCTTCGGAATAGACGGTGTCACACCCAAGGGCGCGGGCCACCGCCAAAATCGCGCCATCCCAATACGACAGCTGGAAACGCTGGCTGATGGCTACGGCATCAAGGAACAAATCGGCGGTCAGTGGCTGTACCGGAAGTTCCTGAATGGGCTCAAGGAAGTCCAATGCGTCCTCAGGGGTCAGCTGTACCGAGCTGGTGGGGCGTATCGCCTGATGATAGAACTCCTGGACGACCTGTACCGATATGGCCAAGTTGGGCTGTTCCAGGAGTTCCCGGCCTCGGACACCGGTCCGTCCGAGAGCGAGGAGGACCGTGAGGAGTTGCAACAGCTACTACGTAGGTGCCGGCAACTGGTCGACTAGCGGGTTCAGGAACGGAACCGGTTGGACAAGGGTGTCAGTACTGTCGTTGGTCGGTCCACCTGGCGGTATCTGGCCTGGCTCGACCAGGAGATTGCACGGCTGGGCAAGGAGTACCAGGCCCTGTTGCAGCGCAGTGATTCCCTCCGCGCACAAGCCGCTCTGGTGGGACTCGCACCCTGGTCGCGGGACAGTGGCCGTAAACGAGGCCAGCGGTCGATCCGGGGCGGTCGGGCCGCCGTGCGCCACGCGCTGTACATGGCAGCCCTGTCCGTGATTCGACAGGAAGGCATCCACCAATGCTTCTATCAGGGTCTGCGGCAACGGGGCAAGACAGGCAAGGTTGCCTTGGAAGCGGTACTCCCCAATCTCTTGTCCCGGTTTCCGGGATTCGCCTGGCCGCTCATCGGCTCGGCCATCGTTGGGAATGACCCGCGACAGCGTTTCCTTTGCGAGTCGATGCTGGGCAAACAACCCGGGTCAAGTCGTGGCCAAGAGCTGGAGGATGACGGCGAGAACTGCGTACCCATCCTGCATCTCCCGGAGGACACTCTGTTTGCATGGTGCCATGCCCACCCGGAACGCGCTCCCGTCTTTGCCGCGAAAACCGTTCCCTTCCTTGCCTCAAATGAAGATGGCAAGGACTGTCTCTCCATGCATCCGGTCATGATCCGATTGATCGAAGAGTTTGGAGACCGTGAGGATGTAACTGACGCCGCCGTCGGTACCTTGTTGACGAAACCCCGGTTTGTGCCGGAGGAAGGTTGGTGGACGACCTATCACCAGTTGGTAACCAAGCTTCTCGGCCATGCGAACCCCAAGGTACGGCGGTGGGCAAAGGCTGTGCTTCGAGAACTCCAAAAGTGGATTGAGCACGCCCGCGTCCGGGATGCGGAGGTGGCAGCCCGTGTGGAAAGCTAATGACTGCGTAGCCCTTCCAGGCAGGAGCGGAGAGCGGGACAGGTGCCATGGGCAGCCGTGGGAACTTCCGGCTGTTCCAGAGCTTGGTGGAACTCAAGGATGCGAACAAGAGGTGCTGCCGGCTCTTGTCGCGAACATTCGTGAGGCGGGAGGATTGGCAGACAGGCCAATCAGGGCTGGAACCGGCCCTGTCGCTTCTACTGCCGGTGGCGGCCTGGACACAGATCCTGGCAGCCGTCCCGGATAGCCGTCAAACCGTCCTGTTCCCTCTCCACATGTTGTCTCCGCCAACCCATCCCTTGTCTTGTCCACTGAATGCAGCCTCGCAAACCGGAGTACAGTCGTGAATGACCAAAGGGAATCGGTCTACGCCTACGTGGACGGCATGAACCTGTACTATGGTGCCCTGAAACACAATCCCGGTTGCCGGTGGTTGGACGTGCCGTCGTTGATGGCCAATCTCGTGCCGCATCTCACGATTGTCCATACCCGGTACTACACAGCCCGCATCAAGGCCACGTTCCCCGGGGATCCCGGTCCCGCACGACAACGGACTTACTTGCAGGCCTTGCAATCCCGCCCGCGGATCACCGTCAAGGAAGGAGTCTACGCGGACTGGCCCCGCTGGCAGCGGCTTGACGAGACCCAGGGCCTGGATTCACCCAATCCCTTTCGACCTCGTCTGAAAGATGCGGAAGCCCGACATGTCGGGCGGATCCTCCAACAGGCCAAAGACCGGCAGCCATCCACCCGTCCCTTCGTCCTGGCAAGGATCCGACAAACGGAAGAAAAGGGCTCGGATGTCAATCTGGCCACCGATCTGCTGAAGGATGCCCTCGGCACCCGCGCATGCCGTACAGCTCTGGTGGTCACCAACGATTCGGACTTGGCCTACCCTCTGGAAGTGGTCCACGAATTCGGTGTTGGGGTCATCCTTGTCAATCCGTTTCTCCAGTCTGACCAACGTGAGGCCACGGGATTGCGCCACATTCCTGTGCATCATCGGATGCAACTGAAACAGTCCCACCTCCGGAGCAGCCAACTGCCGGACCCGATCACGGTTCGGGGCAGACGGTTAACCCGTCCCGCAGCATGGCAATAAAAAAACCCCCGCTTGCGCGGAGGGCCGGGGATCCAGTGCTGCGAAGAACACCGGATAGGTAAGTGCGCCCCGGCAACCCATCGTACATCAGGACGTAAACCCGGCACAAGTCGAACTGGACACTGTGGCACTGTTTCACTTTCGTTGAAAACGGTTCAGGCCCGGAACCAGACGAGAGGCCCTGTACCCTTGGTTTGTCTCATTCAACCCGAGCAGGGACCTCTCGCCATGTCTTTCCTGAAGAGGCCGCACGTCAACTTTGCGGACCCTGGTCCGCCGGAGGCGTGTCCCCATGGCGGCCGACACGCCTTCTGGCGCAACGGCTGCTGCTGGGCCCCTGCCGCGTGCAGCGCCGGCGCTACCAGTCCTGCGTCCGCACGCATTCGCGCCTCCCGGAGGGGGTGACCCGCCCGCAGCGCACGCGGCCCTGACAGGAAACCCTGATGCGCCTGTACGTGCTCAGCGTCAGCCTGTGGCGGAACGTGCAGCGGCTGCAGGCGGAGGTGCCGTGGGACGCGACGGCGAAGCTGCTCGGGGTGGTCCTGCTGGACGAGACCTGGCTGCCCCTGGAGGGCCGACGGCAGCCGGTGGCCATGGTCTTGGACAGCGAGGGTCGGCCCCATGACCTGCGCCGCACGGGGCCGGATTTCGACGGGACAGCCTATTGCCGGGAGCTGGAGGCCCGCGTCGTGCACACCCTGGTCACCGACGACGCCCCGGTCTTCCGCAAGGCCCGGAAGGGCTGCGGGTTGGACCGGCAGCTGTGAGTCGTGCACATGCGGCGCACGGTGCGTCGGCGGCTGCAGCGCATGCGCAAGGGCCAGGACAGAATCCTGCCGACCCCGGAGGACGCGGCCGTGCCGCGGGGGCAGCTGGTGCGGCACCTGCCCCTGTGGGGCGGCCAGCTGCTGACGGTCTACTGCGAGTGGGCTCATCAGGGCGCGGTCCGGATGTCGCCGCCCGTGCCAGCCCTGGTGGAGCATGTCATGGACCGCTGGAACGACCTCGTGCGCTGCTGCGTGCGAGATCCCGCCATCCCCCCGGCACGGACCTGCCAGGGGCTGGTTTGGGCGCTCAGGCCCCGGGCGCGGCTGGCCCGCGGCCTGAAGACGTCGCACGTCGCACAGGCCTTCCTGCACTTGCTGGCCGGAAACCTGGACCGGGGAGAAGGAGCCGTTCATGCCCGCCTAAAACCGTTTTCAACGAAAGTGAAACAGTGCCATTGGATATGCGGTAAGGCTGTGTGTCAAACATACACAGGTACGCGCGTTCGTGTTCATTCGTCTAGCTGCAATCCACCTCTACCGGTCGAGCCACACTTCGGTTCTCAGGCTGTTTGCGTTGTTACCGCCGATGCCTCCCAGATTGTTGCCCCGTGTCCACATGACATAAGGCTCGGACACGCGCTCATGGCGATTGTTCGGCAGCCAGTCCTCCACCTGCGGCAGCCAGCCCGACACCAATTTATCCACATCGGATAGCAGGTTCACCCGGGTGTCAACCATACGATTTGGATCGATGAAGGCCACATGCACTTCGTGGCTGGGATCAAACCAGAGGGTCTCGGTCTTGCCCGGATTGGCGGCGAAGGCCAGGAACAGACAATTGGAGGGATCGAAAGCCATGTCCATGGCACAGCCGCCGCGCAAGTCGTAGGCGGCCAACTCTCCGCCCGGCAGGTGCCTGACAGGCCCCGTCTCGGTAAATTCGTACAGGTAGCCGGCGGGGTTGTCCGGGTGTACCACATGCACCCAGGGCCGGCCGTGACAGTCCAGAACCGCACTGTTGAGGCGCAGACCGCCCTGCGGTGACGAACTAAAGGTCTGGGCGCTCTCCGCGGTCACTGGCTCCGCAACCGGCGATCCGTTCTCCTGCAGCCAGGTATTCCCACCGTCACGGGATACCAGTCGCACTGCGGAGTAGGTCGTGCAGTCCGCGGCCAAGCCGGACGCCGCATAGTGGAACTGCAGGAATAGGTGCAGGACTCCGTCCTCGGTTGCCGCAAAGGAATGCATCCAGTTGCAGTAACCGGGCTCCGGGTTCACCGCCAGTGTCACGGGTGGGTTCCATAGGCGGCCCCGGCGCATGTTCCGGTAGACCAGGATCCAGCGATCCGGCCTGGATTCGCGGCAGGTCAGGTGAAGGGTTCCCTCCACATCACTGACCAGGGCCGGATAGGAGGCGCGTTCACCTACCGGTTGGGGCGCCGACCAGGCGGCCGGATCCAGAAGGTCGAACGAGTCGGTCCAGCGGTGGACAAAGGCCCCGTGGTGGGCACCGGACATGAGGTGCAGCCGCTGGTCGGGATCCAGGGCCAGGGCCGGACCGCAATGGTTGTCAATGCCTTCCGCCAGGCAGACGGAACCTCGGGACTGGCCGGTGGCCGGGTCGGTGGTGCCCAGCATGATGCGGGCCGGGCCGCCTTCCTGCTCCGGGCTGTCCAGCCAGCCCATCACCAGGTCGTCGCCGCGCCGCAGCAGCTTGCAGCTGGGGTCGTAGGCCGTGGCCCGGTCGGAACCGGTACGGGACAGGCAAACCGGCAGCGTCATCCCTCGCCTTCGATGGCGGCCACCAGTTCCATGGAGTGCACGGTGTCGCGGATATCCGTCAACGGCTGGGTGTTGCTGCGGATGCAGTCGACGAAGTGCCGGTGCATGTCCAGCGTGCCGTCATAGGAGGCGGAATCGGACTGCTCCACACCAGCCAGGTCCCAACCGTTCAGGTTGTCCCGCTGCCCATCGTTGGTGAACAGTGCCAGCCGGGAGGGAATGTCGAAGTAGCAGCCGACGGTGGCCGCATGGAGCTGGCCTCCCAGGGTACGGCCGCCCGAGGCCCGCGTGGCCTCGATGATGCCCGTGGCATCGTTGTCGAACCGGATCAACGCCCCGTAGACATTCCAGTGGGGGCTGCCGAACTTGGACCGGTGGGCATGGACCTCGGCCGGTTCACCCCCGGCCATGAAACGGACCATATCCACGATGTGGCAGATGTCGTTCCAGAGAGTGGTCGTGAAGCCACCGGCGGCTTCGCCCAGCAGTTGCTTGTGGAAGACTCCAACGGCCATTGATACCGGTCCGCCGGCCTGTGTGCGGGCCATGGACTCGCGGACTACGGCCGCGTACCTGCGCTGGAACCCGACCTGGACCCACACATTGTTGGCCACTGCCGCGTCCCGGATCTGCCGTACCTCGTCCACATTGGCGCCGGGCGGTTTTTCAATGAAGACGTGCTTGCCGGCGCGGATGCAGTCCAGCACCGGACCCAATGCCCACTGCTCGTTCATGACGCAGTAGACAACATCCGGGTTCGCACTCTCCAGCATTTCCTTGTGGTGGGTGTACACCGAGGGGAACCCGTACTGTCCCACCACCATGTCGAGGCGTTCCTCGTCCAGTTCGCAGACGCTTTCCATGGTCACGTCGGCCAGGCGGGCCACGTTCGGGTAGTGGGCGCTGCGGCTGCGGGGGCCGGCTCCGATGAAGGCCGCGCGAAGAGGATTGGTCATGGGGCTGTCCTGCCTGGGAATGGTTGGAAACGGATCAATTGTCGGCCCGCAGGGCGTTGATGAAACGCACATCGCAGGCGGCCAGGTCAATCACGGTGGGCACCGGTTCGCCGGCGTATTCGCTGTGGAAGCTGACCGGACCGGAGAAGTCCATGGCTTCGAGTGCCTTGACGGTGGTCCGCCAGTCGACCAGGCCCTCGCCCATGCGCACACAACGCGTGGCCGGCATGGCGCGGCCGTTGCGCTGGACCGTCGTGTGGACCAGATCCTTGAAGGCGCAAACCCGGAGGTGGGATCGCATGATGTCCAGGGCCATGTCGATGGGTTCGCCGCAGATGGACAGGTGGCCCGCATCGGCGAAGAGCGCCACGTGCGCCGGATCAAAGTCGCGCACGATTTGCATGGCCGCGCTGCCGTTGAGCCCCAGCGAGCGTCCGGAGTGGTTGTGGACCACGGCCGTCACGCCGTGGCGGCCTGCGAGTTCGGCAAATCCCTGCAGCCAGTCGTTGACCCGGGCCATGGTGTCCCAGTAGTGCTCTTCGGGGGACCAGTGCCAGTAACCCAGCTTGATGTATTGGACCCCGGCCGCGCCGCAGGCTGCGAACAGGTTCTCCGCGTCGGGGTTGTCGGGAGTCTGGAAGTTGGTTGGCGTCGTCACCAGCGGAATGTCCAGCCCGGCGTTCCTGAACCGGCGCATGGCGTCGGGCAGGGCGGTCGCCGCATTCTCCGGCGTGACCGGATAGCCGGGCCGCACGCAGAGGTCGGCTCCCTGGACCCCCACCCGTTGGAGGGTGGCGATGATTTCGTCCAGGTCCAGCCCCTCAAGGTGCTTGGTGAACATGATGTACTGCATGCGATTCTCCTGTGCAGTCGGCCTCAGCCGGTCGGCGGAACCTATTCCCAGGTGTAGTCAATCCAGCCTTCGTCCCGTACCCGCAGGGCGGACTCGAACATGGCTTCCACCGTGCCGCGGGGCCGGTAGTTGATCAGGCGCTTGGCCTTGCCGATGGCATGGTCGTACCGGTACCACACCGGAACCTGGACTTCCAGGGCCGTTTGGCCGGTGAGTTCCGCCAGCAGCGGTGCGGCATGGGTGTGGTAGAAGGGGGTTGGGGCTCCGCAGTTGAAGCTTTCGCCGATGGCGGCGTCCTCCTCCGCGGCGCAGACCAGCATGTGGGCGATGTCGCGTGCGTCGTTGGGCTGATAGAGCCAGGAGCGGCCTTCGCCGTCCCGGACGCTGCAGGGCTGGTCGGGGTAGGCTGCCTGCGCCTCCACGTCGTGCCACAGCTCGGTGCCGTCGGCCATGTACAGCTCGCCGCGGGGGCTGGCCTGTCCGATCTTGAGAATCTGGACCGCGCGCTCGACCGTGAACTGGCTGAGGATGGCCGTGCCGGACTGCACATGGCTGGGGCGCACGATTACGGTGCGCAGGCCGGTGTAGTCGGCCGCCATGTTCACGAACTCCTCGCCGATCTGCTTTGACAGGGAGTACTCGCCGTCGGGATGGCGGGGGTGCTCCTCGTCGACCGGATGGTAGGCGCAGGCGAACTTCTCGCCGTTGTTCGGGAAGACGCCGGAGGAACTCACGTAGACCAGGCGCTCGAGCTGGTCGGCGCGTTCGCCGCAGACGCGGGCGATGAGGCGGTTGATCTGCAGGTTGTTGTCGAACTGCGGCCCGACGAAGTTGGCGGTGTGCACGACCCGGTCCATGCCGTCAAGGGCGCTGTTGACGAAGGCTTCGTCGGTCAGGTCGCCCTTGGCCAGTTCGATGTCGAGGCCGTCCAGCCGGTCCAGGCACGGATCGTCCGGGAGCACGGTGCCCCGCACTTCGTGGTTGTGGTCGAGCAGTTGGCGCACCAGGCGACAACCCACTTGGCCGGCCGCGCCGGCAACCAGGATCTTCATGGTATTCGGGATTCCCTGTAGGTTTACTCAAGCAGCGAATGTCGTTCAGTCATTCTTGGGCCGTCGGCGACAATGCGGCATCCGCATAAGGGTACTCGTACCAGTCGAGGAGCCCTTCCTTGGCGGCGGCCGCGGCAAACAGGATGACGGACGAATAGGAATCGGCGAACGACCGTCCGCCGCCGGTGCCAGCCACCACGGCTCCGCCCGAATCCACGAACTTGGCCCCGCCCCGCCCGTTGACGGGATTGGCCGTGAGGGCGGCAAACTGCCGCGCCGCGATCTTCAGGTAGGCCCGGTCGCCGGTGACATGGAAGGCGTGCGTGAGCGCTTCCAGGAAGTGGGGCGTGGGTGAGGTGCGGTTGAGACTCGGCAGTTCCTTGTAGAAGGTGATGCCGTCGGGGCCCAGCGTATGTTCCACCAGGTCGTCCACCACGGACACAATGAGCCGATCCACCCGTTCATTGGCCTCGATCAGGCGGAACCGGGCCAGGGAGTTGACCGTGATCGAGATCATGAACGGCACGCGCGGCATGGTGTGGCTGGTGTAGGGAGCCAGCAAGGCGCCGAATTCGTCGTGCCAGTCGAGAAACATGTGGGCCAGGCGCTCGGCCTCCGTCCGCCAGGTCTTGCCGCCGGTGGCCAGGTACAGGCCGATCATCGCGCGCAGCGCCCATCCGCCTTCGCGCACGGACGCGGCGCCGGGCGTGTGCATCCTGGGCAGTTCCATATGCCGCATGACGTTGCGGCCGATCGACTCGGCCGCCTCCAGACCTTCGGCACGGCCGGTCAGGCACCAGTAGTCGAGCAGGCCCTCGGTCCACTCGTGGGACGGGATGACCCCGCCCGTGCCGTGATGGGCCGTGTGGATCTTCAAACCCCCATCAATCAGGGGGTCGGGATGGTGGTGGCAGAAGTCGACGTCCAGCCAGTGCCGGGCGCAGACGAGTGACGAATCCAGAAGGTGCCGCTGTCCGGTCAGGCCATGAAACAGCAGGCTCATGTGGGGACGATCGTATTCGTTGTTGACCCAGACCGATTCGCCCTGGCCGCGGCCCTGATTCGTGTAGCCGGCGTCCGGTGCGTCGCCGAAGTGCAGCATGCCGAGGGCGGCCGGACGGCCCTGGTGCAGGTCGTTGAAGCGGGACACGAGACGACCCGGCACCCTCTCCGGGAAGAAGTCCAGCCCCCAGGGGTTGTGCTCCCGGTACCAGCTGCGGGGCAGGGAGGGCACGTCTGGCAGCTGGAACTGGAGACTGCGGACGCTGAGCGTCTCCGGGTCCGCCGAGCCGTCGTGGAACTGCAGCAGAAGACGGTGGGTCTTGCCCATGCCCTGCAGGATGCGGGCCGGCTCGGCCGAAGCGGGATAGAGATCGGCCCGGATGCCCTCGGCGTCGGCGCGCAGGCCCTTGGGATAGTGCTGGTGGGCCTGGTAGTGGGAGACGGCCAGGCCGCAACCATCGGTGCACCAGTCGACCCAGAAATCCCCGTAGAACGACTCCGAGAAGTGCTCGTTGGACTGGTACAGGAGCGTTTCCGCATCGATCTCCATTTCGACGCAGGCATCCGACTGCTCGATCCGGGTGGTGTAGTAGCCCTCGCCCATGGCCACGGCCACCCGGTCCGGAGGCGTGGTCGGGGCAATGTCCAGGGACAGGGAGGCCAGCCGCGTCTCCGGGGCATCGCCGTCATGGATGAACTGGTGCTCCAGTTCAAGCCACGGTTTGCCCCGATGGACCGTCACCTGACCGTGGAAGGCCGGCTCCAGATCCGCGCCCAATCCGGTGTGGCGTCCGAACAGCCGCAGAATCCAGCGCAGCGGCCCGCTCTCCACCTCCTCAACGCGTTCCACCACCGGTTGCAGTTCGGGGCCGTCCTCCAGGCGCAGCCTGAAGAGATTGTCCAGGGGCAGCGGGAAGGGCCTGCCGTTTACGGTCAGATCCGTCAGGGAAAGAGGCTGTCCTTCCGGCAGCGCGAACGAGAGGACGCCGTGCCCGTGGTGCGGGACGGCGGGAGGGGCCAGGCTCGGGTCGACACCGAATGCCAGCGTATGGGATCGGTTGCCGGGCAGATCAACCTGCATGTGGACCAGGGCCCAGCGCACACTGCCGTCCGGCCAGCGTCCCAGGGCCCGCGTCTGGCAGGGCAGGTTTGAGTCTCCGTCCCGCACCCAAAGGTGGTGGGGTTCCGGCAGGGCTCCTTCCCGGAACGGGATGGAAACGGTGACCGGCTCCGCCGCGCGGTTGAACCGGGACAGTTTGGGGAAGTAAAGTGTGGACATGTCAGCTGCACCCGGTGGTTTCCGGGCGGACGACCGGCTCAGCGGCCAATGCGGTAGGCGAGCGAGCCTTCCCGGGAAGGCTGGTCCAACGTGAAGACGACCCGGTACAGTTCGGTGCCCCAGCAGGGCCCCATCCGCACCTGGTCGGTAATCGGCACTGTTTCCACGGAGGCCGTCAACCGGTCGGCATTGAACTCCACGGTTCCCTCCGCCGAAGTGCGGTCGTCCTTGTAGTTTCGGGCGGAGATGCGGACGGTGTCCCCGTCCAGTTCCACGTGCCCCGGGGTCAGGAGGCTCAACTGCAGGGAGCCGGGCGCGGTGTTGAACCGCCACCGGTCCTCGACCTCGACGCACTCTCCCCGGTGCAGGGTCAGGGTGCGGTGCCAGCTGTCCAGACCTGCGTCCTCGCCCCAGGCACCGGCGATCTCCAGTGCCAGGCGTGCCGTGTTCTCGTCGGCCGCGTACTCCACTTGGCTGGCCCCGTGCTGCTCACCGGGTTGTTGCTGGCATCCGTCGATGGTTGGCAGCAGGGTGTGGTAGTCGGACTGCATCGTCCAGATGTCGTAGCGCTGGGCACTGAATGTCTTGGCGGTGTAGTTCTCGACCCCGGCGTCCACCAGCAGTGGCCGGCCGTCCAGGTAGACGACAAAGTTGCCGATGTCGTTGTGGTTGTGGCTTTCTTCGTTGTGACCGCCCTTGATGGCCACGTAGAAACCGTCCCGGGAGCCGGCAGCATCCCGAGCCGTCATGACCTCGATGTCGGGGAGCCAGACATCGCGCGGCAGGGGAGCCTGTCCCGGCCGGTCCAACACCTCGTCCAGGGCAAAGATGGCCATCAGCGACCGGCCCAGGCTGGAACCGCGGCTGCTCACCTGGCCTTGGGCATGCAGGCCAGGCCGCCCAATCCCCTGACGGTGGGCCAGCCACCGGGCAAGAGCCTGCATGTCCGCGTCCCCGATGCGGCTGCCGTAGGCGTGTACCAGGAGGGCTTCGGGTTCGACGAGGGCGGAGGCGTCCGCGAAGTTCAGGTAGTAGCTGTCGGCGATGTGGGCCCGGTGCAGGAAGCGGCCAATCTCCCCGATCAGGGGTTCCCCGAACACATCCACGGCACCGTCGGTGGCCACGTACAGAAGCTCGAGGTTTTCAAAGAGGGAGGCTCCGGCCCGGCCCCAGTAGTTGGGTCCCTCGTCGCAGCCGCCGTCGCGGGGATAGGTGTCGATGAAGTTGTCGACGGTGCGCAGGATCCGAAAGACATCCTCCGCCCTGGTCTCGACATCGTCCTCGACTACCAGAATGCAGGTCAGCCAGTTGGAGCAGATCCAGGGATTCCAGTTGTTGACGCGCCGTTCACCCAGCCAGCCCATCCAGAAGAAGTCGATGCGCACCTTGAGTACGTCCAGGATCCGCCGCCGGATTTCCAATTCGATGCGCCGGCGCACCAGTGGAGAGACGGTGTCCAGCCGCTCGTGCAGCAGGTACAGCGTCCAGGCCAGCAGCGCGCCCGTCTCGGCCGCGAACAGGTCGACGGTCGGTTCCTCCACGTCCGGCAGGCCGGAGCCGGCCTTTTGGACGCCGATGTGGGCCGGCACGCCCCAGTAGGTTTCCTCGCACAGGGCCCAGATGCCGTTGACGCAGTCGTCCAGGAAACGGCCCTGCCCTTCGGTGCATTCGGCCAGCACCAGATCGGCCAGAGCATCGCGCCGGGCATAGCTCAGATCCTGGTAGCGGGAGCGGTTGCCCATCCGGGAGTAGTCCAGGAACCGCGTAGCCGGCAGGTGGGGCCAGGCGAAGTCCAGCCGGTCCTCGCCGGCCTCGATCAGGGATCGGCGCAAGGCGGCGGGAATGCCGTCCCAGGCGGCCCGTTCGTCGACGCGGGGAAAGGGATGCCAATCCTGCCGGGATTGCAGCAGATGCTCCAACCGGACAACACCGAACCGTTGGCTGAGCATGTCTGGGGCTCCTTGTCCTGAACGGGAAGCGGGTGGTTGCCTGAAGCCGAAGAGGGACCGCCCCGGCCCCGGCGGCTATTGGCGGCTGCGCCAGGCCTCGAACTGGGCCTTGGTCTCCTCGTTGGGCGGGTAGAGGCCCTGCAGGGGCCGTCCGGTCTTCACCTGTTCGACCACCCAGTTCTCCAATTCTTCCTGGTCCGCCGCCTCGTCGATGACTTCGCGGGCCATGGCATTGGGGATCACCACCACGCCCTCGCCGTCGCCCACGATCAGATCGTCCGGCATGACCGCAACGTCGCCGCAGCCCACCGGGACGTTCATGTCCACCGGATGATGGTGGGTATGGGAAGGCGTGGCCGCGGCGCCGCCCAGGTAGATGGGGAAGTCCATGGCCCTGAGGGCCGGCGTGTCGCGCAGGGAGCCGTCCGTGACCACCCCCACACAGCCCCGTTCCCGAATGCGGTGGGCCAGGATGTCGCCCATGGTTCCGGTCGCGATCACCCGGCGGGCATCCACCACCAGCACTTGGTCGGGACCGATGGCTTCCATGGCCAGGCGCTGCACGTTGGTGGAATTGTCGTAGCGCCGGTCCACCAGATCCTGTCGGCTCGGGATGTAGCGCAGGGTGAAGGCGTGGCCGGCCAGGGTCAGGCCCGGCTTGATCGGATGCACCCCCTGCATGAAGCAGCGCTTGATGCCACGCTTGATCAGGGAGGTGGTCAGGGTGGCCGTGGAAACATGGGACAGGGTCTCGCGATCGGCGGCGGAAATGCGGTAGTCGGACATGCAGGGGATTCCAGGAAGGGGTTTGGACTGGTCAAAAAGGGGATGAGGCGTTGGTCAGGCCTGCCAGCCGACGGGAAGGGCATCCCGCTCCAGCTCCAGCAGTTCGGCCAGGATGGCATCCGCGTCGGCAATCGAATTGACGATGGGATCGGTCAGCATGGCCCGCCGCAACAGGTTGCGATCGTCCCGCGCGATGGCCTCGGCGGTCAGTTCATGGGTGTCGAGGATCAACTGCTGCTGGCCCAGCAGCCCGCGCGGCATCTTGCCGACCGGCCGCGGCACGGGGCCGTCCATGTCGATGTCGCACAGCAGTTCCAGGAAGGCGTCGTCCGCCATGTTGGTGACGGCGCCGCGGTTGGCACAGTTGACGAAGAAGGGCCGGTCCAGGCCGCCCACCATGTTCTCGATGATGTCCGTGGCGTGGTCCGGGCCCAGCAGGGTGGTGTAGTCCTCGATCGGGATCGTGCCTTCCAGAAAGCTGTCGATCTGGTGCCACATGGCCTCGTGCCGATCGTACCGGGTCTCCGTGTCCCAGATGGCCAGGGGCGGCGTACCGTTGCCGGACCGGCCTGCCTGCTGGTAGTAGGGCACGTATTCCTTGGTGTGGGAAACGCAGACCGGCACCCGGTCGAAGATGTCGTACAGTTCCGCTCCAATGGTCTTGTTCAGCCAGCCCTTGGCTTCGCCCTCCACCGTCGGGTCCTCGTAGGCGGCGCCGGCCCGCAGGGACTCCGCGATGGTATCCGACACGTCGGCGCCCTGCCACTCCGCCCGGAGCAGCCAGGTGAAGTGGTTCACACCGGCGATGCGCATGTCAAAGTCCCGGTCCAGCTCCTCGGTCAGTTCACCTCCGACCGCGTCCTCGATACCCGCCATGCCGGCCAGTCGCACCTTGATGTGCGGCATGTGCAGGCTGTCGCAGAGGGCAAAGCTCTTGATGCCGGGGGCGTAGCGCATCAGGCCGATGCCGTGCACCGTCGAGGGATTGATGTAGTTGATGACCCACGCATCCGGGCACAGGCGCTCAACGTCGGCGGCGCATTCCAGGATGCGCGGGAACTCGCGCAAGGCGCGGAAGATGCCGCCGGGACCGATGGTGTCCCCGGAGCACATGCGCACACCGTACTTCTCGGAAATGGCGCAGTCGATGCCGCGGTACTTGACGGTCTGGTTGGCGAAGCTGAGGACCACGAAGTCCGCTTCCGGCAGGGCTGGCACCCAGTCCGTGTGGCCTTCTACACCCAGGGGCACGGCATTTGCGTCGCGCACCATTTCCGCCAGCCGGACCAGTTTGGACAGCCGCTCCTCGTCGGTGTCCACCAGCACCAGCGTTCCGCGTTGCAGATGGGGCGAATGGACCATCTGCCAGATGGCTTGGCGTCCGAAGAAGAGGCTGCCGGCTCCTACGACAACGACCCTGGGACCGGATTTCTGCGCGCTGGTCATATCGGAAGAGGTGGTCTCCTGAAGAAACAAGGCTCGGCGGGCGGCCGGCGAACGGAACCGCCGATTACTGCTCGTCCGGTACGTAGGGCCGCTCGGGCAGATTGGCGTAGGCGTCTTGGACCAGATCGCCCCAAATCCACTCCCCAGAGTCCAGGTGGTACCAGACCCCGTCCGGATTGGATCCCAGGGTCCAGCCGTCAAGCACCAGGGTCGTGCCCGGCCCCAGAGAGCCCAGCTGTGCGGACCCCTGGTTGGGGGCGGCCCGGAGATTGGCGATGCGGACGGTGGTGGGGTGCCGCAGGACCGGCAGGCCATCCGGAATGTTGGCGATGGCTGCGGACGGGATCCAGAGGAAGTCGTCCTTGAAGGACCACGAGCCGTCGGCGCTGGTCCCGAGCAGGTTCACCTCGCGCCCGGCCGGCAGGATGCCGCGGGACTCGAAGTCGGCGCCGGGGCCGATGCGCACGTCGACATCCTCCACAATGACGGTCCGGTCGTCGGGTATCGGTTCGGGTGTCGGCTCCGCCGGGTCCTGATCGCCCGTGTCGGCCACCGGCTCGTCCGCCGGGACCGCCGTTTGGAGGTATTCGACCGGAATGTTGGGAATGTCCGCCTTGTCGATCAACGGCAGCTGATCGACGATCTCCGGATTGACCACGGTCTCGGCCAGGATGAAGAAGGTGTCCTCCATCTGCAGCCAGATCTGATCACCGTCCGCCACCCGCCTGACCAGGATCACGCCGCTGTCCGCCTCCCGCGGCGGATCAATGGTTTCCGCTGCGACATCGGGCCACAGGTACACCTGGGCGGTGGTCGCCAGGAATACATAGCCTGGCACCGGCGTGGAGGTGGGGGTGGGCGGCACCGGTGTCGGTTCCGCGGGTTCCTCCACGGCCTGGGCCGGGATTTCAGTGGCGGTGGGCACGGCCGTCGCCACGCTCTCCTCCGGCTCCGGCGTGATGGCCTGGGCACCGTCGATCCCGCCTTGGCTGGTCAAGTTGTCGAGCCAGGCCGGACGCACCACGACCAGGGCCACGATGCCGACGCCCACCAGGACCATGAGCACCATGAGCAGCATCTGGCCCAGGCCCTGACCGGGTGCTTCGGTCTCCGCCAGGGCCTCCGCAATCTCCGCGTCCGGATCCTCCGTATCGGGTTCCGCCGGTGCATCCCGGGCATCGACCATGTCCGGCTCCGTGTCCGGTTCCACTCCCTTGGTTCCATCCTCAGGCAGGGGTTCCGGTTCCCACTCGGGCTCGGGCGGCGGTGGTTCGGGTAGGTGCCTGGAGGCCACATCGACCGTCAGATCACCTTTGTCTTCCGGTTCGGCAGCGGGTTGGCGCTTGACAGGTTCGGCCGGTTCGCTGTTTGGGAAGAGGACCGTGTCCTGCCCTCCGTCCGGCTGCGGCTCGGCCGCAGTCGGCGTCTCCGTGTCCGGTGGCTCCCGGTCGGCGCCACTCGGGATCTTGGGCAGCGGGTTGCGACGCGTATTCACAGGTGTGATGCCCACCAGTTCCCCCAACTGCGCCAGTCTCTGGGCATCCGCCGTTTCGGCTGTCGTGGACCCTGTCTCCCCCATGCGCAGCAGTTCGCGTATCACCATCACCATGGTGGCGAGGCAGACGCAACAACGTATGCGGTCCTGGCTGGCGTCCAGGATGTAGCGTCCAACCAACTCCTCGCTGGCCAGGGTTTCCAGCAGTTCGACCTCCGTGGTCACGGCTTCGCGGAAGGAGGCACCGCCCAGCATCTCCATGCGTTCGCCGATGGCCCGCAGCGTGACCGTGGTCAGGTCCTGCAGGTTGGCGAACCCGCCGCTGACGGACGCAAAGGGGGTGAGCCCGCCGGAGCCTGCGGCGAGGCGGTCGGCCAGATCCTGGATTTCGTCCGCCACGTCCCGCAGACTGAAGAATTCGGCCAGTTCCCTGAGGCGCTCCAGGTCGCACAGTGTGGTTTCAAGGGTCGGCTCGCAAGCGCGGGTTGGCAGGAGCAAGTGCAGCTGGAGGGCCCAGTGGGCCAGGAGGAACGTACGGGAATCGTGGCCGTAGTAGCTGTCAATCTCCGAGATGATGGCCTGCAGACGCACGGTGCGGTCCTCGTCCGGGCGCGACTGATCCTCGCTGGTGAGCAACAGCGAACTGAGACCGTTCTCCAAGGCGGTCAGGCCTTGCAGGACGAGACCGGCCAGATTGTCTGTTTCGTTCATGACATCAAGTGAAACCCGCGGACGGACGGGGACATCTTGGGAGAGGCACGAGAGGGCTGGAGACCTGTCT
>JAPPAJ010000213.1 GCA_026705565.1 Caldilineaceae bacterium | reverse complement strand
CACACGCTCCCTGCCTGACCTGCGCGAAAATGCTCATCAACGCAGGGATCCGACGCGTGGTCTACAACCGCGCGCATGGCGATGTCGCCTCCTCCCTGAAGATGCTGCGCCAGGCCGGGATTGAAATCAGCCAAATGGTATTGGCCGACCGACCATGACCGACATCCGCCGGCACCGGGATGGCACGTCCGGGCGCACGCCCTTGAAGCAGCCGGTCGGGTTGCAAGGATGCCGGATCGGGCCTGTTTCCCGGTCAACGGCAAGCCGGGTCCTGTGACCGCCGCGAAGCCCTCTCCGGTCGCCACGCTGGTGCACCGCCTGGCCCTCGACCGGATGTCGTGGGTTGACGTCGTCCTGTTGCTGATTCGCATCGGCTTCATCAGCGCGGTGGTGATCGGGTCAACACGGACCTTCATGGAAGGCCGATTCTCGGCGGCGCAGTGGGGCACGCTGATTTCCGCCGGCGTGGCCCAAGGCAGCATCTACTCCCTGATTGCACTGGGCTACACGTTGGTCTACGGCATTCTGCGCCTGATCAATTTCGCGCACGGCGACGTTTTCATGTTCGGGGCGTTCTGCACGGTGTTCCTGGCCATATGGACATCTCAGCAGGGCATTCTGGAACGTGCCCCCGCGATCACGGTCCTGAGCTGGATTCTGTTCGCGGCCCTGATTTCGATGTCGATCGCCGTGCTGGTTGAACGGCTGGCCTACAAACCCCTACGCAACAAACCTCGGCTGGTGATGTTGATTTCCGCGATTGGCGCGTCGTTTTTCCTCCAGTACACGGCCCGCGGCTTCTTCAGCACCGCGTTCCGCTCCTATCCGACGGTGCCGGGCCTCGACGGGCGCCTGGAGCTGGGACAAATCACCGTACCGCATGTGCAGATCACCGTTTTCGCAGTGGCCCTGGCGCTGATGGCGGGCCTGTACATCCTGGTGGAAAAGACCCGGATCGGACGGGCCATGCGGGCCGTATCCGAGAACATGGAAACCGCCCGTCTGATGGGGGTGAACATCGAACGGGTCATCATGTTCACGTTCGGCATCGGCGGCGCGCTGGCCGGTGCCGCGGGTGTCATCAACGGTCTCTACAAGCCGCAGGGTGTCAGCTTCATCATGGGCTTCTTTCCCGGCGTCAAGGCCTTCACGGCCGCCGTGCTGGGGGGCATCGGCAGTGTGCCGGGAGCCTTGATCGGCGGCCTCCTGCTCGGCATCTTCGAGGCGCTGGGCCCCAACCTGGTGCTGACCGGCCTGGGCATTCCCGGCTCCAATCAACTCAAGGACGTCATCGCCTTCCTGATGCTGGTCCTGATCCTGATTTTCCGGCCGCAGGGCATCATGGGCGAGGCCATCGAGGAGGAGAAGGCCTGATGCAGCTCCTGCGCCAGCGGTTGGCCAAACCCCTCTCGCAGGGAGTTTTGGCCGGCGTCCTGTGCATCTACATCGCGCTGACGGGCATGATGGAGGCCTTCGGCGAGCGCGAGATTGTCACGGGCGTCCTGGACATGGGCAAGGTGGTGCTGCTCGGTCCCTTTGTGGGCCTGGGCCTGCTGCTGCAGCAACGGGCGCCGAACAGGAGAGTCGGCTGGATTCGGGTGCTCGCGGCCTGTCTGGCGGGCATTGTCGCGACGGGCCTCTTCATCCTGTTCATCAATGCCATATCCATTCGACACATGTTTACGCATGCCTCTCCGGCCCTGGTTGAGTACATGACCATGGGACAAGTTGCACCGGCGGCCGGACTGGGGCTGTTTGCGGTGGCCGCCCTGGCCGCCGGCGCCGTCGGTTCCGGCTTGGCCTTGATGCCGGCCTACTGGCGCAACACGATCTTCATGGCCGCCCTGCTGGTGGTCGGCATGGCCCTGCTGAGCGAATTGATCAGCCAGGTCCTGCGGCAAATCCTGAACGGACGGCCCGATCGGCTGCTGTTCAGCCAGGGAGCGCTCCGACCCGCGGTGGCGACCATCGCGGTTGCGGCTGTATTCGCCTGGCGCGGCCTGGCGCCGCGCATCCGGCTGCGGTCCCGCCTGCCCCAACTCGAACCGGAACGTCAGCGGCAGGTGTCGCTGGCGATGCGCGGTGCCGGCGTTCTGGTGCTGCTGGTGCTGCCCTGGCTGGTGGGCAGCTACCTCAGCGAAGTGCTGGCCAACGTCGGCCTCTACCTGCTGATGGCCCTGGGCCTGAACATTGCCGTGGGCCTGGCCGGCCTGTTCGATCTTGGCTACGTGACCAACTTTGCGGTGGGCGCATACCTGATGGGCGTACTCACCAATTCGGGCCCGCAGGCCACCGGGGAATTCAACTTCTGGCTCATCCTGCCCGTAAGCGTCCTGGCAGCCATGTTCACCGGCCTCCTGCTCGCGCTGCCGGTGATCCGCATGCGCGGGGACTATCTGGCCATTGCCACCATGGGATTCGGCGAAATCATCCGCCTGTTGGCCCTGTCCGACTGGCTGGCTCCTCTGATCGGCGGTTCCCAGGGCATCCTGTTCATTCCCAAGCCCAACATCGGTGCGTTCACCTTCCAGACACCCCAGCATCTCTTCTACATCATCCTGGCAGCCAGCCTTGTGATGCTGGTGGTGATCAACCGTCTGGACCTTTCGCTGACCGGTCGTCGCTGGATGGCCATCCGCGATGATGAAACCGTGGCCAACGCCATTGGCATCGACACCACCTGGATCAAGACCCTGGCCTTCACGCTCAGCGCCGCCAGCGGCGGGTTGGCCGGCGCCATCTTCGCCTCGAAGCTGGGCACCATCTTCCCCCACTCCTTCTCGCTCCTGATTTCGATGAATGTCCTGTGCATCATCATCGTGGGCGGCATGGGCAGCATACGCGGCATGGTGCTTGGCACCCTGGTGCTGATTGGCGTGCCGGAACTCCTGCGCGAATTCTCCGAGTTCCGCTTCCTCCTGTACGGGATCCTCCTCATGGCGGTGGCCATCTACCGGCCCGGCGGCCTGATGCCGGCCCGGGCGCGCCACTACCGCACCGAACCGGTCCCGCAGCCGGCCGGCGGGACTCCGGCAACCAGTTCCTCCGCGGCGTCCGGCTGACACGGCCATGTCCGAATCCCTGCTGTCCGTTTCCGGACTGACCATGCAGTTTGGCGGCCTGCGCGCGGTCGACAACGTGGACTTCCGCCAGGAGACCGGCACAATTGTGTCCATCATCGGCCCCAACGGCGCCGGCAAGACCACCCTGTTCAACTGCATCAGCGGCTTCTACGAACCCACCGAGGGTGAAATCCACCTGGGGGAACGGCGCATCACCGGACTGCCGCCCAACGAGATCGCGCGGGCCGGCATCGCGCGCACCTACCAAAACATCCGGCTCTTCCGGAACATGACCGTCCTGGAGAACGTGATGCTGGGCCAGGAACGCCTGTTGCGCACGACCTGGCTCGGCTCCATCTTCGGCACACGCGCCGCGCGGCGGGAGACCGACGAGGTAGTGGCACGGTCCCATGCCATCCTGACCTTCGTGGACCTCGACGCGAGCGCCGACCGCCAGGCCGACGAACTGCCCTACGGGGACCAGCGGCGCCTGGAAATCGCCCGGGCCCTGGCCAGCGAACCGCGGCTGATGATGCTGGACGAACCGACCGCGGGCATGAATCCCAGCGAGACCGCGGCCACGGAACGGCTGCTGCAGCGCCTGCGGGATGAACGCAACGTTTCCCTGTTGCTGATTGAGCACGACATGCGTTTTGTGATGGGCATTTCGGAGCACATCATGGTCCTCAACTACGGGCGCACGATTGCCACCGGCACGCCGCAGGAAATCCGGGCCAATCCCGAGGTCATCGAAGCCTATCTGGGCAGTTCGGCCCAGGACTAGCCCCCGGTTGCAATGCCATGCATCTGCTTGAGTTGCGGGACGTCCGCGCCGCCTACGGCAACCTGGAGGCCCTGCACGGCATCTCCCTGTTCGTGGACGAAGGCGAGATCGTCTCGCTGATCGGGGCCAACGGCGCCGGCAAGACCACCACCCTGCGCACCATCTGCAACCTGATGTCCCCCACCACCGGCGCGGTGCTGTTCGACGGGAGGGACACCCGCGGTGCCGAAGTGCACGAACTGGTTGGGCGCGGCATGGTGATGGTGCCGGAAAACCGCGGCGTCTTCGCCCGGATGTCGGTGTACGAAAACCTGTTGATGGGCGCCTACCAGCGCCACGACAAGGACGACGTGCGCGCCGACATGGACATGGTGACGGGACTGTTCCCGCGCCTGGGCGAGCGGATGAAACAGCCTGCGGGGCTGCTCAGCGGCGGCGAACAGCAAATGCTGGCCATGGGGCGCGCCCTGATGACCCGGCCGCGCCTGCTGTTGATGGACGAGCCGTCCATGGGACTGGCCCCGGTCCTGGTGGATCAGATCTTCGAGAAGGTGGCAAACATCAGCCGCCAGGGCACCACCATCCTGCTGGTGGAACAGAATGCGCGGCGGGCGCTGGCACTGGCCAACCGCGCCTACGTGATGGAGACGGGCCGCTTGACGCTTGAGGGCTCCGCCACCGACTTGGCCAATGACCCCGCGGTCATCGAGGCGTACCTGGGGGGGTGACGGCGAAACGCTCGGGACAACCTCGCCGGGGCCGACATTCCAACAGCACCATTCCGCAAATGACTACAATGACCTTGCCATCGGGCCGCACCTGCCGCGCGGCACCTCCGGGCACATGACAGCGATGACAGCAATGACCAGCGAACCCCAAACCACCGGCATCCAGCGCATTGTGCGCGCGATGGGCGGTTGGATCAACGGAACGGGAGCACCTCGGGAACAACCCGGAACGGAATTGATCCTGAGACCCGACACTTGGTTCAGCGGCCACCTGCGCTGCCGGAACACCGTGATCATCGAAGGCATGGTCGAAAATGCGCTCATCGAAACATCCGCCAATATAATCATTGCCGAGGATGCCCGCGTGGGTTCCGACCTGACTGCCCAGATTGTCTCGATCCGCGGCACGTACAGCGGTACCCTGACCGCCGATCGGGCCGAGATCCTGGAGGGTGCCGAAGTCCACGGCCACGTTCATGTCAACACCATCTACATCGACGAGAATGCGGTCATGAAGGCGGAGATGTTCCTGTTGGGTTCGGCCGACCACCGGCACCAGGCATCGCCCACCGAGATCACGTCGGACGTCATTACCCGGACCACGGATGTCCAAACGCGGCCGCCGCCCGAAATCGGTGCCTGACAGCCAGTCCGGCGTTCGCAACCCCTTACTCTTTCCCGATTTGTCACCACGAGGACGTTCAATCATGAGTTGGAGAACCGTAACCTTCCTGAGAGACAACGAGCTGCACCTGGAGGGCAGGCAGGTATCCGTGGGCGACGAGGCTCCCGATGTGGAGCTCGCTGCCAGCCTGGCCGAAACCTACAGTCTGCTCGGCGACAGTGTGGGCAAGATTCGCCTCGTCAGCGTCGTGCCCAGCATCGACACGCCCGTCTGCCAGACGCAAACCAGGAACTTCAACGAAGAGGCCGCGGCCCTGGACGATGCCCAGGTGGTCGTACTGACCGTCAGTGCCGACCTGCCGGTGGCCCAGGAACGCTGGTGTGCGGCCGACGGCATCGAGAACCTGAAGATGCTGTCCGATCACAAGGCCATGGCATTCGGCCAGGCCTACGGCACCGAGGTCAAGGAATTGCGCCTGAACCACCGTTCCGTGTTCGTGATTGACAAGAAGGACAAGGTCACCTACGTCGAGTACCTCGACGAACTGACCGACGAACCCGACTACGCGGCGGCCCTGGAGGCGGTCAAGGCCCTGTTGTAACCGGCCGGCCCCACGGCTCCGGCAATGGACAACCCGTACCTGTATGTTCCGGCCGCCCTTCTAATCGGCTACCTGCTGGGGGCCGTTCCGGTCGGTTTCGTTGCCTGCCGAGTCTGGGGCGTGGACATCCGGACCGTCGGGTCTGGACGGACCGGTGCCACCAACGCTTGGCGCGCAGCCGGACTCAAGGCAGCCCTGCCGACGGCCTTGGGCGATGCCCTGAAAGGCGTCGCGGCTGTGGCCCTGGTCCGATGGCTGCTGGCACAGTTGGCGCCGGCAGCGCCGGCAGACCTGAACATTCTGGCCGCCGCGGCGGCCGGGGGTGCCGCCGTACTGGGCCACAACTGGTCGGTCTTCCTGGGCTTCAAGGGCGGAGCCGGTGGCATCACCTGCGCGCTGACCTGCCTGACCCTCAACCCAATCGTCGGCCTAATTGTGGTAGTAGTCGGTGCCGCCATGATGTGGTGGGCGCGCATTGCCGCGATTGCAACCCTGTCCACGGGCGTGGTCTCGCTGGCCGGGTTTCTGGCGCTGGCCAGCAACCGAATCGTTTCCTGGTCCTACCTGGCCTTCGCGGTCCCCGCCTGCTTGGCCATCATCGTCTCGCTCCGATCCAACCGGGAAAAGCTGCGACAGCAGGACGAACGGATCATCACCCTTTGGTAGGGCCCGGTTCCGTCGGGCCGTCACGGGTTGAAGTCAACTTGCCACCACCCCATTGCAAAGGAATGCATATGGACCGACAGGCATACACCGTGCCTGAAATGACTTCCGTCTGTGCCACAACAATGGCAACGCGGGTCGCGTGGCTCCCCGCTGCTGTCTTACAGACCAGGGATGATGACTTTCCGGACCGTTGACGCCAGACTGCCGAATCCGAACGGCGACACCATGCGCAAAGAATCTGCTCGCCGTTTGCTGGCCGAATTCACTGGCACGTTTTTGCTCATTTTTGCCGGTACCGGGGCCGTTGTGTTGGCGGATCTGGGGATCGGTTCCCTAGTCTCGATCATGTTCGCCCATGCCCTGGTCATCATGGTCATGGCCTATGCCCATGACGACATTAGCGGCAGCATCATCAATCCTGCGGCCACCCTCGGCCTGTTCGTGGCCGGCGCCATCGAGCGGGTCCGGGTCCTGCCGTTCATCGTGGTCCAGTTGGCCGGCGGCGTTGCGGGAGGCCTGTTCGTGCAATTTGCCTTCAAAGGCATGGTGGACTTGTCCGGCGCGACATCCGCCTATGGCGCCACGGTCATTGCCGACGGCGTTTCCGTTCCGGCCGCATTCGCGCTTGAGGTACTCGGCACGTTCCTGATGGTCAACGCCATCCTGCACTGCGCCGTCAAAGGCAAAGCCGGCAACCTGGCACCCGTCGCCATCGCCTTCACAGTGGGGGCCTGCATCATGGCTTTCGGCCCGTTGACGGGAGCATCCTTCAACCCTGCCCGCACCCTGGGGCCCGCCGTGGCCACGGGCAACTACGCAGACATCTGGCTCTACATGGCGGCCACGTGTGGCGGCGCGATCCTGGCCGGCCTCTACAACAGATGGTTCATGCTGGCCAGCGACGGAGAAGACAGCAAGTGCTGGACTTCGTACCGCCGGCGCGCGGGCCATCGTTCCCGCCGGTACGGCGGGCCGTCGCCCTAGTCGCCCCCAACATCCTTTCTTCCCCCTGAAGCCCCATGTCGACACGTTACATTGGCGCCTTGGACGCCGGTACCACCAGTGTGCGCTTCATGGTATTCGACCACGAAGCCAAGGTGATGGCACAGGCCCAAAAGGAACACCGCCAAATCTTCCCGCAGCAGGGATGGGTCGAGCACGACCCCCTGGAAATCTGGGCCAACTGCGCCGAGGTGATACGCACGGCCCTGTCCGCCGCCGGACTGACCGGCGGCGACATCGAAGCAGTTGGCATCACCAACCAGCGGGAGACCACTGTCATCTGGGAACGCGCGACGGGGCGTCCGGTCCACAACGCCCTGGTCTGGCAGGACACACGCACCGACCGGCTGTGCAACCAATGGCTGGCGGACGGATTGGAACCGGAAATAGCGCATCGCAGCGGCCTGCCGATCTCCCCCTACTTCGCCTCGTCCAAAATCCGCTGGATCCTGGACCACATCGACAACGGCATGGCCAGGGCCCGACGCGGGGACCTCTGTTTCGGAACCATCGACACCTGGCTGTTGCTCCAGCTCAGCGCCGACCGCCGACACGTCACGGACGTGACCAATGCCAGCCGCACCATGTGCATGAACCTGGAGACGCTGGACTGGGACGAAAGCCTGCTCGCAGCCTTGGACATTCCGGCCGCCATTCTCCCAGCGATCGCACCCAGCAGCAGTGCCGATGCCCTGGGTGCAACCGCGGCCGATGGGCCGCTCGGCGCCCAGGTTCCCATCTGCGGCATTCTGGGCGACCAACAGGCCGCCACCGTCGGCCAGGCCTGCCTGACACCGGGAGAGGCCAAGAACACCTATGGCACCGGCTGCTTCCTCCTGCTCAACACGGGGCAGGAAATCCGGCGCAGCGCCAAGGGGTTGATTTCCACGGTGGCCTATCGGTTCGGCAACCGGCCAGCCGTCTATGCGCTGGAAGGGTCGGTGGCCATGGGCGGCGCCACGGTGCAGTGGCTCCGCGACGAGATGCAGATGATTGACGATGCCGCCGACAGCGAGGCCCTGGCCGCCAGCGTACCCGACAACGGGGGCTGCTACCTGGTGCCGGCCTTCAGCGGCCTCTTTTCCCCCTGGTGGCGCAGCGACGCCCGTGGCGTGTTGGCCGGATTGACCCGTTATGTAAAAAAAGCCCACGTGGTGCGCGCCGCGTTGGAAGCCATTTGCTTCCAGTCACGGGATGTGCTCGACGTGATGCTCGAGGAAGGCGGCGTTGCCATGCCACGCCTCAACGTGGATGGCGGCGCCACGGCCAATGCCTTTCTGATGCAGTTACAGGCCAACATCCTGGGCATTCCGGTGGCCCGGCCCGCGATCACGGAAACCACCAGTCTGGGAGCGGCCTATGCCGCCGGCCTGGCCACCGGCTACTGGGAATCCGAGGATGAAATCCGATCCGGGTTCAAGGTGGATCAGGTTTGGGAACCCGCCATTTCCACAGAAGAGCGCGACACACTTCATGCCAGTTGGCTCAAGGCGGTCGACAGGACCCTGAACTGGGTGGATTGAACCGGAACTTCCGCCAAACCGGATTCCGAAGGCAGGTTGCGACAGCGGCTACTTGAACCCATAGGTGGGGTCCGCGGCTCGCACGTCTGCATTCATGAGCCATACCGGTTGTCCAGAAGGACTACCCGAGTGTTCGCGCAGGAACCACCATGGCGCGGGAAACTGCGACAGCCGCTCGGGTGCTGGTCGGCCCTATTCAGTCCTCGCCGCATTCCAATGGTCGGCCCGCTGCTGGAAAATCCCCGGATCGGCCAGCCACTCCGCATAGCCGATGGTCCGTTCGTCGGTCAACCAATCGATTCGTTCATTGATACAGGCAATCAAGTTCGTATCCTCTGCCGGCAGTGTAAAGCCGCCGTACTCGACCTGACTGTCAAATGCTGTAACCGTGAAGCCGGCCCCAAGTGCGTGGACAGCTTCGCGGTTGCCGACTTCCCCTCGGGCCACAGCGTCGATCTGTCCCATGCGCAAGGCTTCGATGATTTCCACATCGCCCAACTCGTCACCCAGATAGATGACCTGCGGCATGTTGTCGCCAGGCGGATACACATGTGTACGTCCCTCAAGAACGGGGGAGGCACCGGCGGCGGTGATGGCGTACGCTACGCTGCCGTCCGAGACCACGGCACCTTCCGGCGTGTCGATGCGCGTGTCCGCGAGCAACACACCTTCGTCATCGGCCAGACCCGTCAGTTGCAGTAGCCGGGCTTCGCCCGTGGTGCCCGCCAGTACTCCCACACGCACATCGCTGGTCAAGAGGTCGTGGCTGGCTAGCCGATTGGCATCCTCCGTCCGAACCAACAGGGACTGCCGAAAGGTGATATGTCCGGAGGTAAAGGTCACCACCTTGTCGCCGCCGGCATCGCGGGTGCGCGAGTCAAGAATGGTGATGCCGCCTCCAACCATATCGAATTGCGGTTGGGCGGACTGCAACCAGATCTGATCCCAGGCTGCGATCCCGCTCCGGGCAAAGGACAGACCGGTGTTCTCCATGGCTTCCAGGGCCGACAGCAAATCCGCCTCGTAGCCCTGGTGCGTATTGAAGTCGGAAACCGCAGGATCGCTGTTGGCACTGTAGCTTACGGGTTCAAAAAAGGCATAGAAACCCAAATTGAGAACCGTGTTTCCGTCTGTGCAGGCTTGCGGCTGAGACAATGACTCCGGTATCGCCACTGTACAGGCGACAAGACTCCAAACCACCAGGGCCGAAACAAGCAGACGAAACAAAACAGTGAAGGAGGTCATATCGGAATCCAATTATATGTAATAAAAATTCTGATTTATAGATAAATGGAATCGAAATCCGGGCGCACATTCGCGTCCGGTTTCAGGGCAGAGTTGAGCCCAGAATTGGTTCTGTCGCGATCGCACAGGACTTGGTGCGTCAATTTTGGAAGAAACCATGAAGGACAAATTGTGGGATCTTCACCGGCCATCACGCAAATCCCCATTCGCTCGCGGCGCGCCGGCCGATCCTTCCGTGTTGACTGCCAAGTCTCATCCTGTGGGTCACGAACTTCGGATACCTGATGTCTGTCAGCAGGTTTGGCTCGGATCTGGCAACGAACTCCGCTCAGATCGTGGGCTTGGACGTGACCAACGCCAGCCGCATCATGTGCTTGAACCTGGAGTTGTTGGGCTGGAGCAACGGTCGCCGTGGGGCAAGAGGCGACAAACTCCTGACCCCCGCTCGGGATCCGACATCATGTGCTTCCGGCACATCGGTACAAGACTGCCGCCATGAGATGGGGATTGGGTGCGGATTCCAAGCAGTAGGCACGATACTTACACTGCCCATGTGCAATTTGAAAGTAGTACTTTCAATCTGATCGTTTCATGGTCGGTCCTTCCGTGGTGTTTCAACTCTGGAGGTGTTGAACGGCGAGCCGCGGGGCAATGAAGCCACTTCCAAACTCGCTCTGCACCTCCCATACCCGTTCGTGCTGGTGCCCCGGCCACAACAGGTAGGTACGGCCACCCTGTGCCAAACGGCATCTTCCGGACTGCCACATGCCAACCTGGAAGCCTTCGACCAACAGAGTTTGCGCGCAGCAATGGACCCGGGCAGATAGGCATGTGCGACCTGTCTGAACTTGAGACCTCCAAGAGCTTGGCGGCTGGAAGGATGGACCGAATTCCCAACACGGCCGCGCGGGGCACAGTTGCCGGGATTTCCACACGACAGTCCGCGAATGGTTGTCAGTGCTGGAGGCAAGCGATATCGCCTTTGAACCGCGACCCTGTCCCTTCAACACACGGAACCGGAAGAACGTACCGGTTCCGTGTGCCCAATCGATACCACCTCCCTGAACGATTTTGTACCTTGGACACTCAGCCGCACGAGCCAAGTCCTCAGAACGTCCCTTCGCGCACCTGACCATTCGACAGCTTGACTATCCGGTCGAGTTGAATCGCTTCGTTGTCTGCCAACACGCCCTCCCCCTTTTTGATCTTCTTGGCCGCGATACTGTCAAGGCCCGCCAAACTGGCTGCCCCAGACAGGGCCGCCAAGTCACTGGCGTAGTACTCGAACCAGGGCAAACCGGCCCGAGCGTAGTCCGCGGCGGATGGAGGGATCGAAGGCGGATAGTTCCCCGTCACGGTCCGGTACTGGACACTGTTCAGGATGTGCACGAAGCAGCGGGAACTGACGGATGTATCCCATGCTTCAAAACCGTGGTTGTCCTCGTAGACCTCCTGCCGCATAAGGCCGCCCGGTGCCAATCCCATTTCGGGAGGCGCATATGCAGCCTCCGCCATCATTGGTGAATACATCCGTTGCAGTTTGGGTTGTTCAAACCGGGCCTTATAAACATCCGCCTTCATGGGGTAGGCCAGGATCTGCAGACCGCCGTACCGCGCCTCTCCGGTCAACTGCTCCTCAGCGGAGTAGCCTTCGCCCAGAGGCATCGCCACAAACTGGCGGATCAGGTCCTGGCCGACGCAGAACCCGTCCAACCAAGGTTGATCCGGTACCACCAGATAGTTCTGTGGTTCAGGTACCAGTTCCGGTGCCCAGGTCTCGCCCGTCAAGGCACACACCTTGCCGGCCGCGATCTTCAGGGCCATGGGATAGTGGCAGTTGAAATTAATCCACATCGCTTCGGCCTGGTACATGGGCAGGAACACGCCGCCGTGCCGCATCCAGGCCGACGGCACCGTGGCACCAAAGTCATCGACATGATGAAGCGGGAAGTGTCCCAAGCCGGGCGGCAGCGGATAACTCCGGTTGTCGTCGGGCAGGCGCAGCGTACGCATGAAGCTGATCGAACACCGGGCCTTCGCGTGCACCTCTGGAAACCGGAACTCAAGGCGGTCGTCTTGCAGGACAATCATGTGGTTTTTCTCCTTTCCTGAACCGTACGGTTCCGAATTACCAATCCCCGTCGCGCACTTCGCGCACGACGGTCAATATCGCGTGGTCGGGTGCGTCCTTCAGCTGACGCAACAGGTCCGCAAAGAGTTGGGGCCGCTGCAGGATGATGGCCTGGAGGTCACCGGACACCTTGCCGGCCATGGCCAGCAGCAGATCGGAGTCCTCATCCAGCTCGCAGGCCAGCCGCCGAATGGTGCCTTCCGAGGGCGGGGGCACCTGATCCCGCTCAATCTTGCTGAGATAGGCGGGTTCCACCCCGATGCGCAGGGCTACCTGACGCAGGGAGTAGGTCCGATCCCGCTCCCGGCGCCGTTCTCTTGCATTGCGAAGGTAGCGTCCTAGTGTCATGTGTACTACATACTACACACTATTGCGTTGCAATGCAAGTATTGATACGGGACAGTCGGAGCCACATCCGGCGGCAACTGCCCGGCCATGAACACCCCCGGTGGAACATCAACATGTTCCGTGCCCCGAGCACCTCACGCGGCTGTGTTCGGAACCCCCGTTGGTGGCGACCTGCCTGACTGCACCGCCTGTACTCGTCCTGACAACCCGCCTGGAGCACAATACGGAACCCCGAACGACGCTTACACCGGGGCTCTGGTCCTGCCAACCGGGGAACTTCACGCGCTGTGGATTCCTGATGGCTGGCTTCCTGATAGGATCCGTGCCGTTGATCGTCCTATGCTTCTGAACCAGCCGATGGTGTGTGGAGGGTCTGACCTTCGACGCCATCAAGGCCTGAACCCGGGATGGACGGTTCGGTTCACTCATTCATCCGCGATTCCCCAAGGCACAACCATGACCCAGGCAATGGAACTGAAGAGCTTTGACACCCTCGAAGAGCGTGTCGCAAGCCTCGAACGCGACGGCTTCGCCTACTTTCCCGGCTATCTTACGGGCGACGAAGTCCAGGTCCTGCGCCAGGCCATGGACGACACGGCGGCCATGGCGGAACATTTCGACCGGGATACCCGGGCTGGGGAAAACGGCGCCGTCTTCCGGGAGAAGGTCATCAACAACGCCTTCAACCGCAACGCCCTGTTCTTCTCCTATCTGGACCGGCCGGGGATCATCGAACTGGAAGAGGCAGTCCATGGCGACGACTGCCATGTCATCGGCATGACCGGCTGGGTGACCGGTCCCGGTCGCCCGACGCAAACCCTACACGTCGACTGGATGCCGGTCGAAGTTCCGGAGTACGTGCTGCAGGATCCCAATGTGCGCATGCCGGTCTTCATCACAACATGCCACTTCTACCTGAACGACATCTATCCGGAACTGGGACCCACCCAGTTCATCCCCGGCAGCCATCGGTCCGGCCGGCGCCCCACCCAGGGAGAAACCACCTGGAACGGCCGCGGGATGCAGGACTGCATTGTCAAGGCCGGGGATGCGGTGGTGTTCCGCTGCGAGGTCTGGCACCGGGGCACGCCGAACACCAGCGACGAAACCCGGTACCTACTGCAGGTCCACTACGCCCAGCGCATGATCACGCAGAAGTTTCCGCCCTACCTGAACCGGTTCCAGTTCGACCAGGAGTTGTTGGACCAGGCCTCGCCGCGGCAGCGGCGCCTGCTGGGAGACCACGTAAAAAGCAACTACGACTGACACCGGATGGACCCACTACCCGGACCAACACGGAGTCCGAGGCCAATACTCCCCGAATGTGTCCGTCACGGTCTGCGCCAGCACCCTGGAGCAGCTACGGATCGACCGACTCGCATCCTGGAGACAACAATACCCAGGATGTCCCTGTGCCACAGGGAATTGCGGTTTGAGATGAGCCGCGATATCAGGCTGCCACACGTTCCTGTCGGCTGCCGTGTCGTTGCAGGCAATTACTGACCATCAGTCTTGTCTGCACTTCCTTCAATATTCGCAAACTCGAACAAGCCATACAATTCAGGATTGAAAGGCCGTACAGAGATTAATTCGTCATATGGAATCACGATTTTCATACTCGAATCAAGGTCATCAACAATCTCATCCTTTACGGCGATCTGCTGGATCTGGGCATAGTTGATCATGTACCTGACATCCAACCTCTCACTTGATCTGAAACCACTCAGCATGGGAACAATCCCAACTCCCGAATCTTTCCGTGTGGGTAAATTGCACTCAACAACAATTCCCGCATATACCTTTCTACTTTTTGTGGTTAGTTCCACCATGGTATGATTGTTCAGTGCATCGGCCAACAACAGCTCGATATCGCTGCCACTCCTTATCAGCTCCACGTAAGCCGCGCGGCGCTTGCTACACAGCACATTTCCAAATAATATGAACATCAGACTTGCGATTGCACAGAGAAAATGCTCTACTGGCGCAAGTTCGAAAATCGGCAAACTTCCGTATGTATCCAAATTCCACAAACGGGAATTGACATATGATTTCACTAACAACGCCGTAACAAGAAGAAGAACACCAGTGAATGCGGACCAAAATAGCAAGTGGTAGCCCGAGAGTCTTTCAAATCTGTATCGGAAGAAGTTTGAGAGGGTTGGCAACAGGTAACCGCTTAGCAAAGGTATGAGCAATTGACCAAAGTCCATGGGATGAAGCTTTCGCAAACTACAGGTGTTGATTGCCTGGTTGGTCACTTGCAGATTTGTCTTGAATTCTCTTCCGCACGGTATATTCGGTCCTTATCTTCGATACCTGTTCCACAAGTTTCTGTACACTTTCCGTTGCAAAAACCTCATCCGCGCTCACACGCAACTCTCCACGCGGAGATACATGGACATGTACGCTCTCTCTGTCGTTACTTCTCACCTTGCGGTTACGGAACAACATCGGATTCTCCTTGAGAGTCACTTCCACCGTTCAAGTAGCCGGTGGGCTTTGCTCAGCATAGCCTAATGCTACCATCTGTCACCATCAACTTTCGTAGCTATGCAGATCCGCTACATCAGCAGGGCAACCGAAAAGTCGCGGGGTGAGGGTGAATCAGGGCTGACGAAGACCCGTGCGATGCCTTTGGACGACGGGTTGGCACGGAACAGAAAAACGCGGATTTCGGGTTAACCCGGCACAGGTTGTCCGCATCGGCGGTCGTTTCCCACCCGCCCGGGATGCAACAAAGAGGGCCGCCGTGCGTCTTATGGGGTGACGTTAATACCTCACGGGACCCACGGTTGCCCTCATGGAATACATTGTCGCATGTCAAGACCCCAAGCTCTTGGAGGTCCTGTGCGCCTTCGCCGACCGCCTGGCCCTGCTGCCCGACCCGCGCGACCGGCGCGGGGTGCGCTACCCCCAAGCCGTGCTCCTGGGCACGCTGCTGGTGGCCCTGGCCGGGGGCGCCGACAACATGGCGGCCGTGGCCGCCTTCACGCGCGACCACCGGGCCTGGTTCCGACAGTGGCTGCCCCTGGGGGCGACCGGGCCGACGGCCTCCGCCCCCTGCACATGGTGAGCGCCTTCCTGGTGCGGGAGGGGCTCACCCTGGCCCAGGAGCCGTGCGACGCCAAGAGCAACGAGATTACGGCCATCCCCCGCCTGCTCGACCGCATCCACCTGGAGGAGGCCGTGGTCACGATCGACGCCGCCGGCTGCCAGACGGCCATCGTGCAGGCGTTGCGGGAGGCCGGCGCCGACTACGTGCTGGCCGTCAAGCGCAACCAGCCGACCCTCCATCGGGAGGTGAAGGCGGTCTTCGACGAGGCCGAGCGGGGCACCTTCGCACCGCAGGCGGAGGACCGCTGCGAGACCGTCGAGCGCAACGGCGGCCGCCGCGAGCGGCGCACCTGTACGGTCCTGAGCGGCCCCGGCCTCGGCGAGTGGGTCGCGGACCCCAAGACCTGGCCCGACCTGCGCAGCCTGGTCCGGGTGCAGGCGGAGCGCACCGGACCCCGCGGGCGCCGGCAGCGCTCCGTCCGCTACTACATCTCGAGCCGATCCCCGAAGGCGGAGGCCCTGCTGGCGCTGGTCCGCGGCCACTGGCGGGGGCCCTCCGGGCGCGGGAACGGCCTGCACCGCACCCTGGACGTCCAGTTCCGGGAGGATGACTGCCTCCTGCGCAGGGGCCACGCCCCCGCCGTCATGGCCATCCTGCACCGGGCCGCCCTGAACATGGTTAAGACCTTTCAGCAACCATTTGAACCGGATGTGTCCATGGGACTGCTGCGCGACCGCATCGGACGCCAACCCTGAATCCTGACTCCGATCCTGACCTGAGCGCGACTTTTCGGTTGCCCTGCCGGTCGCCCGCAGGCCGAAATGCCGCCAATGCCGCGGCCGGCCACCACCGCATTCCGCCGGAACGCCTGTGGTTGCGCGCACCTCCTCTCGAACCGGAGCCGACCAGCCCCCAAAGGCCATCCTCCCAACCGATTTGGCAATACGATTCAGGCCTCAAAAATGTCCAAACCATAGCCTAGATCAAAATGGGAGCAATGGTACACTTGGTCAAACAGCACTATCAGCGACAGCATATTGTTCAGCTTTCTCTGTTTTCTTTGATGTCGTCTAGCCCTCAAAACCATATGGTGAGCCCCAATCTTTGGACCACGAAACGGGAAAAATAAGGTGGATCCGGACTGATGCGTAGTGTTCTGATCGGTCACGGGTGGTACAATTGAGGAATCATGAAGCAAAAATACTTCTATCACGAGCATCTGGCAGACTACTCCATAGTGAAGGCCAAAGGACTGATGTCAAGAGACGAACTATATGGAGGTCTCGGCTTCAGTGAATTCTCCTCCAAGTCCTTCCTGACCGAGACTCTTCCACGATTGAATGTGAATGCGGGAGCGCGAGTTCTGGATCTAGGGTGTGGGACTGGTCCGGGCTCTTGTTTCTTGGCTGAGTTAGGATACCAGGTGCATGGTATCGATGTGATACCTGATGCCATTGACAAAGCCAGAGAGATCGCTGCAGAGCGGGGTTTGGACATCAGGTACGACGTGATGGATGTGTGCCACCTGCCTCATGAAGGCAAGCCATACGAACTCATTATTGA
>JAPPAJ010000230.1 GCA_026705565.1 Caldilineaceae bacterium | reverse complement strand
GGTCGTAGGGGTAGTTGGGGTCGTAGTGGTCGAGCGCCTTGATGTGGTCCCACCAGGCATGGGAGACGGTGCCGCCCTTGGGCCCTGCCGTCGAGGGGGACAGGGGCGTGGCAGTACCGGTCTTGGTTGTCAGGCCGTTTTCCCGCGCCGGCACGGCTACGGAGGTGTCCGGCTTGACGGCTGTGTCCATGCCCGGGATGGGTTTCGTGATGTGGTCCATATCCACGATTTTAGGACATTCCGCGAGCTGTCTTCCGACAATGTTCAGGCCAGCAAGACGGGATCGGGTTCCACTCCGAAGCCGGACCGGTCGGCAACATGGAGCCGTCCGTCCACCAGTTCGGGGAATCCCTCCCAGGCCTGAACGGTTCCATCCCGCCGGTCCGGACCCACAAGTTCCGCCAAGTCAAGGCAGTTCGAGGCGGAAATCAGATGCAAGCCCCATGGTTCGCCTCCTCGATGCAGGCATACGGGGATGCCTTCCCTATCCGCCAGTTCCAGGATGGCCAAAGCTCCGGTCAGACCACCGCACCATGTCACGTCGGGCTGCCAGATGTCCAAAGAATCGGCTCTGGCCAGGGCTTTGTACCCGTCCAGCGTGAATTCATGCTCGCCGCCGGCGGAAAGCACCGGAGCCAACCTCGGCTTGAGTTTCGCCAGCTCGCGCTTGTGGTCGGGCGTAAGGATATCCTCGAACCAGTACACGTTGTAGGGTGCCAGGCGCTCCCGCATCTCCACGGCGATCTCCGCGTTCCAGCTCATGTAGCAGTCCAACATGACCAGGGCGTCGGGTCCCATCACCTCCCTGGCTCTGGCGATCAAGGCTTCGGTTCGGTCGTAATCGGCCGGTTCCCGCCAGTGGTGAAAAACCTTCACCGCCTCAAAACCCATGTCGCGATAGGTTTCGAATGCAAGGCCGGAGGCATAGGCACGTACGCCGCGTGCTCTCCCGCCGTCCAGGAGTTCGCATACGGGTTGATTCCGGGCACGGCCCAACAGATCCCACAACGCCAGATCCACGCCGCTCAGGGCCATCATGGCAATGCCTCCGCGACCGTACGGCAACGAGGCGCGATACAATGCCTGCCACGCTGCTCGGATGTCGTCCACCCCTTCAAGTGTGCGCCCCTTCAGGAAGCGGCTCAGGTGGCTGTTGACGACTTGCACGGCAGGCTCGCCCCCTCCACCGTAGCCGTACCCGGTGCGTCCACATTCCGTGGTGACCACTACCACGATTTGCCAGAAGTGCGACTGCCAGGCATTCGACAGCGGCCTGTTCCAGCGTGGATAGATGGCTTTGACCGTCCTAATCCGCATATGGCTCACCCAATCCCTGCCCCTTTCGCCACATCCTAATCCACCGGAACCATCCGGCTTTTTCCCACCCGCCGGCGGTCCGCAGGATCGCCCTTGTTCCTTTCCCCCATGACCATTCCCAGACCCGAACATCCCCGTCCCGACTTCCGCCGCCACGCCTGGCTGAACCTCAACGGCACCTGGCACTTCAGCTTTGACGCGATGGCCTATGGCGAACAGCTTCGCTGGCACCAAACGGGCACCGTGTCACGGTCCGGAGCCACGATCACGGTTCCCTTTCCATGGGAAAGCCGTCTGTCCGGCCAGGGCCGGACGGACTACAAGGGTGCCGGCTGGTACGAGCGGGAGGTCACCATTCCGGCCGAGTGGACCGGCCTCGATCCCGTGCTCCACTTCGGGGCCGTGGACTGGAGCGCGCGGGTCTGGGTCAACGGCCGCCTGGTGGCGGAAAACAACAACGGTTTCCTGCCCTTCGAGGCCAACTTGGCAGGATTGGCCGCGCCGGGAGAGACGGTGAGCGTGACGGTCCGGGCCTACGACATCGCGGATGCGGCCACACTGGTGGGCAAGCAGGTGCCGCGATGGTACACGCACAGCAGCGGCATCTGGCAGACCGTCTGGCTCGAGGGTCGGCCGGCGGCCCATGTGCAGTCGGTGCGGTTCAGCCCGGACATTCGCAATGGGCAGGCGCGGGCCGAGATCCGGGTCGCGGCTTCCGAAGGGACCGAGCTTGAGTTGGCATTGTCCTCGCCGCAGGGATTGTTTGAGGCGCTGTCGCTGCCGATAACTGGCGAGGGCAATGTCTCCAGCCACGATCTGATGCTCGACATCCCCGAGGCCCGGCTGTGGTCGCCGGACGATCCCTTCCTCCATGACGTTGATGTTGCCCTGACATCCGTGGACGGTGCCGCCGACATGGTCCACACCTATTTCGGCATGCGCGAGATCGGCCGCGGGAAACACGGGAACAACGAGTACGAGTACATCTATCTCAATGGCGATCCAATCTACCTGGCAGGGGCCCTGGATCAGGCGTTCCATCCCGATGGTCTCTACACCTATCCGTCCGACGATGTCATACGCGGCGACATGGAACTGGCGCGCGCCATGGGCCTGAACATGCTGCGCTGCCACATCAAGATCAACGATCCCCGGTACTACTACTGGGCCGACCGGCTGGGCGTCATCATCCACTATGACATGCCCAGCCCGGATCTGGATTCCCCTGCCATGCGACGGATCTGCGAGGAAACCGTGGCCGGCATGATGGAGCGGGACTTCAACCATCCCTCCATCATGCTCTGGGTCATCTTCAACGAGACGTGGGGCCTGTCCAAACTGGACACCAGGGATGGACAGGAATGGGTGCGCAGCCTCGTGAACCAGGCGCGCGCCCTGGACCCGACCCGGCTGGTGGAGGACAACTCGCCCTGCAACTACGACCATGTCGAGACCGACGTCAATTCCTGGCACTTCTATATCAACGACTGGGCCGCGGCCCGCGCCCATGTGCAAAACGTGGTTGACCGCACGCATCCGGGCTCCGACTTCAACTACATCGGCGAAGGCAACGTGCAGGACACCCAGCCGCTGATGAACAGCGAGTATGGCGGCATCTCCGCCGCCATGGGCGACATGGACATCTCCTGGTGCTTCAAGTACCTGACCACCGACCTGCGTCGGCACGACAAGATCTGCGGCTACGTCTATACCGAGCTGACCGACATCGAATGGGAGCACAACGGTTTTGCCAAGTACGATCGGAGCGGCAAGGTCTTCGGCTACGATGCCCTCGTGCCCGACATGTCGGTTGCGGATCTGAACGCACCGTTGTTTGCCGGCCTGGACTGTCCGCCCTGTCAGACGGTCAGGCCGCGCGGCAACTTCGCGGCTTGGGGGTTTGTCTCGAACTGGGGGCCCGAACTGGCACAGGCCGCGTTGGAGTGGGAAGCCGTCTTCACCGACAGCCTGGGCTACACGCGCACGTGGGCTTCCGGCACCATGCCGGTGGCACCGCGCCGTTTCGGTGTGGTGTCCAGTCCGGAACCGGTCTCATTCTCCGTGCCGGGCACCGCCGGCCTATTGACCGTGGCCCTGCGGCTGTGCAGCCCGGAAGGAACCGTTCTGCACCGGAACTATGTCAATGTTGAGGTGTGGGCCGAGGCTGGAGGCGAGGAGCCGGGGTCCTTGGACGAGCGCACGCGCGTGACCTGGGATCCGCTGGACTATGTGCAGGCCAGCTGGCCCATCACCAGCCGGGGGGATGCCGGAGGCAAGTTGGCCGGCAACGGTCCCGGTTCGGTCTCCTATCGGATCCGGCTCCCGACCACGCTGAGCGCCGTTAACGGCCTGGAGTTCCTGTGCGAGTTGGGTTCCCGCGCCTCCGGCATGGAGAAGCTTTCCTGGCCGCCGCGCAACTGGCGGTCGCATTCGCCGCAAACCATGCAGGACCGGCAGTTCCCCACAACGGTGGACGTATACCTGCAGGATGTGAAGGTTGATACCTGGGAACTGTCCGACGATCCGGCCGATGCACGCGGCGTGCTGAGCCACCATCGGGGGATGGAGCCCGGCTCCCATGGCTACCTGCAGCGAGTGTCCGTTCGCGGCGAGCGTCTGGCGGCTCTCAACTTTGAGCCCGGCACAAGCGACCTGGACCTCCGGCTCGACTCGACGGGTACCGGCTCCCCCCGCGGATTCTCGGTCTACGGCGCCCGGGCAGGCGCTTGGCCACTGGGTCCGACCATTCTGATCGACTGACATTTCCGCTTCGCCGCATCAACCCGGTGTGTCCAACACCGGCAAGTGGGCCCTCTGGGCCCTGATGATCGGAACCGCCGGCCTGGCCACGGCGGCTCCGCGCATGGCCCTGGCGGTCATGCTGCCGGAGATCAGGGAACAGCTGGAGCTCAGTCTCCTCCAGACCGGCCTGATTTGGGGCGCCGATGTCCTGACCGGGGTGGTCTCCTCGGTGCTGGGCGGCACACTGAGCGACCGCTACGGCGCGCGGACCTCCTTGGTGGTGGCCTGCGTAGGCACCGGGCTGTTCGGCATGGCGCGCGGCCTGGTCCCGGAGTTCGGCTGGCTGCTGGCCTGTTCCTTTCTGACGGGGCCGTTCATCAACCTGATTCCCCTGAACCTGCACAAGGCCGGAGCCCAGATCTTCCCCCGACGGCAGCTGAGCATCTCCAACGCCGGCGTGTCCGTCGGCATGGCATCCGGATTCATGCTGGGCGCCATCACGGCGGCCACCTACCTCTCCCCGTGGCTGGGTGGTTGGCGCATGGTCCTGGCGCTGTTCGGCAGCCTGGGTATTTTGTTCGGTTGTGTTTGGCTTTTCATTCCCAAGCGTACCGGTGTGGACCGGGTGGCGGAACATGCCGCCGGCCACAATTTCACGGCGGGGCTGCAGCACGTCGCCAAGCTGCGGGACATACGCCTGATGACCTTGGCCAACTTCGGCTACGGCGCATGTGTCAACAGCATGCTGGGCTATGTGCCGCTGTTCCTGCGCAATGTGGGCTGGGCGGGCCCGCGGGCCGATTTGGCCGTCTCGCTGTTCCATGTGGCCAGTTTGGTGGCTACCCTCCCCTTCTCGGTGTGGTCTGATCGCAGCGGCCATCGACGGTTCTTCATGCTGGCCGGCTCCATTTCAATGTCCCTGGCCACGTTTGCCATTCCGCTGGTGGCCAATCAGTCCGTGTTTGCCGTGATGGTGCTGGCCGGCCTCATGCGCGATGCCTTCATGAGCATCATGATCACCCGCCTGATGGAGAGCGAGGGAGTGGGACCGGCCTACGCCGGCAGCGCCATGGGGCTGTCCATGGTAGGCATGCAGTTGGGCGGGGCAGTGGCGCCGGCAGCCGGCAACGCACTGGCCGCGCTGGGTCCAGGCCGGCCGTTTCAGTTCTGGTCCCTGCTGGCACTGTCTGCGGCGGCTCTGTTCTGGTTGGTTGGGGACCGGCGCGTTCCTGAGGATTCCGCCTCCTGACCGGAAAGCACAGGATCTTGGGTCCAGAGGCCAGCCGCTGCGAATGGCATGGCGGGACGCGGCCGACCGAGGCACAAACCATGCCCAGCGGGAGGTTCGGGATTCTCCAAGGGTCCGGCCGGTGTCCATCCAGAAATTGGGATTCAAAGCAGACTACGATGACATTCGAACAGAAATACGCAAAGCTGGAGGAAAAATTCCGCCGGCAAGTTGCACGGGATGAAAAACGTTGGAGTGTGGAAAGCGTATACCTGCCAACCGTAGAACCGAGCGGACCGGTGGATTTCGTCCTGGTTGCCATGGAACCCTCTTCAATGGGAGCGAGATCCAAGGACGAGGCCCAGAGGCTGATAGATGAAGGTTTCAGGAATTTCTGCAATTCGACAGAGGACTTCATCCTGCACTTCTGTGCAAGGAACTACCTCTGTCGGAGTGGGGAAACCTACCATGTCACGGACTTGGCCAAAGGGACCATGCCGACCAAGGCCAAAGCCGCAGGCAATCCCGCGAAGTACGAAGATTGGTATCCGCTCTTCGAGAAAGAGCTCAGGTTGATTGCCAAGCCCAATGCAAGGATCATATCCATTGGGAAGCCAGTGGGGCGGTTTCTCTCTGGAAAGAGTTTGCACGGACATGTAGGCACCATTCTTCACTACTCCCCCCAAGCCGCCAGCCACAGGGGACGTGCCATCGTTGGCCGAGAGGCTGAATACGCACAATTCGCCTCCTCCATCCACGAACTCCCCAAAGGGAGTGGCTGGTCGGAACCCAAAGAGGCAATCCCCTTGTCGGAATCTCGAAAGCAACTGGTATTCACCTACAAGGTCTGGTTCGAGCACCTCCGTGACCGGAAGCCAGGGTAACCATCGAGGCAATCGAGGTGTAGGGTCCCAAGGAGGTTGTTGCGGACGCGGTACCGCGGGTTCCGGTCGCCACTGGCCATGGTGAACTGCAAACGGGGGTTGGCCACGTCCGCGTACCTTTGGTCCTCCACGGGGGGCAACGGCACGTCCTCCCCCGTCACGAACGTGTGCAGGAAGGCCAGGCGGCGATGGAAGGGCTGCACGTCCCCCTTGGCATCGTCCACCAGGAGGCGGGGCATGTCCACCTTGCCCGCCAGGGCCTGCATTACGCCGGGCTGAATCCCCTCGTGTCGAAGGGCGACGCGCAGGTGATCCAGGATGTTGTCCCCCGGCCACAGAGACTGCGGATACAGGACCCGCGTGCGGTACACCTCGGGCTGCTCGCCGGCCACGAAGCGTACAGAGCCCGTCCGCCCCGGACGGGCCAGGGGCGACAACAGCAGGTCGTAGGCGTCGATGACGTACTGATAGCCGATGGGCAGGCTGGACATGGGGGACCGCGGCCCTCCAGGCGGAACCAAGTGCATTGGGGGACATGCTAACAGATTCAGATGCAACAACACAGATACAAGCGCGAATTAGCCATTTAGTGCAGATTCATACGCAGAAGGTACAGCAGGACCCGGATGCACTTTCTGCACCGCAAACGGAGGCCGCAATTTCGATGCTTACTGCCGGATTTTTCAGTCTGGAGGGTTGTTGGCCCATGCCTCGGCAGCAAGCTGCAGTCGCCACAGCCAGATCGGACCACCGACCAGCCACGGCCAAGCCGGGACCTTGAGGAGCAGGCGGCCCCTGATGGATGTCAACAGTGTGCCCCGCCAGCTCAGGCGCACCATGTATTGGCAGGGAGCCCGCGGACCTCGCTCCATTGGTCGGGAGTGGTGCCACTCACCGGCCGGCATGGTGTGGAAAGGATCGGCCTCGACCAGTCCTTCCTCGTCCAACCACTTCGGTTGCGCTTCCGCGCGTGCCAGCAGGAGACGGTCCTGTTCGTCGCTAACATTGCGTTCGGAATGCCGAAGACTGTCCGCAGATCCAGTAGGGGACGGTCCTCCTCATGGTCGTGCAAAGCCTTCAGGATGTCCCTGTCCAGCATTACGTCCCGCCTCATGTTGTGCCCTCCTGTGGTTGACTGCAAGGGATGGTTTCAGGTTGCCACACGCCACCATGCGAAAGCCATCACCAGTGGATGGTCCGCTCCTGCCGTTACCATCGGCAGCACTTCAAACTGAACAAGCACGACCGTAGGACCAAGTGATTTCGTGCACCGCCGGTAGTGGCCACCCGGACTGCCTGTCCCGCATTGGCTGGGCCCCCAGGGGCTTCGCCATGGCGAAGCCCCTGGGGGCCGTGGAACAGTCAACGCGCACCGAACCCGCAGGAGTCCGGATCCGGCAGGTTGCATCGCCAACAGCCAGCGCCCTCAGGCTGTTGGCGATACTGGAGTCGAGGCTGCGTTTGCTGTGTTTGGGGTTTCTTGTGGCAACAACGCTTGCGATCGCCACTGAAATAAAATAGGCGTTATCAGCCCCGCCGCGAATGGAAACCAGGAGTTTCACCTTGCAAGACCTTCCCTTCGGCTTGTCCGGCAACTGGTACCGAGGCAATTTGCATACCCATTCCACAAGATCCGACGGCCGC
This sequence comes from Caldilineaceae bacterium, assembly GCA_026705565.1. Classification (GTDB taxonomy): domain Bacteria; phylum Chloroflexota; class Anaerolineae; order Caldilineales; family Caldilineaceae; genus Bin34. The sequence goes on along the minus strand of JAPPAJ010000230.1, from coordinate 9,639 downwards.
ACGAGTCCTGCGGAGGTGTGCGCCCACTACCGGGCACATGGCTATGACTTCATCAGTCTCACGGATCATTTTCGGGAGCGGTATCAATTCCCCATCACGGACACGACCCCGTACCGCACCGACGACTTCACCACCATCCTCGGAGCCGAGCTGCACGCGCCGGCAACCAGCTTGGGAGACGAGTGGCATATTCTGGCGGTCGGGCTCCCACCCGACTTCGCGCCCACGGGAGCCAATGAAACCGGTCCGCAACTGGCGGACCGGGCCGCCGCGGCCGGGGCTTATGTGGCGGCCGCCCATCCGGCCTGGTACGACCTGACCGATCAGGACATCCTCTCTGTGCCATCCGCCCAAGCCATAGAGATCTTCAACACCGCCTGCACGGTCGGTAACGGCAAGGGGGACAGCACCGGCTACATCGACCGCCTCCTCAGCCAGGAACGCTACTACCAGATCATCGCCACTGATGATGCCCACTTCAACTCGGTCCGTCCCGACTCTTGCCGCAATTGGGTAATGGTGCGCAGTTCCACACCGGAACCTGCGGACCTGCTCGCGGCGTTGCACGCCGGGCATTTCTATTCCAGCCAGGGACCGGAATTCCTGGAAGTCACCTCCAAGCCGGGCAGCGGCATGCTGGCCGTGCGGACATCGCCAGTCCGCGCCATGTACTTGACCGGCCGAGGGGCCGCCGGCTCCAGCATTGTCCAGGACGCCGATTTCACCTCGGCGGAGTTGGATCTGAAGGCGATCAAAGGACCCTACGCCCGGCTCACGGCCATCGATCACCAGGAACGGCGCGCCTGGACCAATCCCTTCCGCGTTTGACGGAAACCGGACGGGTAGGCCGGCGCAAGGCTGAAGCGGGTTCTCGCCCACACCCCAGCCGCACTGTGCAGAGCCGGCTTCCAGGTCAATGGAAGCCGGTCCGGCGACAGTGGGCAGATACCTGCATCAACGAGAACGAAACAGGGTCGCACCCTTCCAGCTGGCAGCATAAAGCCCCTGCTGTTCCTAAGCCTGAAGCAACGCAGGCCCGGATTTTTCGGACATGGCGGTCGGTGCAGGCAGACGATACAGCCGTCGTGCCGTTTCGCTCATCACGTTTCGACGCAGGTGTTCGGGAATGAGACGGGCCGTGAAATCGGGCATGTCGTTGTCCCAATGGGGGAAGTCGGTGGCGAACATGAGCATGTGTTCGGCTGGGAACATGGCCAGCATTTGATGGAGGAAACCGATGGGTTCCGGTTCCTCAATCGGTTGGGTAGTCAGAAGGACATGTTCGTAGACATATTCACTGGGTGGACGTTCCAGCCAAGGGGCTGTCTGACGCAGGGCTTTCCAGTTCTTGTCCAAACGCCAGAGAATGGGCGGCAGCCAGGACACCCCGCCCTCAATCAGGACGAATTTCAGGTCCGGGTACTTGACGAATACCCCTTCCGTCACCATGCTGACCAGATGCCCGATGTAGCTGCCCACCAGATCCGTGTGCCATTCCAGATAGTTGGTGGGATAGCCCACAGCGGTAGGGGGCCCTGAGATCCCCACGCCCTCGGAGCCCGGATGAATGGCGATGGGTTTGCCCACCTCCGCACAGGCTTCGTAGATGGGATGGAACCAGGCTTGGCCCATGGGCATGCGGGCACCGGACACCATCAGGACCTGGGGCATGCGTTCCTCATGGCCCAAACGGCGAATCTCCGCGGCCGCAGCCTCGGGATTGTTGGGTGTGACGGTGATCGAGCCGTAGAAGCGATTGTCCACCGGTAGCCACTCTTCCACGACGGCATCGTTGGCGGCCGTGGCCACGGCCGCCGCGTACATGGGATCCGGGGACAGGCCCAGATTCAGGGCCGGACCCGTAAAGTTGAGGATGCCGAATTCCAGGTCATGGACATCAAAGAAATGCCGCGCCAACAAGTGGGGATCACCCTCCACCCGGCGGCCATCCGGCGCCACTGCATCGCGCCGCATCACACCGTTGGGGTTCCAATAGCCCAGGGAACCGGGGCCGCGATCACCCATTGAGAACCGAAGTTTCCAGGGCTGGGGCAGGCGCGGTTCGATGCTGGACGCAGGCACCACGGCATGAATGTCCGTGTCAATGGTGCGCAGGGCCATGAGGCTCTTCTCTCTGTCAGTCTGTCGATCCTGAGGCCGGAACCGGCGATGAAGCTCAATTGTATGGGGCCAAGACAGTTCCGAACCCGGGGCCGGTGCCCGGTCCGTGGCAACTCCGTGGTCCTTGGTTCACGGGCCTCGGAACTCCGCCACCTGGGCCAGCACCTCGTCCCACGTCATGTCGCGCAGGATCTCACCATCGCGAAACACGGGTTCCAGCAGGTTGTGATCCGAATCCCGAAGCTGTTCGGCGCGCACAGTGTGCAAAGTACCGGTGGAGGCGTCTTGCACCAGGGCCAGGCGGCCGCCTCGGCTGTGCTTGTGGGGATCCGTGACCGGTTGCTTGTACACGTCCCGTTCCTCTCCGTTCACGACGGCATGGCAGCACTTCATGGCGATGCGGAGGGTATCCCGGGTGCATTCCTGCAACAGGCCGCCGCCGGACCCGAACACCACGTTGTCGGTACTCCACCCGGCCTCCAGCAGTGCCCTCACGATGAGGGGCAGACTCTCCCGTGTGATGCCATCGCCCTGAATTAGGCGGATGTGGTCCGGAAGTAGGCGATAGCCCTTGGCATTACGAGGGGCACCGAAGGCCTCGCCCAGCAAATTCAGGCATTCCAGTACCGTCAGGACAGGATCGCCGCTGTCGGGGCGCACCACCACGGTGCCGGAACGCTCCAACACTTGGTCCCGCAGCGCCGCCCCCCACAATTCCCGGCACGCACGCCGGATGTCCCAGGAATCGCTGACGACACTAACGATGCCGGAAGGATAGGCTTCCAGGATGTGGGCAAAGGCGTCTGCTTCGCCCTCCGGGCCCCAGGCCGTGATGGTGGAATGTTCCGCGGCGGGCACGGAAAACCCGGGCATGCCGGCTCCGTAGTACTCCTGCAGCAGACGACAGCCTGCCAGGGTGTCGGTGCCCCGGAAATGCAGCAGGTGGGCCGCGGCGCCGAGCGCGGCGGATTCCTCGGATGTGGAGCCGCGATACCCGAAATCATGCAACTGGAATGGCACGCCGGCCGGATCGCCGGACTGCTCGGCCGCCTTATGCAGGATGTCGTGCTGTATGCGATCCAGCGAGGCAATGGTCGTCGGGTACCAGACCTGCACCAGCATGGTTTCCAAGTGGTTGGTCAGCCAGTAACACGCGGGATCCGTATTGCGGATGGTTAGCAGGACTTGGCCGGTTGGTACGCGCAGGCCCTCGCGCACGGCGCGTATTTCCACGGGTAGGCGACCGTCATGGTGGTCAAGGATGTGCTGCCAGCCGGCACGGGGCCACACGTCCTGTCCGAAATGGGCTTGGCAGAACTCGTCGCCTTGTTGAATTTGCTCCGCCGTGACCCGGACACCGGCCAGGTATCGCTTGAGCAGATACTGGAGACCGAAGAACACGACATGGCGGTATTCCCCGCCCTGGCGTGCCTCCATGTAGGACTCTATTTCGGTGGTGCCAGGCGGATACATGCGCCAGTGCGTCTGTTTGTAGCTGTCGGTTTGCAGCAGGATGTTGTCTCGCATCGGACAGGGTGCCGAGGTTTGGCCTTGGACTTGGATCTGCCTGGGGCAGTCAAGCTGGGTATGCGGCGTACGTATTATGACCGCTGGCGCTCCGGGAGCACCGGGAAGCGTGCCTGCGCCATATGGCGAACTTGGCTATGGACGTAGTCAGGCTGCGGGTCAACGGTAACTAATTCAGGTACCCCTATTGAGGGTCCTTGACGACCTGACGGAGATCCCTACGGTCGGGGCCGACACGCGTGCCCGGATGTGCCACAAGTTGTACCGACCCGCGTTCACCGTCTCCGCCCTGCCCTGTTGCGGGTGCGGGTCCCGAGATGCCCGCCCCGACCCCCTCCGAGCCGCCCCGCCGCTTGGCCGCGCTGGAAACCGACAACGCCACCCTGCAGGAGAGGGTCGCGGATCTGCAGCGGCAGTTGTGCCAGCACAGAAGCGTTCGCTGCACACCGGGCAGGCGCGATCAGGGGAAAGCCTTCAACCATCGCCCGGCTGCAGGGAGGGACGGCGCGTCTTGGCGTATATGGCGTCGAACGAGGGCGAGAGCCAGTCCACCAAGGCTTTGATCGAACGCAGGGCGTGATCCTCGGGAACCCGTTCCCCGGGTCCGCAAACGCCGGTATCGTCGATTGGGGGTTGCGTTGGCTGCGCATTGGTTGGATCCCTCCCCGGTTCGTGGTGGCATGCTTCCGCACCTAAGTTGTTCAATGCCTGCCAGCCTGGTATCGGGCGGTTTTCCACGCGCAATCAATGCTCGCAGGGCAATGGGCAATGGGATGGATTTTCGCGACTTGCCCCCGTTTCAGGAATGGGTACAATCCCCATACCATGCTTTTGGTGATTTCACCAAATTGAAGAGGTCCTCTTCAAGGAGAAGGCAGCCATGAGGAAGCAACACGGTTTGTCCCGGCGTCAATTTCTGCATACGACATTGATGGCTGGAGTGGGGGTCGGCCTGGCGGCATGCCAGCCCGTCCCGGTAACACAGGTTGCTACAGAAGATGCAGCTGCTCCCGAGGCGGTTACAGTCAGAATGTGGCACCACTGGGGAGGTGGTCGTGTTCCGTTGATGGACACCCAGATCGCAGACTTCATGGCCGCGTATCCTCATATCACGGTGGAAGCTACGCTGCAACCCTGGGGGCAGCGTCTGGAGAAACTGCTGGCATCGATCACGGCGGGTACACCGCCCGATGTCACTATGCTGGCCCAGCACGACATGGCTCCTTTTGTCAGAGCGGAGGCCCTTCTGCCCTTGACAGAAAGGATGGCGGACTCGGGCATCTCGCTGGATCAGTATTATGGGCCCGAAGCCGAGGCAATGCAGCGAGAAGGCAATGTATGGGTACTGCCCAACACTATGGGTGGTGCTCAAAATCTCATGTTCTACATTCCTGCCGACTTTGAGGATGTCGGTCTCGATCCGGAGAATCCTCCGTCGACCTGGACTGAGATGCTGGATGCGATTGCCAAGCTTGTGGTCTTTGAGGATGATGAGATCAAACGCCTGGGTTGCACCTTGTACGGCGGTCCGGATGGTTTCAGACACTACATGGCCTGCAATGATGCTCCCATGATCAGTGATGATGGCCAAACGTCCTTGATCGACAATGAGCTAACCGTAGAGTCCGTACAGTTTATGTTTGACGTAATGGAAGCTCAGGGTGGCATTGAAAAGGTAGCCGCTTGGCAGAGTACCACTTCCGCCTTTGAGACCAACCCCTTCTATTCCGGGTTGCAAAGTATCCAGTTTAGCGGCGGCTGGAATTACTTCTACGTCAAGGATCAGGCACCTGACCTCGATTACCTGTCCGCGGTCAGTCCCGTGAACAACGACAGCCCTTGGGTAGGCAGTTATAACTACAGTTGGGGTTATGCCATGCCAAGGGGAACCAAGGAACCAGACGCAGCCTGGCAACTGCTCAAATGGCTCACCTATGATCTGGAGGGAAGCTGCAAGTTTATGACGGCGCAGCTTCAGGCACATCCCCTCAAGGCATGCTCGGAGACGCCAGCGTACCAGACGGCTTCGTTTTGGCCTGTGGTCGAAGAGGCAACCGAGCGCACCAAAGTGTACAGGAATTCGTTCCCAGTTTGGAATGAAGTTGGTGATGTCATGAGAACTTCCTTGGAAGAGGTCTACTATCACCGCAAGACTCCAGCGGAAGCTGTCGCCGAAATAGGTGTCAGGCTTCAGGAAATGCTGGACGAGTGGTGGGCTGAGGCCTAATCCGCCAAAATCCCTTCCTGCTGCGAAGGGATGAGGATATGGAGTGAAACGGGTTCTCTTGGGGAGATGTCGCCAACATCCCGGTCGAGGGAACCCGTTCCGCCTGCAATGATTAGGGGCCACATCCCGGGCTGGAGGTTGTACGGCTGACCCGCGAGAAGGGCTCGGCAAGACACTGTTCTGCACGCACTAAGCCGGCTCCCGTGCCATGCGTCGGGGGCGAGGGAAGATAGGTTGGGTCGGTTCTATGAGGTACGCAACCTCAACGCTGTCAAGAAATCGGTCAATGCAGCGTAGGGAAGCACTGTACGGTCTTCTCTTTATTTGCCCTGCTGTTTTGGGCATGCTCATCTTCAATCTGGGCCCAATCCTGGCCGCACTGTTTTTCAGTTTCACCAAGTACAGCATCATAACGGAACCCAAGTGGACGGGTCTGGCCAACTACCGGAAGGCGTTCACCGAGGAATTGGTGGCACAGTCCTTCGGGATCACGGCGTACTATGTGCTGGTATCGGTACCCCTCGGGATTGGCCTGGCTTTTGCCGTTGCCCTGTTGCTGAACAGGATCAAAGGAGCCTACATCTACCGCACGGCGTTTTACGTGCCCAGTGTCGTGCCCACCGTCGCCTCAGCGGTGATCTGGCTGGTGATCCTCAACCCCAGTGTAGGCCTGGTTAACTATTTCATCAGCCTTTTTGGCGTCAAAGGACCCGGGTGGCTGATTGATCCGGATTGGGCCACACCCGGCCTGATCCTGATGAGCCTTTGGAGCATCGGCACTGGTATGGTGCTTTATCTGGCGGGGTTACAAGGCGTGCCGGAGCATCTGTATGAAGCGGCCGAAATTGACGGCGCCAGGGCGTTGCGCCGTTTTTTTGCCATCACCTTGCCGATGATGACGCCAACGCTGTTCTTTCACTTGGTCATGGGCCTGATCGCCTCGTTCCAAGCTTTCAATGCGCCTTTCATCATGACCAGAGGCGGGCCGGTCAATTCCACCTACTATATTTCCCTTCTGATTTATGACAACGCTTTTCGCTACTTCAAGATGGGTTATGCCTCGGCCACCGCCTGGATGCTGTTTATTCTGGTGTTGCTGCTGACCTTTCTTATCTTGAAGACATCAAGATCCTGGGTCTATTACGAAGGCAGGACGGGAGGGCGATTCTAGATGGTCGGCAACATTCGCTGGGTATTGGTTCGGCGTCGGCTTTCCACTGTAGCCTGGCACCTGATCGCTCTGATTGGGGCGCTTGCCATGATCCTGCCCTTGGTTTGGATGATCTCGGCTTCCCTGCAGACCATGGCGCAGGTTGTCTCCTTTCCCCCATCCTGGATACCCAATCCTTTCGCCTGGGAAAACTACCCCGCAGCCTTGACATTCCTGCCTTTCGGACTTTATTTCAGGAATACCCTGTATGTGACCGCCGTGGTGATCGTCGGCGACTTGATGTCCAATGTACTGGCGGCCTACGGATTTGCGCGGTTTCGGTTTTGGGGGCGCGACCTGTTATTCGCCTCGCTGCTGAGTATGTTGATGCTTCCCGGCATTGTCCGGCTTATCCCCACCTACCTGCTCTTTCACCAACTACACTGGATCAATACCTTTGCCCCGCTAATGGTGCCAGCGTTTTTTGGTTCTCCCTTCTACCTCTTCCTGCTGCGCCAGTTCTTCCTGGGCATTCCCGATGACTTGACCGATGCGGCGCGCATCGATGGCTGTTCGGAACTGGACATCCTGTGGCGGATTGTCCTGCCTCTGGCCAAGCCGGCCCTGGCCACCGTGGCGATTTTCAGCTTTCAGGCCAGCTGGAATGACTTCATGGGACCCATGATCTTCCTGACCGATGAACGGCTTCGCACTGTGGCCCTCGGACTACACAGTTTCCGGGGCCTACCCTACATGAATTCGTTATACAACCAACTGATGGCTGCCTCGACCGTGATGGTGGTCCCTGTCCTGTTGGTCTTCGCCTTCTTCCAACGCCACTTCGTGCAGGGCGTCACCCTGACCGGTATCCGCGGATAGTCCCTGCACCGTCCACAGATCCAGTTGCCTTTGTCGTCTCCGTGCTGTGGGATCTTGTTACACCGGAGGAACAGCTATGAGCAGAACTGATCCGATCATTGACAGCGATTTTCCGGGCGGCAATATCGTTGTCGATGCGGTGGATGGTGATTTGATTTCCCTGCATCAGGATTTGCGCGACACCTTCGTCAACTGGTTCTACTGGTACTTCCGCATCAGGGGAGCCGCCGGCCGCACTCTGGAATTTCGCTTTACGGCCAGCGATGCCATTGGGGTGCGGGGTCCGGCCGTGAGTGTCGACGATGGCAGACACTGGTCTTGGCTCGGGGCAGAAGCAGTTCAGGGACAGAGCTTTACCTTCACATTCCCTCCCCAGGCGGACTCCGTGCACTTTTCGTTCACGATCCCGTATCTGGAAGCCCACTTGCAGGCCTTTCTGGCTCGGTTTTCCCGCCACCCTAATCTCAGGATAGGCACTCTATGTCGCACCAAGCGGGGACGGGACGTGGAAATGCTACATCTGGGACATCTGGATGGATCCCCTGACCACCGGGTTCTGCTGATTGGTCGGCACCACGCTTGCGAGGCGATAGCGACGTACAGCATGGAAGGGATGTTGGAAGCGGTATTGACCCAGTCGGAACCGGGCGCATGGCTGCGGGAACACATCGAGTTTCTCGTAATCCCCTTCATGGACAAGGACGGCGTGGAGGAAGGAGACCAAGGCAAAAGGCGCAGACCCTACGATCACTGGGAAGACTACGGAGAGGGAAGCATTTACCCAACGGTGCAGGCAGTCAAAAAGCGCGTTCCGCCCTGGAGCGAAGGAAAACTCCGCTTCATCCTGGATTTTCACTGCCCCGCCATCAGGGGTGGCTCCCACGAGCGCATCCACTTTGTGGGGGGGCCCGACCGGGAAAACTGGCGGCGCGTGGAGCGCTTTTGTGCCATCTTGGAGCAGACCCGCACTGGGCCCTTGCCCTATCGGGTGAGCAATAACCTCGCCTACGGAGATGAGTGGAATGTCGATTACGGACCCCGAAAGACCTCGGAGCGCTGGGGCGAAGCACTTCCCGGGGTCCTGGCCAGTTCTGTTGTGGAGATTCCCTATGCCAACGTCGACGGCGAGATGGTCACCCCTGAATCAGCCCGCGCCTTTGGGTGGGATCTGGCCACCGCGTTGCATAGGTTCTTAGCGGAGCCCAGGATCTGAACTGGTCGGAAGATGAGCGCAGCCAGGCACCAACACATCGCTTGCAAGCCATGCCTCAAGACGGAAACGGGCATGGCTGGATTATGTGATCCTTAGGCGTTCCAATTGATGTACGGTTGCATCGTACGCATTGGTTCGTACGATGCTGCCTTCTCAACACCGTTATTACGCTGTTGCAGAAGACGCTCGAGACCCGGCCTCCCGACGGCAGTACGCACTGGACCTGTCGTTCCATGGCCGAAGCCACCGGGGTCTCGAAGTCCACGGTCCAGCGCCTCTGGACCGCGTTCCACCTCCAACCCCACCGCCAGAAGCACTTCCAACTCTCCACCGATCCCTTCTTCACCGAGAAGGTCCGCGACATCGTCGGCCTCTACCTCAACCCGCCCGACCATGCCCTGGTCCTGTGCGTCGACGAGAAGAGCCAGTGCCAGGCCCTGGAGCGCACCCAGCTCCTCCTGCCCCTGGGGCTGGGCTACGTCGAAGGCGTCACGCACGGCTACATCCGCCACGGCACCACCA
>JAPPAJ010000014.1 GCA_026705565.1 Caldilineaceae bacterium | reverse complement strand
ACCAGAGTCGCCTTCGGGGTTGCCGATTGTTGTCGTTCCTGAGCCCAACGGCACGCACTCGGATTTCCTCCCCTCGGGAACCCGGTATTCTGGCGTGCAGGTTCCAGACCCAGCATCCGCCTCAAAAAATTTCATTGGCGGGGAGAGTGCAGGCCCAACGCAGCGCCGTATTGACAACTCCGGCAAGCCCGGCACAGGCCTGCATGGCACACCTGATCCCGAATGGCGGTGAGGGGTTCCCTACGGATCCGTGCGGAACATTCTGAAATATCGGCTTGCCGCATCGAGGAATTCTTCGGTGGACGGGGTTGCCATCCAAGCCTGTACCATCTGCCGCGCAGGCATTGGAGCGGAACTCCGCTGCATCAGTTCCTGTAGTTGTTCCGCAACCGAATCCCCATAGCGAAACCTCGCGAGGTCGATGATGAAGGCAGCGACTTCAGTGCCTTGGTCCTCCAATCGTTGCCGCTGTTGTTCCAGGTGGACATCCTTCTCCGCCAGTAGTTCATCCTTCTCGCTGCTACTGGCCAGTGGCTCGCCCGTCTCGGGATCCAGAATCCGGTAGCCACCGTCGGTTTCCTCCCTGTGCAGTTCCTGCGAGAGGAGAATGTCACAGTCCAGGACCGGCGAGTACGCGGTCCATGTGCGTGCGGCCGCGTCCCAGAATGTTTCCAGCGGCTCGTAGCGGCTCTGCTCCAGCCGCCAGCCCATCAGGGGGCCGTCGGGCAGCAGCACGCCGCGTTCGAAGTGGGCAGGGCCGTTGGAGTCGACCGGATCCAGGATCCAGTACTCGCGGATGCCCATCCAGGCATACCATGTCTTCTTGATCCCCAAGTCGTTGTCTGCAGTGGACTGGGATGCAACCTCGATGACACAGTCCGGTGGACAGGGCATGTCCTGGCGGCGCAGGGAACCCCTCCCGGTGTTGGGGAAGGGCATGATGATCAGGTCCGGATCACACCGCTGTGCCTGGCCGCGGGCGTCGATAAAGTGGAGCCCGATTTCCTGGTTGACGGCAAAGGGGCGACCGCGCCTTCTCAGGAGGGTGGACAAGGCACTGTACAGGTAATGCAGGATGACGACGTGTCTTGGGGCCACTGACATCTCGTCGCTCCTGGGCCATTCGGCGGGGTATTCCGGCGTGTTCCAGGAAGGGATGGGCTGGGACAGATCCACCGAGGGAACCGGTTTGGCCGTGAGCGGTTCCTCCGGTACTGTCCAAGGTTTGGTGATGGCCATCGGTCGCCTCCCTTGCAAGCGGGATCATTGTACCCGGCTTGCAACCGTCCGTGCCGGCCGGCGTACCGCGCGGCATGGGCGCAGGACACGGCTGTTTGGGTGAGGACCTCCTTACGACCTGCTGGGCCACTCCGAACCAAGCCCAACAAACCGGCATTGGGCCGAAGGAGGCAAGGAGAAGGTCGTCACATGCCACGGTGCTACAATTGACTGTCGAGAGTTCCGCGTACCATCGCGGGCATGGCCGTGCAATGGCCGACTCGGCGGTTTGTTCCATCGTTGCATCCTCCCGCATGAACAAGACAGAGCGAGTTCGCGCCGTCCTGGCCGGTGAACAACCGGACCGGGTTCCCGCCAGTTTCTGGTTCCATTTCCCGGAAGGGTCCAAGCACGGAACCGCTTCGGTCAAGTCCCACATGGACTACCTGGCCGAGACGGATGTGGACTTCCTCAAAATCTTCAACGAGCATCCCTACCAAACCGAGTTCGACATCAAGGAACCGGCGGACTGGGAACGTTTGCGGCCGGTACCGCTTTCATCCCCGTTCTTCCAGGCCATGCTTGAGGAAACCCGCGCCATTGTTGAAGCTGTGGACGGGCAGTGCCTGACGGTGACCACTGTGTTCGGACCGTTCGGGGAAGGCAACCACGCCACCGGCGGCTTGGTTACGGACCATTACCAGGAGGATCCGGTGGCCGTGGCGCACGGACTTAAGGTGATCGCCGAGAGTCTGGCCGAGTTCAGTCTCGCCCTACTCGACTGCGGTACGGACGGCATCTATTTCTCGGCCCAGGGCGGTGAGCGTGATCGCTTCAGTGAGGAACAGTTCCTGTCCGACCTCAAGCCCTGCGACCTGACAGTGCTGGAGGCGATCGACGGCAAGGCCGAGTTCAATCTGCTGCACATCTGCAAGGACGACGTGCGGTTGGAGCACTACACCGATTATCCCGCCAACGCGGTCAACTGGGCGGCAGCCAAGAGCAACTGGAGCATGGCCGAGGGCCTGGCGCAATTCAAGCGGCCGGTGGTCGGCGGCCTGCACGACCGCGGCGTGATTGTGGAAGGCAGCCTCGACGACATCGAGAAGGCTGTGCACACCGTCCTTGACGATGTCGGGAATCGCAACTTCATGGTGGGTGCCGACTGTACGCTGCCCACGGACAACAGTTTGGCAAACATCAGACAGGCGGTGCAGGCCACGGCCAGTTGGTCCGCGCCGGCCTGAACATTCCCCGCTTCCCGTCCCATCAAGTCCTGTATCGTTCCTCAAGCCATTTTCAACAACCCTGTTTCACACCGAGGATTCATCCATGGCCAATTCTGAATACAAGGTTATCGGCACGCGCCCCATCCGCCACGATGGTGTCGACAAGGTCACCGGCGCGGCCAAGTACGGAGCCGACGTCCGCCTCACCGGCATGTTGCACGGCGCCATCAAGCGCAGCCCCCATGCCCATGCCGTGATCAAGGGCGTCAACACCGACAAAGCGGCCGCCCTGCCCGGCGTCACGGCCGTCATGACCGGAGCCGACCTGCCGGCCGTGTCCCACGAAATTGTGGAGATGGGCGAGGACTCGGTGGCTCAGGACTATCTCAGCGCCAATGTCATGGCCCGCGACAAGGTATTGTTCCACGGCCACCCCGTGGCGGCTGTGGCGGCCACCGAGTTGCAGACGGCCCTGGACGCCATCGAACTGATTGAGGTCGAGTACGAACTGCTTGAACCGGTACTGGATATCGAAGAGGCAATGGAATCGGACGCGCCCATTCTCTGGGACGGCCTGCGCACCACTTCGATGGGAGAGGAAGGGACCGAGCCAACCAATGTAGCTTCGCATTTCCGCTACGAGTTCGGGGATATCGAAGCCGGATTTGCCGAAGCGGACCACATCGTGGATCGCATCTTCCACACAGCAATGGTCCACCAGGGCTACATCGAACCCCATTCCTCCACATGCGTCTGGCGCAAAGACGGCCGAGTCGAGGTATGGACCGCCACCCAGGGTGCATTCCAGATTCGCGAACAGCTGGCCAGCCTATTGAAGCTGGAGCTGTCCCAGGTCAAGGTGACGCCAATGGAGATTGGCGGCGGCTTTGGCGGCAAGTTCACCTGCTACACGGATCTGCCGGCGGCTGTGCTCTCCCGCATGAGTGGCGGTCGGCCCGTGAAGATCACCATGTCGCGCACGGAAGTGCTGCAAGCCACCGGTCCGACCTCGGGTTCGGTGGTCAAGGTCAAGATGGGAGCCACCAGCGACGGCCGCCTCACTGCCAGCGAAGCCTCGCTGATCTACGAGGCCGGAGCCGTCCCCGGATCGCCCGTGGGTGCAGGGGCCGGGGTCATCCTGGCGCCCTATAAGCACACGAACGTGCGGATTGACGGTTACGACGTTCTGGTCAACAAGCCCAAGACCGGGGCCTACCGGGCTCCGGGCGGCACCAATGCCGCTTTTGCGTCGGAGTGCGTCATCGACGAACTGGCCAAGAAGGTGGGCATGGATCCCCTGGAATTCCGACTGCTGAATGCGGCGGAGGAAGGCGATCGTCGTCCCGACGGTCCGATCTACCATCGCATCGGCTTCAAGGAAACGGTGGAATCCGCCATCGACCATCCCCATTACGCGACCCCGCTTGAGGGCAAGCATCGGGGACGCGGCGTGGCCTCCGGCTTCTGGTTCAACGGCGGCGGTCGCTCCAGCATGTCGGCCTCTGTTGCGGCCGACGGCATGGTCAACCTGATGGAAGGTTCGACGGACATCGGCGGTACCCGCGCCTCGATTGCCATGCAGTTGGCGGAATCGCTGGGCATCTCCTCCGACATGATCAATCCACAGGTCGTGGACACCGACGCGGTCGGCTACAACGACGGCACCGGCGGCAGCCGCGTGACGTTCGCGACCGGCTATGCAGCCTGGGATCTTGGTCAGAAGCTGGGCCAGCAGATGTGCGAGAAAATCGCCGAGGTTTGGGAGGTCGAAGAGGGCAGTGTCGAGTTGAAGGACGGCGTGTTCTCCCACAACGGCAAGTCGGCGAACTTCGTCGAGGTTGCGGGCGAACTGGCTTCCAACTCAACCCCCGTGGTGGCCAGCACCTCTGTCTCTCCCCCACAGCCAGGTCCGGCGTTTTCCACCCACATCGTCGATGTGGAGGTGGACGTGGAAACCGGCAAGGTGCAAATCCTAAACTACACGGCCATCCAGGACGTGGGGATGGCCATCCATCCCAGTTACGCCGAAGGCCAGATCCAGGGCGGCGTGGTGCAGGGCATCGGCTGGGCGCTCAACGAGGAGTACATCTACAGCGACGACGGCCATCTGGTGAATGCCAGTCTTCTGGACTATCGGATGCCGACCGCACTTGACCTGCCCATGGTCGAGACGCTGATGATTGAGGTTCCCAACCCCGGACATCCGTACGGGGTCAGGGGCGTGGGCGAGGTTCCGATCGTGCCTCCGGCGGCGGCCATTGGCAACGCCATTGCGGACGCCACCGGCATGCGGTTGACCCGGTTGCCGATGAGTCCAGCCACGGTCTTGGAGCAACAGTGGAGCGACCAGGCCTGCGGCTAATGCAGGTTTCACAGTAGTCCACACAGGGAACCCGCACCAACCGGTGCGGGTTCTTTTGTTGCATTTCCAGTACTTGGGTCGGATGAGTTGGTATGCGTTTGTCGTGGAATGAGATCCGGGTGCGGACAGCCATCTTCGTGCGAGTGGGCCGATGCAACCTATGAAAAGGGCGAAACTCAAAGCTTCTACGACGGGTTCTTCGGGATCTTCGGCGTCCGGTGGCGGACCGTAACGCGTTACGAGAAGCATGTAACGCGCCTCAACAACTCAAGCGGTTTCATCGACCTGTTTTGGCCGGGAGTCTTGCTGGTCGAACAGAAGAGTGCAGGGCGCGATCTGGAGGCGGCCCGAGTCCAAGCTGGAACCTACTTCGACGCCTTGCCGGAACGGGACCAGCCTCGCTATCAACTTCTCTGCGACTTCCAGAGGTTCGAGCTCCTCGACCGCGACTAGAGGGAGGAGACGTGCTTCACCCTCGCCGATCTGCCTCAGCACGTTGAGACGTTCGGGTTCATCATCGGGGTGCAGCGCCGGGCGTTCAGGGATCAGGATCCGGCCAACATCGAAGCCTCCGAGCTGGTGGCCCGTTTGCACGATGCCCTGAAGGAGTCCGGCTATGGTGGCAACGATCTGCAGCTGTTCCTGGTTCGGATCGTGTTCTGTCTGTTTGCCGACGGCACGGGGATCTTCGAGCCCGGGAACATCTTCCTGCAGTTCATGGAAGAACGGACGGCACCGGGCGGATCGGACCTTGGTCCATGGCTGGCCCGGCTGTTCCAGGTTCTCAACACTCCCATCGAGGACCGTCAAACTGCACTGGACGAGGACCTGGCGCGGTTTCCGTACATCGCGACTTTGCGTTAGCCCCACCCCTGTGGGGCTGCTCGGTCCTCGGACTACAATCTAGCCTGCCACCAACTCCTGCGGTAGATTGCCAGTGGTGGATGAATTCAGACATAGCCGAGCGAGAGACTCCAGCCGACGTGGACCAGAAGCGATATCCGGATAAGGGCAAACCTGTGCTGCGACCGGGAATCTCCGACTATGTGCGCATCCGGCGGGAGGGCCATGCCTACGTCGATAAGACCGGCGAACTTGCGCAACTGCTGAACTTGGGTGAGTTTCTGTTTCTGGCGCGGCCGCGTCGCTTCGGCAAGACCCTGATGCTGTCAACCATTGAGTGCATGTACCAGGGAGACCGGCCGAATGTCCGGGACCCGTTCGTGGAGTTCACTCATCCAATCGCCAAGGTGCCGGACGAACGGTTGTTTGCAGGTACATCCTGGGAGTCTTCATTTGCGGAATCTCCGAGGCGGCCGGTGATCCGGCTGGACATGAGTGCAGTCACGGGAAACATCCCTGCCGGAATGGAGTTGTCGCTGAAGCAGCATGTCGCGCAACAGGCGTTGCATTGGTATAGGAGAGGTCTGGATCCCGGAATCGAGTTGATGCACCTACGGGATTCGACGAGCTATCCGCATGCACCCCAGGTCATGCTTGAACAGTTGATCCAGTCTCTCAAGTCGCAGTCGGGAAACCCGGTGGTGCTGGTAGACGAGTACGACACTCCGCTCTTGAAGCTGCTGGGCCGCGATCCGGCCGAGGTCGAGCCGTTCTTCGAGTTGTTCCGCGAGTTCTATCGCCTGTTCAAGCAGTGTGAAGCGGACCTGCACAAGGTTCTCATCACCGGGATTACGCGCCGGGCATACGGTGAGATGTTCTCGGCCCTCAACAACCTGCAGGACTGTACTTGGGAGGCGGATTGCGGAGCCGTCTGCGGGTTCACCGAAATCGACCTGGACCGATCCCCGTTGGCGGGTTGCATCGCTGTGGTTGCAGAAGAGATGGACCAGTCCCCCGGTGAACTTCGAGAATCCCTCCGCATCAACTACAACGGCTACCGGTTCAATCCGCAAGGTGCAGGTCCGGCAGTCTACAACCCATGGTCCCTGTGCAGGACCCTGACCGATCTGACCATTTCGCAAAGGCGGGAGCGGATTCAACATCTCGGATTTCCGGCCCACTGGTCGGATTCAGGGGTATCGAAGTCCTTGGTGGATGCGTTGCGGCAGCAACCGGCCGCTGTGGATCCGATGCCATTCAACGATCCGGACGAACTGGATGCGGACTTCTACAGCAACCGTGCGACGGGCCTGAAGTCGCTAATGTTGCAGAGTGGCTACCTGACACACCATCCCGCCCGGGACGGCCAACCTGCAAGGTTGGGCTGGCCCAACCGGGAAGTTGCGCGGACGGTGTTGCGGGATCTGGCGCGTGCCCATGTCGGCCATGAGCTTCCGGGCATTGGGCGGCTTCGGGTCTGCCTGGAAGCGGGAAACTACCAAGAGTTGCCGAACATTCTGTTGGACTGCCTGTACGCGTTTCCCTACAACATCATGGGGGACGAATACTCGTACCATGCCGCGCTACATGGCATTTTTCTGGGTATGGGGGTGGTGCCCCGAGCCGAACGGCGCGAACTGTCCGGGCGGTACGACTTGGCGGCCATTGTCCGTGGCAGGGCTTGTGTGTTCGAGCTGAAGTACAACCGCAGTCTGCGGAAGGCCCAGGACCAAGCTGACCGTCGGCAATACGGACGCAGTCTGCTGCTGGAGTTGGAACAAGCGGAGGATGCCACCTGTATCGCTCTGCACGTGACCAAGACCAATGATGGTCAGGTACGCATTGAGGCAGCACAACGGTTGGTGCGCGATGTAGATGCGGAATGGACTCCTCTCAACACCGGGCTTCGGTGAAGATGCCGGACAGTGGGAACCGTTTGTTTCACCGTTTTCGGATTGAAGATATCTGCAGTCTTCAGGAAGGCAAAGTCAACCTTGCTCACACCCATTGGGAACTCGGAGTTTAGAGCAGCCGTGCTGGGTGGCCGGACCTGAGTTGCCCTCCGGTTTTCGACTGTTCGTTGGAACAAAGTCCATTGAACAGTCAAGTCCGCTTTGGACCAGCTGATTGGGTGCCGTGCACGACGATGGCCGTTATGGACGCCGGTACCGAATCCGAATGGGGATCCAAACACAAACCTTGGCCAAACCGAGACTGCAGTCGAGGGTAGGCGTCTCCGGCGGCTGAATCCAAACGGGCAGGACTGGAGTTGTTTCCAGTCCTGCCCGTTCAATGACAACGGATCAGCTTCGGCAGAGCAGCGGCTGCCGGGCGTCCGCGTTGTAGTCCCAGGGATTGCCTGCGGCAACCGACACAAAGTCCCGATTGCTGAATCCGGACCGGCACAGGCAGTCTGCCGCCTGGCGCCGTGCGGAATCCACTTCCGAACGAAGAACTTGGGCGTGGGCCGGTGACAGAAGACCTCTGAGCAGGCCCAGGTTGTACATGCGGAGCAGCTCTTCCTTGACACCGATGCCTCGTGTCGGGCAGGCGCCGTTGGCTGTGGCGATCCGCGAATCACACGCCTTGAGTGCCGGATCGTCAAACTCCATCATCGTCGGACCGGAGTACGGGATTCCTTGGGCTGAGAGGCACGATCTGGTTTGGGGATCGGTGATTTGGATGAACACACGGCCCAGGTGGCTGGACATGCCCGTGCCGGAACCAATTACCCTGATGCAGCCTTGCGCCGTGTTGCACTCGCCCAAGCCAATGGCCGTGTCCAGGTAGCCGCCATAGTTGACGTATACGGCATCAAGGTACAGCGTGCCACTGTGGCGCGGCTGTGCCGGAGGATGGGAAGGTTGGTATATGGGCTGGTACACGGGTGCCGGAGGCACAGGTGTGGGCTGTCGCCGAGGAGTGCGAGGAGTGTACGGCTGGTTGCCGACATCGTCCAGGTCGTTTTCGTAGTCCTCCAGGGTGAAGCCGCGTGTGTCCTCTTCCTCGTCGTCCAGGTCGTTGTAATCGTCGCCGCTGCGCATGTTGTCATCGAGCCAGTCGTCGAGGGCATCGTCGATGCACTCCCAGACATCTTCATCGTCCTCGTCGCCGTCATGTAGACACGAGCCCGCCTCGTCCCAGAGTTCTCCCTCTTGGGTCCAGTCCTTCCTGCCATAGCTGTTGCGGTCGCAGTCGGCTGCGTTGAAGCAGACGCGCAATTCCTCGGCGCACACGCTGTCGCCGCGCTTGCAGTACGGGGTAATATCGAAGTCGTCATTAGGATTGATGACGGGCCACTCCACGGTGAAATCGCCCTTCACGGTTTCCCAGCAGTTTTCGAATCTTTCGTACCGATCATCGCCACTGGGGCTGGTGCAGAGAGTGACGCCGGTTACAGCTTGGCTGCTGAGTTCGTTGCGCCATCTTTCCGTATAGTTGGCACCCTCTGTGGTAGGCGTTCCTTTGACTTGCACTGCGCAGTTTTCGTCTATATCGTCACAGTCCCTGGTGATTGAAAACCATGCGTGGCCGGACCTAGCCTCGACCACATCGAAATAGCCGCTTTCAAAATCGGTTTCGGTTGCCAGCGAGACTGAGGTCAGGCCGACAACAATCAGGATGGTGCCCAGCAACACCAACAGGAACTTGGCTGGGAGTTTCGAGTATCTGTTCACGGTGTCTCTCCTACGGAGGCGTGAGGGACGGGTTGGGTTGTAGCCTGAGTGTCAGGGTACCGACTGGGTACTGTGCGAGTTCTCAAAGGTAGGTCCCTCAATTGGGAGCCCAGTCCACCATGATTTGGGCGGCAGAGCCCGAGTCGTAGTACTCGACCCTGACCAGGTGGGCTCCGGCGGGCGGCGCGTAGTCCTTGAAGTAGAGCGTCGCCGCCTGGGGTACCCAGCCGTCAATGACAAGGGTGTTGCCCACCCATACCCGTACGCCATCGTCCGACAGCGCTACGAACCGGTAGTTCCGGCCATTGAAGTGGAATGTGTTGGTCCAGGCCACGCTGAACAAGTCGGCATGCACGCCCCGTCCCGGACTGCCCTGACCCCAGTTGAAGTTGATCGCTTGATCCGTTCGGGTCAGGATCAACGCGGCCGGAGGCTGATAGTGGTAGTAGCTTGCACTCCACGGCCCCGCGGGGACGTGGGCGGCCGGACTGGGCGGTGGCGCAGACACATAGGCGGGTGCTGCTGGGACTGGCGCGGGTGCCGGAGCGGGTCCGGTGCCTTGCCATGAGTAGTTCAGCCTCGCGTAGGACGGCAGGCACAGAATGTTGCCCGGATTGACTGCGGCACCGGCTGGAAGGTTGTTGAGTTGCGCCAGCGCGGTCGGATTGACTCCGTAGGCACCTCCAATCCATGCCAGGGTCTCGTTGGGATTGACGGTGTGCATCTGCGGGCACTGGGATGGAGTATGTCCGATCAACCCCGGAATGGGTACATTCACCGTGGTTCCGGCTTGCACGTACCCATGGGACGGAAGACCGGGATTGATGCTCGCCAGTTGCTGCACGGTGATGCCGTGGCGAACGGCAATGCTGTACACGGTGTCGCCGTGTCGGACGTAGTAGCCCGACCCGACAGGAGCCTGTGCCCAAACTGTGGATCCGCCTACCGTAAACAGTAAGAGCAGGGCGAGTGCCAGGGCCCGTACCGATTTCCCCGGTAGGTTGCGAATAAAGTACCCGTGCATGGATGTGCTCCCGAGTTAGCCGGGTTCTGCGGATCGCGCCTGTTGCGCGGTGCCGGCCTTTGCCGATTTAGGTGGCGCTGGTCTGAACTGTCTGGGGAGTGGAACGGGCGGACAACCCTCGGGGAGGAGTTGAGGGCTGTGGAAGAGAGGAGTGCGTAGCTGGCCTGTTCACAACCATTCAGTTCAGGGCAGGCGCGAACCAAAGGAACGGTACTTGGCTGTTGCAGGACCTCGATGGCTGGTCAATATATTCAAGTATACCCCACGCGCGAGCCGGAGAATGCCGCAGGTTGCCCAGCCGGCTGGGCAACCGTAATTTGATTGGGAGCGCGGCACCTGGGAACAGGGCGGGTGTTTAAAAACCGGAACTCGTCCTCGGATCCGGGAGCACATGCTCACGGAGGCGTCGCGGCCAAGCGCGCACGGGCCGGTGGGGCGTAGAGGCGGGCCTGCCGCCGTGGTCGTGGCATGGGGTCCGTGCCTGGGCAGGGACTGCAGGAAGCCTGCGTGGTATCAGCTTGCCCACAGCCGGCCAAACCCTCCTCGTGGATCTGTCGCCGGTCCCCGTCGGTCCTGATCCCCCACGCGACGCGCCCGGATTCAGGAGTTCCGCTCTGTTATCCAGATGAAGCCGGCCGCTGGATTTTATGAAATAAGGAAATGCATTGTGCCCAACAGAATGTCGGTCCGTCGGTTTATTTCGTTACGGGGATTGGTGACTGACTGTTGCACTCATAATTTTCATTAACATTTATTCACTCGGTCCCGACTGAAAACAGAATACAATTGCCTTGGCCAAGTGGGCCTGTTCCGATTGCGTTGTTTTCGATCCGGGTCTGCATGCGGCAACGAGCCCTTTGCAATGGTCGCTTCCAAGACCAACCAGAACCCGGTACGGGTGATTGTGTAGGGGGGCGCACCATCGGTGGGCTCGTTCCTACTACTGCAACGAGACCGGGAGCGCAATCCGTTTCCGGCAATTCATTGTTGAAGTCCGGTCAGGTTCGGCTGGCTCCTTGGCTCCCAATGCACATGTCGAGCACGGAACAGAGTCGCTGCAGTAGCCGTGATGGACATTGCGGAGAGCCCGGAGCGTGTACTGGACAGCCTTTATTCCATCTCGAGGGCTGGGAGAAAGTCAGGTAGCCGTTGAAGGTTTATGGATCGGTGGGTCGATAGTCAACGGCCGGCAAGCCGGTGTCGTTGTTCCGGCAGGCTGACGGCTCGCCTGCAAGGACTCGGGGTTGTGTATGGTTCCTCGTAGTGTGGTGGGTACTGGGAACCAAGGATGATCAACGAATCTACTCCTCAACGGATGGCCAATCCCATTCTGTCCAAATCGCCTCTCCAAGCTGGCGGGCCAGAGCCCTGTAGGCATTGCGCATAAGCATAATGGTGGTAAGGGGCCCAATGCCTCCCGGTACCGGAGTCAACCAACCGGCCTTGGAACCCACTGAATCCGGATCGCAATCTCCCAGCACCGTCTTTCCGACATAGGTGGTCCCGATGTCAAGAACCACGGCACCTTTTTTTACATAATCGCCGGTGATGAGACCTGGCTTGCCTACTGCCACGCATAGGATGTCGGCTCCCGTGGTGAGGGATGCCAAGTTCCTGGTGTGTGCGTGGGCAATGGTTACCGTACAGCGTCGGTTGAGCAGGCGCATGGCCAGTGGTTTTCCGACAATCGCGCTGTGGCCCACAACCACCGCCTGCTGACCGCTCAACTCAAGGTCCAGGCTGTCCAGCAGGGCCATGGCGGCAGCCGGGGTGGGGGGTGTGAAGAAAATGCCGGTATCGGCGAGCAGGTGGCCCATGTTGCCGGGTGACACGCCCTCCAAATCTTTCGAAGGTGCGATTCTCCATTGCAGCATAGTCTGATTCAGATGGGTCGGCACGGGTGTCAGCAAGATGATGCCGGTAATCTCCGCAGCAAGGTTCAGCCGGTCGATGGCCTCCATGGCGTCTGCCATCCGGCAGTCTCCCGGTAGTCGCACAAGTTGATAGCCGATGCCCGTGTTGGCGCTGGCCCTGCTTTGGGCGCGCGCATAGTTCAGGGCACCTTGATCGTCCCCGACCATCACGGCCGCGATGGTGGCCGCGTGGCCAGTGCGTTCCTGGAATTCGCGCACATCCTTCGCGGTCCGGCGTCGGAGGCACCGGGCCAACGCGCGGCTCTTGAGCGATTTGGCGGTCACCGAGACTGATCCATGCGTTCCGTACAACGATTCAGGATGTGACTGCTGAACCCGACCGCATCCTTGATGCAGGCCGCGATGTCGGCTGCCAGCGCTTGTTGCTCCGCACCGGGCGTGGCCATGCACAGGTTGACATGCACATTGACGTTGCTGCTGCGAACGGCTGCCAGTAGCAGATGGGTGCCTACCATCACATCGGACAGCACCGTCCTGTTGCCGCGGTTTGCCACTTCCCAGGTGTCGCCGAGCACCCCCCTGCAGGTGTCCGCGACCTGAAGGGGCACGGTGGCTGCCGTGTACAGAGCTCGGTCGAGTTCCGCGCGTCGGACTGCCCGTGCGGATGGATCGTGTGCCGACAGCTTCAGGCAGCGGTCCACTTCGGCATACGCGGTGGCGTCCTGATCGGCCATGTTCAGCAACTCCAAACGGCTGGCCTCCAGTCGTTGCTGGATCGGCCGCAGGATCCCGTCGTGGCGCTGGAACCGCCTGCGGCCTACGGTCAGATTCAGGACCATGCACAGCAAGGCTGTCCCATGGGAACCGGTCACGGCGGCGGCGGTTCCGCCACCCGGCACGGGTTCGCGGGACGCGAGGGCGTCCAGGAACGCGGCGGTGGGGATGGACTGAAGCAATTTCAAGGACACGGACAGGAGCCGGCGGAACGCGCGATTATAGTTTGCGAACCAGGCCGCGGCCCCATATCCGGTGTCCCCGACTGCTGGATTCGCGGACCGGTTCGGCGGTCTGTGTATGTGTTCCGTTAAGGTTCGCTGTGGGCCGGATTTCTGGCGAATCCCTGTGCTAGACTCGCTTTTCCAAGGCAGGAACCGCTTGCCTGGCGCAGAAGGTGGACAGGCCCCAGATGGATGACGAACGGGTAGACAACCACTCGGATCAGGAAGAGGTCCTGTATGAATCGGATGAGATCAGGAATCTGGGCGACCCCGAAGTGTCGGAGGGGGAGGCGGACCACCTGAAGGATTTGCCGGTCATCCCCCTTCAGGGTCTGGTCGTGTATCCGTACATGTGGATACCCCTGACCATGGGGCAGCCCCGCAGCCTGCGCATCATCCGCGACAACATGCCCACCCAGCGCCATGTTGTGCTGGTGGCCTCCCGGTCCGACGACCAGGAACCCGGCCCGGACGAAATTTCCGGTGTCGGCGTGGTCGCGGTCATCCACAAGGTGATGAGGGCTCCGGACGGTGTCCTGCGCGTGCTGGTACGGGCATTGGACCGGGTCCGGGTCACTTCCTGGAGCCAGCTGGACCCGTATCTGCGGGCGGAGGTGGAAGCACATCCGGAAACGGTTGAGGAAGGGGAGGAAATGACGGCGCTGGTGCGGCTGCTGCGCACCCGCTACCGGGAATATGCCGAACTCGACCGCCAGACTCCCAGCGAAGTGGCCGAGATGGCGTTGGACACCCGCTCCCCCTTGCAGTTCACCTATCTGATTGCCGGCAGCCTGCCCATGGACGTGGAGCAGAGCATGCAAATCCTCGGCGAGGACAGCACGGCGGCGAAGATGCGCATCGTGCTGGGCATCCTGGACCAGGAAATCAAGATCATGGAGCTGGGACAGCAGATCCAGTCCCAGGCCCAGGGCGAGATGGAACGCTCCCAAAGGGAGTTCTTCCTGCGCGAACAAATGAAGGTCATCAACAAGGAACTCGGCGACGAAGATGACCAGATGGTGGACATCAAGGAACTGGAGGCCAGCATCGCCGAGGCGAACATGCCGCCGACGGCCACGGAGGAGGCAACGCGCGAGTTGAACCGGCTGCGGCGGGTGCCAATTCAGGCAGCCGAATACTCCGTGATCAAGTCGTACATCGAAACCCTGGTCGGCCTGCCCTGGAACAACAGTTCGTCCGACAGCCTGGACCTGCGCCGGGCCCGCCGCGTCCTCAACGAGGACCACTACGGTCTGACGGACATCAAGAGCCGCATCCTCGAGTATCTGGCGGTGCGCAAGCTGCGCCAGACCCGCCGGTCCGAACAGCACGAGGAAACGAACCTGTGGGACAAGATCCGGAGGGAGCGCGAAGGGGTGGTCCTGTGCTTTGTGGGGCCGCCCGGCGTGGGCAAGACCAGTCTGGGCATCAGCATTGCCCGTGCCATGAAGCGGCAATTCGTGCGCCTGGCGTTGGGCGGCGTGCGCGACGAGGCCGAAATCAGGGGCTTCCGGCGTACCTACGTGGGGGCCATGCCGGGTCGCATCATCCAGAACCTGCGGCGGTGCGGAACCAACAATCCCGTCTTTATGCTGGACGAGGTGGACAAGCTGGGTTCGGACTTTCGCGGCGATCCCAGCAGCGCCCTGCTGGAAGTGCTGGATCCCGAGCAGAACCGGGAGTTCAACGACCACTACCTCGACGTGCCGTTCGACCTGAGCAACGTGATGTTCATCACGACCGCCAACATGGTGGAGGCCATTCCGCCGGCCCTGGCCGATCGGATGGAAATCATCCAGTTGAGCAGCTACACGGAGGAGGAGAAGGTCAAGATCGCGCAGAACTACCTCCTGCCGCGCCAGGTTCGGGAGAACGGCCTGCACGAGGACGAAATCGGCTTCACGAAAGGTGCCCTGCAAACCATCGTGCGCGGCTATACCAACGAGGCCGGGGTCCGCGAATTGGAGCGCAACATCGCCAAGCTTTGCCGCAAGACCGCCACGGACATTGCCACCGGCTCCGGCTCAGGCATTACGCGGATCCGCAAGAACCAGGTGATGGAGCATTTGGGCAAGCCCAAGTACCACAGCGAGCAACTCTCCCACCGCACTGACATGCCGGGCGTGGCCACCGGCCTGGCATGGACCATGACCGGCGGCGACGTGCTGTTCATTGAGTCCATCATCATGCCTGGCGAACAGGCCTTCCAGATTACGGGCCAGTTGGGGGACGTAATGCGGGAGAGCGGCCAGGCAGCCCTGAGCTTCATCCGTTCCCGTGCCCGCGATCTGGGTATCGAACCCGGCATGTTCTCCAACCACTCCATTCACGTCCACATTCCGGCTGGTTCCATCCCCAAGGACGGGCCGAGTGCCGGCATTACGATGGCCACGTCGCTGGCATCTCTGTTGACCCGGCGGCCGGTGCGCAAGCAGGTTGGCATGACGGGGGAAATTACCCTGCGCGGCAAGGTGTTGCCCGTGGGAGGCATTAAGGAAAAGGTCCTGGCCGCCGAACGACTGGGCCTGACCACCATTCTGCTGCCCCGACGCAACGAGGCGGACCTGTCCGACATACCGGAAGCCATTCGCCGCAAGCTGAAGTTTGTCCTGGTCGACGATGTCGATCAGGTGATTGATGCGGCCTTGGAACCCAATGTGGATACGGTTTGGGTGAGCAGGGCCAAGCGCGATCCGCAGTCGGAGCCGCGGCCCCTGCCTCTGGACCTGCCCTTGAAGCTGCCCAAGGTGACTTCTAGGGATCCGCAACCCAGGGTGTAGGCCACAGCCGAGTACCGCCTGTTTTGGGATGGCGTCGCCGGCGGCCACAATCCAGGCGCGAATTTGGGCGTCACTGGCTCAGTGACGCGCAAACGGAGCATGTGTCTAGCACAACATATCGACACTGAAAGATATGATGTGGTAGCGTGTGGCATGAAGATTTACCGTGCGGCGGCGTTCGCAGCCAAGATTGGGGTGCACAAGAACACGGTCAAGGCCTGGAGCCTGAACGGCAAGTTGCCGGACCGCCGCACCCCCGCCGGCCACCACTACTACACGGAGGCGGACGTCGATCGGTACTTCGGCGTGGAGCGTGCCCCCGGGTCCGGGCGCACCGTGGTCTACTGCCGCGTGTCCAGCCGTGCGCAACGGGCCGACCTGCGGTCGCAGCAGCAGGCGATGGAGACGTTCTGCCTGGGGGCGGGCCTGGCGGTGGACGCGTGGCTGACCGAAATCGGCAGCGGCCTGGACTTCCAGCGGCCCGTGTTCCGTGCGTTGATGGAACGGATCGGGAAGCGCGAACTGGGCCTCCTGCTGCTGGCCCACGAGGACCGTCTCTGCCGGTTCGGGTTTGACTGGTTCGCGTACTTCGCCGAGAGCCACGGCTGCGAGATCCGGGTGGTCAACCAGCCCAGCCTGTCCCCGCAGGCGGAGTGGGTCGAGGACCTGATGGCCGTGGTCGACAGCTTCTCCGGCCGTCTGCCCGGCCTGCGTCGGTACCGGAAGCAGATCCGGAAAGCCGCCAGCGATGGCTGAAAAGGTCACGCGTCTCCTGCGCAGCCAGGGGCTGAACGCGGCCAAGTACGATCGTCTGTCCCGGATTGCTGTCCTGTGCGGACAGGTGCGCGCGGATGCGTGGCAGCGGTGCAGCGGGGTGTCCACGGTCCTGCAATCTCCCTACGAGATCCGCGATGCCTGGATGGCCGAGGGGTATGCTTGGCATGAACTCCCGGCGCGTCTTGGCAAGGCTGTGCTGGCCGATGCCCTGGGGGACATCGCGGCGGCGCGGGAGGCTTCCAAGGTGCCGGTCAAGAAGGCCATCCGGCACCGCACCCGGGGCGACAAGGCCGAACGCGAGCATCTGTACAGCCTGCTCAAGCAGAACCGCTGGACCGAGGACCCGTTCCTACACCGGCAGATGCGGAAGCAGTGGCGGGGCGGCCGGTCCCATGTGACCAACCAGATCGTGGCCGACGCGGGCTCCTACACCACCAAGGTCTGGCACGACCGGGCCTGGGTGTACCTCCAGGGTTTGGAACGCGGCCAACGCATCGCCATTCCGCTCAAGGGCACACACCTGCCCTCCGGCACCCTCCGCATCCTCCAGCGGGCCAACGGACAGGTGGAAATCCACTACGCGGTGGACGAGACACAGGTCTGCAGCACGCGTCCCTGCGGGGAGGCCACGGTGGGGGTGGACAAGGGCTACACCGAAGCCTACACGGACAGCGACGGGGAGCGCCA
>JAPPAJ010000243.1 GCA_026705565.1 Caldilineaceae bacterium | reverse complement strand
ACCGGTCCCAGCGACGACGGCCCTGCAACAGGCCCGTGCGGGAGTCGATTTGCGATGTGTAGGCCGGATTGACCAATGCCGGCGCAGAACCTCTGCGCCGAGATATTGAAGTGAGTGTGTCCGCCATCACGCCCTTGACCCAGCCGCTCAGTCGGCGGTTGGTGTCCCTGTGGCGATACCGGGCGGACTTCATGTGCGCCGTCAGGTCTTCGCAGGCGATGGTGTCCGCCTTGTCGACCACGGCGTGGGCAGCCTGGCACAGCAGGTTGCGCGCCTGCTTCTTGTGTTGACGCTGGCGTTGGTTCCACTTGTTGCGACCCAGGTTGTGCCGCCGAATGTTGTCGGCCTTGCGGTGGTGGCCCTTGGCCTCGTGCTTCTCCGCCACCGCCTGCAGCTGGTTGCGTTTTTGGCCCTTGACCTTTTGGTGATCGCTTTCCGCAGCCAGCAGGTCGCCCAGACCCTGGCCGTGCCGCTCGCCGTCGCTGTCCGTGTAGGCTTCGGTATAGCCCTTGTCCACGCCCACGGTGGCGTCCCCGCAAGGGCGCGTGCTGCACACCTCGGTTTCGTCCACAGCGTAGTGGACAGCCACCTGTCCGTTGGGTTGCAGGAGGATGCGCAGGGTGCCGGATGGCAGGTGGGTGCCCTTGAGTGGAATGGCGATGCGTTGCCCTCTCTCCATGCCTTGCAGGTACACCCAGGCCCGGCCCTTCCAAACCTTCGTGGTGTAGGAACCGCTGTCGGCCACGATCTGGTTCGTCACATGGGAACGCCCGCCCCTCCACTGCTTCCGCATCTGGCGGTGCAGGAAGGGATCCTCGGTCCAAAGATTCCGCTTGAGCAGCGAATACAGGCGTTTGCGTTCGGCATCGTCGTTCCGGGTGCGATGCCGGATGGCGCGCTTGACCTTTACCTTGGCCGCCTCCCGCGCCGCCGCCATGTCGCCCAGCGCGTCGGTCAGCACGGCCTTGCCCAGCCGCGCCGGCAACCCGTGCCAGTCGTAGCCCTCCGTCATCCATGTGTCGCGCACGTCGTAGGGGGATTGCCGGACGGTGGATACCCCACTGCACCGGCGCCAGGCATCTGACCGCACCTGGCCGCACAGGACGGCCATCTCGGACAGGCGGCTGTACTTGGACGCGTTCAGCCCCTGGCTGTGCAGGATGCGCGTGACCTTCGCCGGCTTAGCCATCGGATACGGCCTCGCGTATCTGCTTCCGGTACCGGCGCAACCCGTGCAGGCGGCAGGAGAATGCATGGACCACGGCCATCAGATCCTCCACCAATTCCGCCTGCGGCGACAGGGACGGCTGGTTGGCCACGCGGATCGCGCAGCCGTGGGTCTCGGCAAAGTACGCGAACCAGTCGAACCCGAAACGGCAGAGGCGATCCTGGTGGGCGACCAGCAGGAGACCCAGTTCGCGGTTCTCAATCCGTTCCATCAACGCACGGAACACCGGCCGCTTGAAGTTCAGGCCGCCGCCGATCTCGGTTAGCCAATCGTCCACGGCAAGGCCGGCCCCCAGGCAGAAGGCTTCCATCGCTTGCTGCTGGGCTCGCAGATCGTCCCGCTGCGACCGGCGGGACACGCGGCAGTAGACCGCGGTGCGGCCCTGTTCCTGTGCCCGCTCCACGCCGAAGTACCGATCCACGTCCGCGTCCGTGTAGTAGCGGTGGCCGGAAGGGGTGCGCCGAGCCGGCAGCTTGCCGTTCAAACTCCACGCCTTGACCGTGTTCTTGTGAACCCCAATCTTGGCCGCAAACGCAGCGGCACGGTAAATCTTCATGTCCGCATGCTTCCACATCGTGCCGTTCAATGTCGAATTTCTGCACTAGCCGTGCTCCTGCGGCCCTTGAACAGCGACTGCAACGCCGGAGAAGCTCGGTCGATCCTGGACGACATCTGGGCCAGGTCGACGCGTCCCGACAGCGCGCAGGCGGATACGCTATTTCCTGTCACTGCCTTTGACTACAGGTGCTAGAGGCGAACGATCGCGGAGTCCCTGTTCAGCCCCACAGGTTGGTGGCCGTCAGCAGGGCGCCGAGGGCGACCAGCGTGCCCACGATGGTCCAAGTCTGCGTGTTGAGCCGGCGCTCCATGTCGGCCCGCAACTCCGCGAAACGGGCGTCCATCTCGGCGCGCAACTCCTGGATTTCCCCGCGCAGCTCGGCCCGCAGCCGGTCCAGGGGCGGCTCGATGTCGGGAATGGCCGTGGCCAGCACGGTGGCCTGCTTGATGTCGAAGCCCGCCGCCTGCAGGACCTCGAACGTATCGGTGTTCATAGTACGGTGTACACTGCGTTCGGCCATGGGAGTTCGTCCTCCTGTCGGCTGGTTCGGGGGCGGGGTCCACAACCGCCCGTGAACGGGAAGCCTCGGCCGCCTCTGCGCCGGGGCTTCCTACATTCTAGGCGATCCCCGAGGCTCCCCGAGGCCAAGCCGCCCGCACCAGCCTGGGTTCGGCACCGAACCGTGTGCCGCCCAACACTCTGTATTGGCCCGATTCCCAGCCTCTGGGCAACGTCCATGGTGTGAGCAAGGGGGTTTCGCAGTTGGGGGCAACAGCCCCGTTGCGGGGCCGCACAGAACGTCGTTGGGGACTTTCAGGCGGGATCCGCTGTCAGAAATTCTCTGATATTCAGACGACACCCGGAGGAACGCGCTCAGGGGGAGGCCCTGACGCGCAGCGTGGCCTGCACCCTGAAGACCGCCGGGGCCATCGACCCCGATTCGGATCGGGACTGGACCGGTTGGATGTGGACGACGAGGTCGAAGTCAAGATGCTGCAAATCTGTGCCGTGCGGATCAACGCAGACGGCCACACCTTGGGATGGATCCACGCCGGATATCCAGATGAAGCGCGGTGATCGGCAGGCACACAACCGCTCCAATATCAATCCCAAACGCTATCAAAACCTGGTCAAATGGGTTTTACAATCGATGTCCGAGTGCAATGGACTGCCGACGGCAGAAATCGCTGTGCATCAGATACGGACCACGATCGCACTGCCGCTCTCGTACCGCCGCAGGCCAATCTGAAAGGCCAGGAGGGCGAAGGCGGCCAGAACGGCAGTGCCCGCACACAGCCAGCCCAGTGTGGCCGCGTCGAAGTCGCGCAGCATTTCCACGGGCAAGGCGCCCGTCAGCCCGGCCGGAACCACCGTGAACAGGAATACCCGGGCGGCCCCGTTGAACAGCGTTCCCGGGTAGAGCGAGAAGGTGATCATGGCGTTCAGGAAATGATCGGCCAGGAGTTCGGATCGCCTCAGCCAGAACACCAGGCTGTTCGCCAGAACCAGGGAGGCCGTGAAGGTGCAGGCCGAAAGCACAACCGCCAGCAGGAAGCGGAGCGCATGGGCCGCGGTCACGTCGCCGGCCAGCACGAACCAGATTAGTCCGAACACAAAGTCGCCCATGGACGGGACCGAGCTGCGCGAGGCCAGCACGTGCAACAGGACCGGACGCGGTAAGGCCAGATAGCGATCCAGGTCGCCGGCAGCCACGATCCTGGCGATGGCGCGGCAGTTGCCGAACAGCATCATGGCCAAACCCAGGCCCGAGGCCACGACCGCGAACAGAAGCATCATGTCCCGCAGCGTCCAGCCCTGCACTTCCTCGAACCGATCGAAGAACAGCACCCAGAAGGCGAAGTAGATGACGTTGTTCAGCATCATGCCGCCGAGCTGCATGATGAACGGTACCCGGTATTCCATGGCGGACAGCAGGTTGACGCGCCACAGCGCGCCGACAAAGCCCAGGCCCCGTTTGCGCTCCACGGCTAGCCTCCGTTGATGGTGAGGCGGCGCAGGGCCCGGTCGGACAACAGCCGGAAGGCAAACCCCAGCACGACCAGCCAACCCAGCTGCAGTGCAAGGGTCGACAGCAGGCGGCCGGCGGCCGGATCCACAAAGAGGCGTCCCGGCGCATAGATGATGGAGGCGAACGGCAGAACGCGGGCCACGGCGGCCAGCCATGGCGGATAGAAGTCCAGCGGCAGAAACAGGCCGCCCAGAATGAAGGAGATCTTCTGGTGGATCCAGCGGAAGGCGCTGATGTCCTCGGTCCAGAAGGCTGCCAGGCCGATCAGGGCCTCGAAGCAGAATTCCAGTCCCCAGGACAGCATCAGGGCCAGAACCGCCGGGAAGAGGCCCTGCCAAGCCGGCGGCGGCCCGACCAGCAGCCAGACCACCGCCCCGCCCGCCAGCAGGTTCACGCAGGCGCGGAACGCCACATGGCCGGCATAGCGGCTTAGGTGAAACAGGCCGAAGTCCAGGGGCCGCATCAGGTCGTAGGCGATGGAGCCGGTCTTGATGGAGTCGGAAATCTCCTCTGCCAGCAGGGGCTTGGACAGGACGACCAGCTCCGCCATCAGCAGGTACCAGAGCGTGTGCTTCAGGGTCAGGCCCGCGATCAGGTCCGTCCCCTGGGCCGCAAAGACGGCCTGCCAGAGCATGGCGAAGACCCACATGAACATGGTCATCACCAGCACCGCCGAGACGACGTTCCCCACCTCCGCCAGATTCTCCACCAGCGGCATGCGGAACAGCGCCCCGTACCGGTTAAGCAGCATCCGGGTCGAGAGCGTTCTCTGCATAAATGGTCCCGATGATGTCCTCAAGGTCCGGATCGGAAATCGTGATGTCAACCATCGAGCCCAGTCCATGCAGGCCCGAGATAACGGCATCGACGCCAACGGTGCGGGGATCAAACCGGATCTGCATCCCGTAGCGTCCGGCCGCGACCGTCTCCACCCCTGCCATTGGCAGGCTGCGCTCCCCCTCCTCCAGATAACGCACGTTCACCTGCTTGGCGGTCAGATGGCGCCGCTTGAGTTCGTCCATCGTGTCGTCGAAGATCAGCTGCCCGTCGCTGATCACGATGACCCGGTTGCACAGGGCCTCAATGTCGCCGGCATCGTGGGACGTCAGCAGGACGCCAACGCCTTCCTCGTCGCGCATGTAGCGAATGGTGTCCCGAATGCGCTGCTTGGCCACGATGTCGAGACCGATGGAGGGTTCGTCCAGCAGCAGGAGCTTTGGCGCATGCAGCAGGGAGACGGCCACTTCACACCGCATGCGCTGACCCAGGGACAGCTTGCGGACCGGAGTGTGCAGAAGGTGCTGCAGTTCGAAGACGTCGACCAGGAAGTCCACCCGCCGGCGCGTGGCATCCCTGTCCAGGCCGTAAATGGCCCCGTACACGTGAAAGGAGTCGACGGGCGGCAGGTGGTACCAGAGCTGGGGGCGCTGTCCGAACACCGACCCAATCTCGTAGCAGAGTTGCTGACGGTCCTGCCAGGGCACATGCCCGAGCACTTCGGCCGTGCCGGCATCGGGGTGCAGGATCCCGCACAGGATCTTGATGGTGGTCGACTTGCCGGCTCCGTTGGGACCTATGAAGCCCAACGCCTCCCCGCGTTCCATCAAGAAGGAGATGTCGCGAATGGCCGGCACCTGCCGCCATTCGGGTTTCCACAGCGCGCGCCAGGAGCCGGTCAGTCCTTCCTGCTTGCTCCGCGTACGGAAGGACTTGGTCAGTTGGTGGACCCGTATGGACACAACTTGCTCCTCCCCCTTTCTCCTTGAGATGGGGGCGGGCATGATAGGGGCAGGCATGCCGGGAGGCCAAATTCGGCCCCGCCGCCCTGTGCTACACTTGCCTTCCTGCTGATCAATCTGTCGTTGCCCGGCCATCGCGCAGGGTTCCGTGCGCCATGGATGCCGCCGTGTCCCAAACATCCCCTCTGGCCGCAGCCGTGGACTTGGGCGGAACCAAGATCATGGCTGCCATCGTTGGACCGGGCCACCAGGTGACGAGCCGCGTCAAAACCGCCACGGACGTAAGGGGGGGTGCCGAGGCCATCGTCCCGCAGATGGCAGCCACCATTCGCAAGGCTGCCGACAAGGCCGGGGTCGGTCTGAAACGCATTGCTGCCGTCGGTGCCTGCGTGCCGGGGCCCGCGGATCCGGCTACCGGCGTGGTGCACCGGGCCGTCAACCTTGCCTGGGACCATCCGATTCCCCTTGCCGACCAACTGAGTCGGGAACTCAAGGGCATCCCGGTCACGCTGGAAAACGATGTCAACGCCGGCACCTACGGTGAATTTGTGGCCGGTGCTGCCCGCGGGATGCAGGATGTCATCGGCGTCTTCGTCGGCACCGGCATCGGCGGCGGGATTGTGTTGTCCGGCGAGCTGCGTCGGGGGCCGCGTTTCATTGCGGGCGAAGTGGGCCACACCATTCTGCAGGTGGACGGACCGCTGTGTTCCTGCGGAAGCCGCGGCTGTGCCGAGGTACTGGCCAGCCGCAGTGCCCTGGAACGACGCATTGAAGAGCGACTGGCCGCGGGCGAGAAGAGTGCGATAACCAAGCTGATCGCCAAGAAAAAGCGCAAGCGCCTCACCAGTGGCATCATTCACCGTGCCTGGAAGCGGGGCGACCCGCTCGTGGTCGAGGAGGTTCGGGAGATGGCCCGCCACTTGGGCCTCCTGACGGCCTCCTTGGTCAATGTCATCGACCCCCAGATGGTGGTGTTCGGCGGGGGCGTGGTCGAGAAGATGGAGGACAGCCTGCTGAACCTGGTGCGCGAAAGCGCCTACGGCAACCTGATGGCCAAACCGGGCTTCAACATCGTGGCGGCGGCCCTGGGCGACGATGCCGGACCGGTGGGCGCCGCCGCCCTGGCACGCGCAATGGCGGGCATCGATGGCTGAATTGACGACCCACCTGCTGCTGGTACGGCATGGCGAGAACGACTATGTGGTGGAAGGTCGGCTGGCCGGGCGGACTCCCGGCGTGCACCTGAACGCAAAGGGCCGCGGCCAGGCGCAGGCGATGGTTGCGCGGCTGGCGGACATCCCCGTGGCAGCCATCTATTCCAGTCCGCTCGAGCGGTGCCGCGAGACCGCGGCGCCGCTGGCGGAAGCCCGCAGCCTGCCGGTGCGGACCCATCCCGGCCTGTTGGAGGTGGACTACGGCGAATGGCAGGGCGGCAAGCTCAAGGAGTTGGGCAAGACCCCCGAATGGCAGCGTGTCCAGCACCATCCCAGCCGATTCCGGTTTCCGGGCGGCGAAACCCTGCGCGAGATGCAGAACCGCCTCGTGGACACCGTGGAGACCATTCGTGCCGATCATCCCGGCGAAGTGGTGGCGGTGTTCGGCCACAGCGATCCGATCAAGTCCGTGCTGGCGTTTTACCTGGGCACGCCCATTGACCTCTTCCAGCGGATCATGATCGACCCGACCTCCGTGTCCATTGTCGCCCTGCGCGAAGCGGGATGCGCCATCCTGCGCATCAACGATGCCGGCCCGCTGCCGGATTTGAAGCCGCCCGCCGACAAACGCGATGAGGCACAGGCACAACCGGAAGGTGGTTGCACATGATGCAGCGTCCCTATCACGATCTGAAGCCGGTGGATGCGCTCGTGGCCGGTACCGAGGGGCCACCGGGCCGGCGCGTCTTCTACATGCAGGGCCGCAAGGACGACCTGCTGGTAACGCTGCGGTTGGAGAAGGAGCAGGTGGCGCTCCTGGCCACCAGCATCGCCAATCTTCTGCAGGACATCGAGGACCTGCCGGAACCGGATCCCGCCTCGGTTCCCATGGCGGAACTGGAACATCCGCTGGAGCCGCTCTTCTCCGTCACGCAGATGGGTCTCGGCTACGAGAAGTCCGAGGAGCTGTTTGCCCTCTTCATGCAGGGCGTGCGTCCCCCGGATACAGAGGAAGAGTTCGTTGACGACGAGGAAGAGGATGACGAGGCGCGCCTGATGCTGGTCCGCTTCTGGGCCGACAGTTCACAGTTGCAGGCCTTCAGCGATCGTGCCCTGCTGGTGGTCGAGGCCGGCCGGCCCGTATGCCCGTTGTGCCATGAGCCGATCGATCCCGACGGCCACCTCTGCCCGCGCGCCAACGGACATGCCGATCCCATCGTGCTCTGACACCGAACACGAGTGGTCCGCCCATGGCCGACACGGAGGCCGTTCCAACCGCGCCGGACCTGATCCTGCCCATTCTGGAGCAGGGCGACATGGAACTCGAGGGGGTCCTGCCCTACAGTTCCAACTACAGCTTCCTGGCCAACATCACCCTGAACGGCCAATCCCTGCGCTGCGTGTACAAGCCGCGCGACGGCGAGAATCCCCTGGGCGATTTTCCGTACGGCACCCTCTGCCAGCGGGAAACGGCGGCGTTCGTGATCTCCGAGGCCCTGGGCTGGGGCCTGGTGCCTCCCACCTGCCTGCGCGAGGGCGAGCACGGTACCGGCAGCGTGCAGCTCTTCATTCCCCACAATCCCGAGGAGCACTACTTCACCGTCCGATACCAAGCCTGCCATGCGGCGGCGCTGCGGCGCCTGACCGTCTTCGACTGGGTGGTCAACAATGCGGATCGCAAGAGCGGCCACTGCCTGGTCGGCGAGGGGCCGCGCCTCTGGGCCATTGATCACGGGATCTGCTTCCACAGCCTGTACAAGCTGCGCACCGTGACCTGGGAGTTCGCCGGCCAAGCAATCGAACCGGAACACCTGGCGGACCTGGAGACCTGCCGCGACCGCGTGGCGGATCCGGACTCCCGAATCGGTCGGGCCTTGGAGTCGCTGTTGTCCGCGGCCGAGCGGGAAGCCTTGGTCCTGCGCATGGAACGCCTGCTGGTCAACCCCCGGTATCCCCGTCATCGGCGGGATCGGCGCAACTTCCCCTGGCCGCCGATCTAGGCCGTCCAACTTTTTGACGATTCGAAGAAATACCGCCTTCACCAAAATCGGCGGTCGGTCCCGGTCATGTGCGGCCGGCTGGGCACGACACATTGGTAAGATGGTCGCCTGCAAGTCGTTGGCAGACCGATACGCGGTTTCGCCACCAAGAGGATTGGACACATGAAGGTCGTCGCGGTGGCCGGAGGCGAGGGCACGCGCCTGCAACCCCTGACGCTGCAGCGCCCCAAGCCGCTGGTCCCCATGGTCAACCGGCCCGTCCTGGTGCACATGGTGCAACAGCTCCGCCAGTACGGGCTCTCCGAACTGCGCGTGACCCTGCGATACATGGCCTCCCTGATCGAGGACGTCTTCAAGGGGGAACTGTTCGACGATCTCGACACCACCTGCATCGTCGAGGAAAAGCCCCTGGGCACGGCAGGCTCCCTCAAGACCGCGGTGGCGGACTGGGACGAGCCGTTCATGGTGGTGACGGGCGACTGCGTCACCGACTTCGACTTCCGCCGCCTGTACGAGCAGCACTGCAATTCCGATGCGGAAGTGACCATCGCCCTGCACCGCGTGGAAGGCACCCACGAATACGGAGTCGTACTGCAGGACGAGACGCAGCGGATCTACGACTTCGTGGAGAAGCCGCGGCCGGCGGAACAGCAGTCCGACGCGGTCAACACCGGCATCTATGTCCTGAACCCCTCGGTCCTGGACTTCGTGCCCCGCGATCGCGAGTTCGACTTCTCCAGCGACCTGTTCCCGAGCATGCTCCGACAGGGGCGCATCATCCGCGGCGTGACCCTGGACGGCTACTGGTGCGACATCGGCAACACCGAACAGTACGTGGCGGCCACCCAGGAAATCCTGGGCGGGCGCGTGGGGTTGCTGGAAAACATCGGCGAGGAAATCCGCCCGGGCATCTGGACCGGGCGCAATGTCACCATCCACAACACGGCGCAACTGACCGGTCCCGTGTTCCTGGGCGACGGGGTGCACATCAACGCCCACAGCACGGTGATCGGTCCGTCCGTGATCCGGCCCTCCACGATTGTGGACAGCCATGCCCGGGTCGAGCAGTCCGTGATCTGGCGCAACTCCTACATCGGGCCGTCGAGCCATGTGCGCGGAGCCATCATCTGCCGCCAGGCCAGCATCAAGGCACATGCCCATGTGGCGGAGGACTGCGTCGTGGGCGACAGCTCGGTCCTGGAGGAGGGGGTGATCCTCATGCCCCGGGTCAAGCTGTGGCCCCACAAACGGGTGCTGCGGGGCACCACCGTCCGCAACAACGTGATTTGGGGCCGGCAGGAGCGGCAGGAGCTGTTCCGGGGCTACACCATCAGCGGCCAGGCCAACCTGGACCTGACGCCGGAGACCGCGGCGCGCATCGGGGTCGCCCTGGGCACAACCCTGGACCCCGGGACCGCCGTGGCCGTCAACCGCGACACCCACCGGGCCTCGCGCATGATCAAGCGCGGCCTGGTCAGCGGCCTGCTCAGTTCCGGGGTCAACGTGCTGGACATGGGCAACGTGGCCGTGCCGGTCCTGCGCCACTTCGTGCGCCACAACAAGGACGTGCAGGCGGGCGGCAACGTCCGCGTTCATCCGGACGATCCCCATCCCCAGACGCTGATGGTGCAACTGCTCGAAGGCGACGGGAGCAACCTGGGCAAGTCCATGGAGCGCAAGGTGCAGACCTCCTATGCCCAGGAGGCCTTCCGGCGGGCCGGCATGGGCGGTCTGGGCGGCATCGAGTACGCCCGCGGGTTCGTATCCGCCTATGTGGACGACTTCCTGTCCAAGGTCAATGCCGAACTGCTGGAACGGCAGCCCTTCAAGCTGGTGGTCGACTATTCCAACGGCCGCGCCGCGGGGGTCATGTCGCGCATCCTGAACCGCCTGCACATCGAGAACGTGCCGCTCAACACCCTGGGACAGGAGGAGCATCTGGACCGCTTGCGGCTGGATCGGCAACAGACCGAAATGGGATCCATCGTCAAGGCCGTCAACGCCCATCTGGGCGTGATCTTCGATGTGTCCGGCGAGGTCATGCACCTGGTCGACGAGCAGGGCACCAGGCTCAGTCCGATCACCTGCGACGCCCTGTTCCTGGATCTGGCCCTGCACCACCACCCATACAGCCAAGTGGTCTATCCGGACCACATGCCGCAGGCCTACGACCGGATTGTGTCCCGCTACCACTCCACCGTGCTGCGCACCAAGAGTGACATGCACAACCTGATGGCCAGCGCCGGCCAGGGCAACGTGCTGGTGGCCCTGAACGGCAGGGGCAACTTCATCTTTCCCTTCTTCCATCCGGCTCCGGATCCCATGATGGCACTCCTGAAGCTCGTGGAATACCTGGCGGCGCGCGGGGAGCCGATCAGCCGGGTCCTGAGCGGTTTGCCGGACATGCACTACCAACAGGGACAGGTGGAGATGAACTGGATGTCCCGAAGCCGGGTCATGAGCGAGCTGAACAGCCAGTTCAAGCAACAGCGTGTCGAAACCCTGGAGGGGCTGAAGGTGAAGCTGGGCGAGGACGAGTGGGTGCAAATGAAGCCCAGCCCGGTAAACGCCGCCATCGACGTCACGGTGGACACACTGTCGGCGGATCGCACCGGGTTCCTCCTGGACCGCATGAAGCAGCAGATTCAGACGCTCATTCCGGAAGAGGAGCCGGTGTAGGCGCCGTCCCGAGACGAACCCGGGATCTTCAGATAGTCCCGGGTCCAGCAACACGACGACGACATGGGATCCACCTCTGGCTCCGTTGCGGAACCCCTCCGTGTATCCACCGGGTTCCAATTCCACTCGGGCAGTCTCCGGGCTACGCAGGATTTGGGACGGGCCTTGGGCAGCATCCTGCACCCGGGCGACCTGGTTGCGCTGCAGGGCAACCTGGGTGCGGGCAAGACCGCCCTGACACAAGGCGTGGCCGCGGGCCTGAGCATCCGGGAACCGGTCACGAGTCCCACCTTCATTCTGGTGGCCGAGTACCCCCTGCCCGGCGGCGGCCTGTTGCGCCACATGGACTGCTACCGCATGCACCCGAACCTGGCCGGCGCGGAAGCCGAGGACCTGGGCTGGTCGGAGTGGCTGGCGGCTGCGGACAGCGTGCTGGTGGTCGAGTGGTCGGAACGGCTGGGATCGTTGCTGCCGGCGGATCGACTCGACATTCGCCTTGAGACCGTCTCCGGCCGGGAACGAATGATCCGCATGAAGGCCCGCGGGGAGCGAGCTGCGGCCGTCCTGCAACTGTTGGCTGCCGACCGGCCCGGCTAACGTCTCCGGTGTCCGAAAACCCGCCAGGTTCCCGGACCACGGTCGCTACTTCGCGCCTTGAGCGTCCTGCAGTTGCCGGAACAGTGCCGTCTGCTCCGGGGACAGATCCTGGGGAATGCGGATGCGGACGCGCGCAATCAGCCGTCCGCGGCGATTCGGTTGCTTGAGTTGCGGCATGCCCTTGCCGGCAAGGGCAATGCGGGTATGGCTTTGCGTGCCGGGCCGTATGCGCATCTGCACGGGACCCTCCAGGGTCGGCACCTTGACTTCGCCGCCGAGAACCGCCGTGTACAGGTCCACATCCACGTCGACCAGGAGGTCGTCCTCCTGACGCTTGAACACGGGGTGGGGCTTGATGCCGATGCGCACGTGGAGATCGGAATCGCCGCCTTCACCGGAGCCGCGCAGCCGCACCAGGGAACCGTCCCGGACGCCGCGCGGAATGTCGGCCGCAACCGTGGCGCCGCCGGAAAGGCGGACCTTGCGGGACGTGCCGGCCGCGGCCTCCTCCAGGGTCAGTTCGGCCTTGACCTCCCGCCGGGGTGGACGGGGTGGGGCCCGGCGGGCGGCGGACGGGCCGCCCATGGGCCCGGGTCCTCCCATTCCGAACAGGTGCTCGAAAAAGGTTGAAAACCCCTGCCCCCCCATCTGCTGGCCACCGAACATGCTGGCAATGTCCTCCGGGGACATGCCCCGGCGCGGACCACCGGCACCCCACTGCTGCCAGTTGAAGTCCTGCGGATTGCCGCCGGCGTTGGTGAACCGCTCCCAGTCCTTGCCGAAGCGATCGTACTTCCGGCGCTTCTCCGGATCCGACAGGACTGTGTAGGCCTCGTTGATGGCCTTGAAGCGACCCTCCGCCTCGGGGTCCCCCTTGTTGGTGTCCGGATGGTTGGCGCGCGCCAGCTTGCGAAAGGCGCGCTTGATGGTTTCCTGGTCGGCGTCGCGGCGAACGCCCAACGTTTGATAGTAGTCCGTCACCTGCATGGCGATTCCAGACGGCCCAGTGCAATGCTCCTTGTCAAGGCTGCCGTTCCCTGCCGTCGCGCAGTTTCCGCCGGGCGCAGTCCTCGTTGAACCTCGTTGGAGGCGTGATTGGGGGTGACAGCCGGAAGTCCCGGCCTGCGTGGCAAAGCAACCGTGCCGACGGACACCGCGACACGCAGGTGCTCAATCTTGCCACGCCGGGCGGGATCTCCCTGCTGAATTCAGGCACTCCGGTACTCGCCCTCAATTACATCATCGTCGTCATCGTCACCACTGCCGGTCTCGGCACCGGGGGTGGCGGAGGGATCCCCACCCATGTCCGGCCCGGCCGCCGCCTGCTGCTGGGCCTGGGCGGCCAGGGCCGCACTGGCCTGGGTCAAGGCATCCTTGGCCTCGTTGATGCGGGCCAGATCCTCGCCGGCCATGGCGGTGCGCAGATCCGCCACCAGGGTTTCGATGCGGCTCTTGTCGTCGGCCGGAATCGCGTCGCCCATCTCCTCGAGTGCCTTCTCGGTTCCATAAATCAGGCTTTCGCCCTCGTTGCGGGCCTCCACCAGGTCGCGCACGGCCTTGTCGGCCGCTTCGTTGTCGCGGGCTTCCTTGACCAGGCGATCCACTTCGTCCTCCGCAAGGTTGGTGGATGCCGTGATGGTGATGCTGTTCTCCTTGCCGGTGGCCTTGTCCTTGGCCGAGACGCTCAGGATGCCGTCGGCATTG
Source organism: Caldilineaceae bacterium (assembly GCA_026705565.1). Taxonomy (GTDB): domain Bacteria; phylum Chloroflexota; class Anaerolineae; order Caldilineales; family Caldilineaceae; genus Bin34. The sequence continues at coordinate 3,898 of JAPPAJ010000243.1, read as the reverse complement.
ATGTCGAACTTGACCACGATTTGCGGCATGCCGCGCGGTGCCGCCGGGATCCCCTCCAGACGGAAGTTGCCCAGCAGCTTGTTCTGGTTGGCCATGGGCCGCTCGCCCTGCAGCACATTGACATCCACCATGGTCTGGTTGTCGGCCGCCGTGGAGAAGGTCTCCTCCTTGCTGGTGGGAATGGTGGTGTTGCGTTCGATCTGCACCGTGTTGACACCGCCCAGGGTCTCGATGCCGAGGCTCAGCGGGGTCACGTCAAGCAACAGCAGATCGTGGACCTCGCCGGCCAGGATGCCGCCCTGCAGGGCGGCGCCGACCGCCACCACCTCGTCCGGATTGACGCCCCGGTGGGGTTCCGTGTTGGTCATTTCCGTGACCAGGTTCTGGATCATCGGCATGCGCGTGGAGCCGCCCACCAGCACGACCTCGTCCAGGCCGCCGGCCGTCAGACCCGCGTCCTTCAGGGCATTGCGGAAGGGTGTCTTGCAGCGTTCCACCAGATCGGCGGTCAACTGTTCGAAGACCGCGCGGCTGAGGGTGAGGTCCAGATGGCGGGGCCCTTCACTGTCGGCGGTAATGAAGGGTAGGTTGACCTGGGTTTCGGGCGTGGTGGACAGCTCAATCTTGGCCTTTTCGGCCGCCTCCCGCAATCGCTGCAGGGCCTGGCGATCCTTGCGCAGGTCGATCCCCGTGTCCTTGCGGAACTCATCGGTCAGCCAATCGACGATACGCTCGTCCCAGTCGTCGCCACCCAGGTGGGTATCGCCGTTGGTCGACATCACCTCGATGACCCCGTCGCCCACCTCGAGCACCGACACGTCGAAGGTGCCGCCGCCCAGGTCGAAGACCAGGACCGTTTCGTCGTTCTTCTTGTCGAGGCCGTAGGCCACCGCTGCGGCAGTGGGCTCGTTGATGATGCGCAACACCTCCAGCCCGGCAATCTGGCCGGCATCCTTGGTGGCTTGGCGCTGGCTGTCGTTGAAGTAGGCCGGCACCGTGATCACGGCCTGGGTCACATCGTCACCGAGATATGACTCCGCATCCCGCTTCAGCTTGCTCAGGATCATGGCGCTGATTTCCTGAGGCGAGTACTGCTTGTCGTTGACCGGAACGTGGACGCGGGCGTCCTGGTTGGGACCCGCCACGATGCTATAGGGAACCGACTCCCCGATCTGCCTGGTTTCGGCATCCTTCTGATGGCGGCCCATCAGGCGCTTGACGGAGTAAATCGTGCTGTCCGGGTTTACCACGGCCTGGCGCTTGGCCGTGATGCCGACCAGGCGTTCGCCCTTGCGCGTGAACGCCACAATGGACGGTGTGGTGCGGCTGCCCTCGGCGTTGGCAATCACCGCCGGATCGCCGCCTTCAATGGCCGCCACCACACTGTTGGTTGTACCCAGGTCGATTCCGATTACCTTTGCCATGATTGTCTCTCTGAAATGTATGTATATTTTCTCTTGCACGAATTCAAGCCGCGTTGGCTACCGCAAGGGTGGCTACCGCCTCCCTTGGCGGGAATCAGTATATTAGCGAGTGGTGCTTTCATTCGCAGGTGCTGTGTTAGAAGATGGTATGAGCGGTCCGAACTGCTCCGTGTCTCGCGCAGCATGGGGCATCCGTTGTTGCAACCTGTACCGGAGACTGTGACGTACCAGTTAACGCCCCTGCCCGTCAATTCATAGGTGACACCGCCATGCTCCGTCCGATATCCACCCTTGCCGGCCTTTCAAGGCTGTGGCTGGCCCTGATGCTGATGCCGCTGCTGTGGGCACTGCCATCCGCTGTGGTCCACGCGGCTCAGTTCAAAGGCGACGACCTGTACGAACTACCGGCCGGACAAACCATTTCCGAAGATTTGTTCGCAGCCGGCAATTCCCTGGTGATCAGCGGCACGGTCGACGGAGACCTGTTTGCCGCAGGGCAGACCATCCGCATTGACGGGGTGGTCACCGGACACGTCTTCGCAGCGGGTTCAATCATCCTCCTGACGGGCGAAGTCCAGGGGGACCTGTACGCGGTCGGCGCAACCGTCATCGTCGAGGGCACAGTGGCCGAGGACCTGCGCGTCGCGGGCGGTGGCCAGGACGCAACCGTCAACATGGCCGGCATGTTCCAAAACGAGGAATTCATACAGGATTCGGTGCTGCAGCTCCGGATGGCCGGTCCCGATCACGGCGTAGTAGTGGCCCCGGACGCCCGGATCGGTGGCGACACCCTGGCAGCCGGAATGGACATCTCGTTGGCCGGGCAATTCGGCAGCGATGTATACGCGGCAGGGGCCAATATCTTTCTGACCGACACTGCATCCGTGTCCGGGGACTTCCGCGGCGAGGCCGGCAGTGATCTTGCTGTTGGAGGCCGCATCGCCGGCGATGCGGATCTCCGGTCGCCGCAGTTCGAGTTCGGCGACGGCCTGTCGGTCGGGGGCATCTTGGCCTACGGTGCGCCGTCACCCGTTGCGCAGGCACCGGCAACGGCCCAGTTCCACGAGTGGGATCCCCAGGCTGCCCAAAACGCCGAGAACTCCGGCGGGACCTGGGGCACCTGGATCTTCCGCACCCTGTCCGTGCTGGTGGGAACCGCTCTGCTGGTCTTCCTGAGCAACCGGATCGGACGCTCCTTCTTTGAAGGGGCCGCCACCCAAATCCGCACGCAGGCGGGCATGGCCGTCGTCTGGGGCGTGGTGTCCCTTCTGGCCATGCCGTTCATGCTGGGCCTGCTGCCCTTCCTCGGATTCGTGTTCTTCGGCGTGCCCGTGGCCATCATGATCTGGGCTTTCCTGATGCTGATCTGGTTCGTCTTCTGGGTCTTCAGCCCGCTGATCACGGGCCGTACGCTGGGCGGCCTGCTGGAAGGGGCCCTGCCCGGGGAACAGGTTGCCTGGCCAAAGATTCTGGCGGGCGTGGTGATTGTGGTCCTGGCGGCCCGTCTGGTCTTCCTGCCAAGCGGAGCCGGCCTGTCCGACCTCGTGCGCGGAATCCTGAGTGCGGTTGGTGCCGTAGTGATCGTGCTCAGCTATATCCTGGCCGTAGGCGGTTGGGTGCAAACCTGGGGCCGCGGCGGCCGCCAGGCGGCTTGAGGGGTGGTCCGGATGCCTACTCGTCTTTAGGCAGCCAGCCCCGGTACCTGAGAAACTCCGCCAGCAGAGGAATCGACGCGGTACGGCCTTGCAGGGCCTGCCAGGCCGCCCACAGGGCCACCGCGACGGCAATCATCCAGGTGATCGGCATGAGACAGAGGAGCATGCCGCCGGCCAGCCAGCCGATGAAAGGGAGGGTTGAGCCAAACACCCCGGCACCGAGCAACATCGCGATCCAGAGGAGCGTTACCGACACGGCCAGGGCCAGGCTCTGCACGGCGTGGTAGTGTTGGAAGCGCGTGCGCGTGCGGCTCACGAGCACAATCAGCGGGATCGCGAACGGCAGGACCATCAGGGATCCGTAACAGATGGCAGCCACCAGGCGCTCGCTGCTGTCGGGAGCCGGTTCGGGGGCGGCCGCCTGCTCCCAGTCGTCGCCGTCGTCGGCCAGCGGATCCCAGTCATCGGCGATCCCCGGCCAGTCGGCAGCATCCCGATCCATGGGCGACGGGGAGTCCTGAGGGTCTTTCCCTTCGTCTGGCGGATTCTTCGAAACGTTGGCTGACACACCCAATCTCCGGCACGGCACGCGATGCCCCTGCGCGCGGCAGGGACCTCCAATCAAGGTACGCAAGGGCGGGTAGGAGGGTTGCAGTTCCCCAAACCCATAAGGTTTGGGGTCATTCGCTCTCGGCCGTCAGGCGGCGTTGGTCGCTTGAGCGGACTCGAGTCCGGGTGGAGCCGTCCCCACCGTGGTCCCGCTTCGATCCCGGAGCAGTCGTTTGACCTCCCGGAAGGGCGTGTACAGCGTGATCTCGT
>JAPPAJ010000099.1:11531-17716 GCA_026705565.1 Caldilineaceae bacterium | reverse complement strand
TTTCCTTCCAGCGCGCGTACCGCCATTCGCAGTCGGCCAGCATGTGGTTCCAGACGTAACGGCAGGCGCCGGCGATGGCCGTCAGCAGGATGCCGGTGGCGGCGTCGCCGGGATACAGGCGCAGACGCACCGTGCGGTGGACGGTGTCCGGGGTCTGTGCGGTAAAATCGGGGCTGTTGGGCATGGAAGTTCCAGTTCCGTGTCCGGCGGGGAGTCCGGTACCAGCCGGACTCTCGCATTTATGGACGCCATTATGCCACAGAACCCATCGTCAAGTCAGGAATATAATTCCCCATCTGATCCGACCGGACACCACCCGTCAAGACCGGACGCAATCTCACCTGCCAGGAGGCCCGACAGGGCCTGGCGCAATCTTGCGATTGCCCTGGGGTGACCTTGTTCGGTAGGTGACAATGGTCGTACCGCCCACTTTTGACAACTTGGACCCAGGATCTGAACATGGATAGAGCCGGACAACGCCTCCAACTTGCCGAGGACGGCTATACGTTGCTGCCCAATATTCTCTCGTCCGAGATGCTGGAACGGGCCCGCCAGGTGTCCAACGAGGTACTGGAGGCCCAAGACCGGGACCACTTCGAGCGCCAACGCTCAACCGGCAGCTTGATTGGCGTCCAGACCCATCCCTGGTTTGCGGAACTGGTTGCCTGGACACCCGCCCTCCAGGCCCTCAAGGATCTGGGATTCGCCGATCCCCGTTTCACCTCCGGCTTTGTCATCAGCAAGCCTCCGCATTCCCCGCCGCTGTTCTGGCACCAGGACTGGTATGGCTGGAACGAACCCTGCAGCTATACCGAGCCAACCCTCCAGGTCTTCCTCATGTATTACCTGGTGGATACGACCCCCGACAACGGCTGCCTGCGCGTGCTGCGCGGCTCCCATCGCCACAGGCACGAGATGCACGACTTGGTGCCCGAAGCCCATACGGAAACCTTGCAAAGAGCCACCGATCCGAGCCATCCGGCGTTCCACCCCATACCGGAGGACACCGCCGTGCCGGTCACGGCCGGCGATCTGGTGGTGGGTGATGCCCGGTTGTTGCACGGGGCCTATGCCAACAACTCGGATCACCGGCGTACGGTGCTCACCCTCTGGTTTCACCGCTGGGAACGCTACCCCGAACCGCTCAGGGCCCACATGGCGGGAGAGGGGAACATGGTGGGCCAATGGCCGCCGGAGGCCCAGGCCAGGATCGAGGGCTTGATTCCCGACTACACCGGCCATGCCGAACCCATCATCCAGAACCGGGTGCCCGGCCCCGATTTCGGTTGATCCAAGGTCCGGGGGGCGACTTGGCCTTGGGTGATCAGGCGGTCTGGGTGCACGCGCCCCAACGAAACCCACAAAAAGCAAAAACGGGGAGCCGGCTCAGGCCGGCTCCCCGTTGCTGTTGCCGATGCATGCACCGGCGATGGCACGCCCGCTAGGCGGCGCCCAACAGCTCGTTGGTCTCGTTGTTGAGGCCGACCAGAGCCTCCTTGATGTTGTCCTTGCCCTCGACGAAGATCGGATCCATCCACTTGCTCCACAGCGCGGACCACTCCTGGTACTTGGTGAAGTACTGGTAGTAGGTCGGCTGCTCCAGGCCCAGCGTCAGGAGGGCATGCTTGGCATTGGGAATCTTTTCCTCCCAACCCTTGGGCAGGCCGTACTCCGCCAGGCTGAGGCGCGGCGGATAGAGGCTGCCCTCAATGCCCAACGTGGGCAGGATGTCCTCGTTGGACAACACGTAGCGGGTTAGCTCGTAGGCCAGTTCCGGGAACTTGCTGCCGGCCGGAATCATCCACTGCGCGCCGCCCTCGTAGCCGAAGCGGCCGTTGGGGCCGGTCGGAATGGGGGCGATGCCCCAAGGGAACTTGTCGCCGATGGCGTTGTCCAGACGGGCCGCGATGTCGCTGATGCCCATGTGCATGCCGATGCGGCCGGAGGCGAACAGGAATTCGCCGCCCAGGCCCATGGCCTGTTCGTCGCCGGGCGTCGGCGACGAGCCGTCGGTCCAGCGGAGATCCCACAGATACTTGGCCGCCTCCTCAACGATCGGATCGTCGAAGTTGCCGCGGGTGCGCTCCGTGTCGAACAGGTCGGCACCCCAGGTCATGGACACGGCCCACAGGGTCTTGTCGAAAATCGGGATGCGACAGCCGTAGATCTTGTCCATGCCCTCGCCCGATGTCGCTTCCTTGGCGATCTCCCGCAGGTCCTGCCAGGTCCAGTCGTCGGGGAATGGGTACTCCTGGATGGAGTCGGTGATTTCCCGGTTGACGAACAGGCCCCAAGTTACCCAGCCGTAGGGCAGCGAGTGCAGTTCGCCCTTGTAGGTGGACATCTCGATCATCTTCGGTTCCCAGTCGTCGGGCCAGCCGTCCGGCGGGTGGGACTCGACGTACTGCTGCATCGAATGGGACCAACCCTTGTCCGGATAGACCCAGCCACGGCTCTGGTGCTGCCAAGCCAAATCGGGCGGGTCGCCGCCGGCGATCTGCGTGGGCAGCTTGGTCCAGTAGTCGCCCCAGGGAACTCCGGACTCGATCTCCACCTCCATGTTGGGGTAGCGCTCCTCGAAGAAGCCCTCGATGAAGGGGATGAACTTGTCGATCTCCCCTTCGCCCTCCCAGGAAATGATGCGGAAGGTTCCGCTGATGTCCGGGTCCACCAAGCCGGTAGTCCAGCGATCGACGAGGACCTCGGCATCCGCGGCCTCTTCGGCCGGTGCCGCTCCCGGAGGCGCGCAGGCTGCCAGGCCGGCCGCGAAGCCGGAAACGCCCATAAAGCGCAGCCAGTCCCGCCGGGTCATCTGCAAACCGGTTTTTCTTTCCTTCATTTTGACCAACTCCCTTGTTGAGCTGACAGTGAACAAAAACCGTACCGGGGAGCGCGGATCAGGCCGCGCCCTTCAGGCCCGAAGTCACGATGCCGCGCACGTAGTACTTCTGCCCGATGATGAAGATCAGGAGGATGGGCAGCACGCTGACCACGGCCAGGGCCATCACCAGATGCCAGGGGGTGTTGAGCGCCACCTTCTGCTGGAAGCCGGCCAAACCCAGCGGCAGTGTCTTGAGGTCCCGCGAGGAGATTACGATCAGGGGCCACAGGAAGTCGTTCCAGAAGCCCATGAAGGTGAAGATGGCCAGTGTGGCCAGGACCGGCTTGCACAGGGGCATGATGATCGTGCTGTATATGCGGAAGTGACCGCAGCCATCGATTTCGGCTGCCTCCTCCAGTTCCTTGGGGATGCCCATCATGAACTGCCGCATCAGGAAGGTACCCCAGGCGCTGAAGAGCCCGGGGACAATCAGGGCATACAGGGAGTTGATCCAGCCCAGCATGCGCATCTGCACGAACAGCGGGATCATGATGACCGCAAACGGGATCATCATGGTGGAGAGGTACAGTAGGAAGATGGTGTTGCGGCCCGGGTAGTCGATACGCGCAAAGGAATAGCCGCCCAGACTCGACGTCAGCAGCACCCCCAGCGTGGCGCTGATGGCCACGGTCGCGCTGTTGGAGAAGAACCGCGCCACGGGCACCTGATCCCAGACCTCCGCATAGTTGGAAAACAGGAACTGGTTCGGCAGGATTTGCGGCGGGAAGGTGTAGACCTCGTCCAGACTCTTGAACGACATCAGCACCATCCACAGGAACGGCACCAGCATAATGATGCCGCCCAAGGAGAGCAGGCCCCAGGAACCCAGGTTGCCCAGCAGGCGCGAGCGTTCCGTCCCCATCGGACTGGTTCCGGCACCCAACCCGGCCGCGGGACGGCCCTGGACAGCTTCGGTGGATATCGTATTCACAAACCTTTCGCCTCTCAGTTGTCCATGTCGAAGCCATAGACCCAGCGCCTGGCCACACTCCACTGGAACAGCGTGATCGCCAAGATGCACAGGAACAGGATGGCGGCCATGCTCGTGGCATAGCCCATCTTGAAGTAGGCAAAGCCGTTTCTGTAGATGTAGAGGACCAGCGGCGTTGTGGCGAAGGCCGGGCCGCCGTTGGTCATGATCATGAACTGGTCGAAGGCCTGGAACGCCCCGATGAACGAGGTGGTCAGGATGAAGAAGATGGTGGGGGTCAGCAACGGCACCTTGACATGGCGCAGCTTGCGCCAGCCGTTGGCTCCGTCGACGGTAGCGGCATCGAGCAGCTCCGGAGGAATCCCCTGCAGGCCGGCCAGGAAGATCAGCATGGCATAGCCAATCCCCTTCCAGTTGCTCATGATGATGATGGAGATCATGGCCCAGCGGCTGTCCGTGAGCCAGTACGGGCCGTCGACGTTGATCTTGGACAGGGCCCAGTTGATCAACCCGAACTCCGCCTGAAAGATCCAAGCCCAGATGATGGAGGCCGCCACGGTCAGGGTTACGTGGGGCAGGAAATAGATGACCCGGAACGAAAGCACACCGCGCATCTTGCGGTCCAGGAGCAGGGCCAGCCAGAACGCCAGGAATACCGCCACGGGCACGGCCACGAAGGTGTAGTAGAAGGTGTTGCCCAACGTCTTCCAGAACAGGGAATCCCCGGCCATCAGGACAAAGTTCTGCAGGCCGTTGAAGACCGGGGTATCCGACAGGTTCCATTCGTGGAACGTCAGATAGATGGTCGTGGCAATGGGGAACAGGCTGAAGGCGAGCACGCCCAGCAGGTTCGGGATCAGGAAGGCGTAGCCGGCAATCAGGTTGCGCCGGCGCCGACCGGTCATTCCGCCGCGGGACGCGACGGGACCTTGTGGAAAGGCGGGAGCGGAGGCGGCCATGGCTGTGTGGAGGCTACCGGTCCTGGGCCTCGTCCCACGCCCGTTTCCAGCCGGAACGGCGCTGCCAGTCGTCCTCCGGCCGGGGCGGGTCGGGAATGTCCTCTCCGGCCGGACGCGGCTGGTGTTGCCAGTAGCCCGACGGATCCCTCCCGCAGGCGATCACACCCGTGCCCTCCGAAACCGTGAAGTTGCGCACGTCCGGGGACGTAAAGCGCAGGGTCAGGCCGCAACGGCGCCGGTCGGAGTGATTGGCGTCCGAGCCGTGCAGCAGCCAGTCGGTGTGCAGCGACATCTGGCCGGCCCGCATCTCGAGGTGTACAGGCGGTTCCGCGAAGGAGTCGATGTCCACGGTGGACTGGTCGAGAACGTTGCTCTCCCCTTCCTCCGAGTATGTGAACGGCAGCTGCCCCAGCCGGTGGGTGCCCGGAATCACCTGCATGGCCGCATTGCCGCGGTCCGCGTCGTCGAAGGCCAGCCAGGCCGTGACGGTCTTGCTGGGGGTGAGGGGCCAGAAGGAGGCGTCCTGGTGCCAGCTGACCTGCTTGCCGTCGCCGGGCAGTTTGGTGAAGAAGTGGGTCGTCCAGCACACCAGGTCGGGCCCCAGCAGATCGCGCACGGGGCCCAGGATCCGCTCATCGGTCACAAAGTCGTGGAGCCCCCGACAGTGGACGTGCCATCCAGCCTGTCCGTAGCTGTTCCAGCCCTTGGCCAGGGCCTTGGCCAGCAGGTCGTCGAAGTAGGCGCGGTTGGCTTCGGCCTCGTCCGGCGTGTAGACATCGATCGGGCAGAGGTAACCCCTGGCGTTGAAGTCCTCGATCTGGTCCCGGATCAGGTGCCGCGGCCGGTCCGTGCCCAGCGGCACGAACTCCTTGACCCGTTCTGCTCCCGGATACGCTTCCAGGATTGGCTTCGACATCGCCTTGGTGGGCGTTTCCCCATGGATTGACGCGCACTGGAATTATAAGCGGGATGCGACGGGCGCGCGATCCGGCTGCCCGGTGGGCGGCTTGAGCGGGGATCCGTTGGGTGTTCCCTGGTGCGATTCCAGGGCGGAGTCGGCTTGCACTGTTGGGGCGGCGGCGCGGCACGGACCGCGTCTTCAGGAATGGCTGACGGCGGTTTGCCACCAAAGTCAACCATTTTTGCAATGGTTCAAGAAGGACCTTGGTTTACTGCCCGGAGTCAGACACCCTGCAGACCTGTCAGAACAACACCTTCCACAAAGTACCGCTGACAGAACAGAAAGAGGATCAGGGCTGGAATCGTTACCGTGGTCGCCGCAGCCATCAGCAATTCCCAATTGGTTGAGTACAGTCCCAAAAAGGTTGCAAGACCTAGGGCGATCGTTTTCTTGGAATCGGATTGCAGGTAAAGCAAAGGTCCGATAAAGTCGTTCCAGTTGGCCAGGTAAGTG
>JAPPAJ010000099.1:0-11521 GCA_026705565.1 Caldilineaceae bacterium | reverse complement strand
CCCGCCCGGCCGGAGTACCTGTCGCTGGTTCGGGCCCTGTGGCAACGGTGGCCAGCACAGGGCGGGAAAGCGGCAATATGATCCGCCAATAGATGTACAGGTCGCCGCAGCCGTCCATGCGGGCTGCATCCGACAGTTCGTTGGGGATCGTGCGGAAAAATTGGCGGAAGAGGAATACGTTGAAGGGTCCGCCACCCAGCATCGGAGGAATGATCAACGGCTTCAGGGTGTTGACCCACCCCAGATGCGTGAACATGACAAACACGGGAATCATGGTGACAATCGCGGGCAACATCAGCACGCTGAGGAACACCATGAACAGGGTGTCCCTACCCGGAAACCGCATGCGCGCAAATCCATAACCACACATGGAAGCCGTCAACAGAGTGCCCAGCAACACCGGTATGGTGATGCGCAAGGTGTTGAAAGTGTAGACATGGAAGGGCAGACCGCTAAGAGCCTCGACATAGTTGTGCCACTGGACAGGGTCGGGTATCCAGTCGGGCGGGAACACCCACACCTGGCTGCGGGTCTTGAGGGAGGAACTTATCATCCACAGAAACGGCAGGATCATGGCAACCGCGCCCCCGCACAGAATCACCCAGATCGCGATTCTGGTCGCGACGCGGCCTATTGCCTGCGTTGGCCGGACAGCAGGGGCAGGGCGGGTCGATGGAGTGGTTGCCGTCATGAATGCACGCCGGGCATGGTTGACCCAATCCCGGTCCTGTGACTATCCTGCTTCGTAATGAACCGCTCTGCCCAAGGAACGGAAAATGAAAATAGTCATGACCATGACAATCGCAAACAGGACCCAGGACAGGGAAGCCGCATAACCCATCTTCAACCATTCAAACGCGTTGCGGTAGGTATAGAGGACATAGAAAAGGGTTGCGTTCTTGGGCCCGCCGGCGGTGAGTAGATAACCCGCCGTAAACACTTGGAAAGTGTTGATTAGACCAATGACCAAGTTGAAAAGAATGACCGGGGAGAGTTGGGGAATGGTTACGGCCCAGAGTTTGCGCCAGGCATTGGCGCCATCCACCTCGGCTGCTTCATACAGGGTGCGCGGCACACCATGCAAGCCTGCCAGAAAAATGATCATCATGGGCCCAATGCTCCAGAGAGCCATGATCCAAAAGGAGTACATGACCACGTCTGCGGAAATCAGCCATTCCACTTTCGGCAGCCCAACGAAATCCAGGATGTAGTTGAGCAGCCCGAACTCGGAATTGAATATCCAGCGCCACAGTACCACGGAGGCAACCGCGGGAGTCATGGCCGGAAGATAGTAAATGGCCCGAAACCCGGAGATTCCGCGTATGTTGAGGTCCAGCAACAGCGCCGCGGCCAAGGCTGCAACCAGGGTGAGGGGTACGGCTACGAGGGTGTATCGGATCGTAACGTACAGGGACACCCAGAACAGCTTGTCATCCAGGAAGGCCGTCCGGAAATTTTCCAGACCAACAAAAACCGGGGGCGAGATGATGTCCCATTCGGTCAGGCTCAGCCAGAGGGAGTAGATCAGGGGTCCGACCAGGAACAGGGCAAGACCCAGTAGACCGGGGGAGATGAAGAAGTAGCCGGCAAGTGTCCGCTGGACGCGACGCCGTTTCGCCGCATCCGGTATGAAGGTTGCGATTGGCGCCATCGCCCAACGCTCAATCGACGGCTTCTAACTGTCGCGTTGCCAGGTCAGAGGCACATAGCGATCATCATTCAGGCAGTCGCCTACTTTCAAATCGGTGTAGTACTCCACCGGCAGCGTATCGAAGTTGCCGTTGTAGGTCAGCCCATCGGGGAAAAAAGCCACCGTCATCGCCCGCCGCGGTTCCCGTGTCATGTTGGGTCCGGCGGAATGCGCAATCATGGAGTTGTGCACCACAAGCCCCCCTGCCGGCACCGGCGCAGACCGGGCTTCCAGGCTCATCCATTCGGGATAAGCCTGAAAGACGTCCCTCATGTTCTCCGTGATGGGCACCAGATCATAGGTGGCCAGTTGATGGGTGCCCGGCAGGTACCAAAGACAACCGTTGTCCAAGGTCGCGTCATCCAGCGGAATCCACATGCTCACCGACTGCCTGGAGTGAAAGGCCCAATAAGGGACATCCATGTGCCAGGTGGTCTGATTGCCGTAGGGTGGTTTGAACAGGGCCTGGTCGTGCCAGATGCGGACGCCATCAACCCCCGCCAATGTGGCGGCCAGTTCGCCCAGACGCGGATCCCGTATCAGCCGCGCCGTATCGGCATGGCTGTCGGCCAGGCGTAGGCACTGGGTGAACACATTGGCATAGAAGGTCTCCGGATCGTCCTGATTCTGCAGCTTCAGTTCGTCGGAGCCGTACTTGGCATTGAAAGCCTGTTGCACTTCCGGATCCAGGGCCAATCGATCCTGTACGGCATCCATGATGACCGTGCGCCATTCCTCGAGTTCCCCTTCGTCCAGGAACTGATCCAGCACCAGAAAACCATCTGTCTGGAATCGCGAGATTTGGTCTGGACTCAGATCGGTGTTCACGGTATGTACCTTTGGTGGGCGGCAGTTCTTGGGAAGCGCACAGGAAACGGGGGCAGATGCCAGGCCGAGCCCCGACATCCGCCCCGGCGTTTCCAAGGTGAAATTACGAAGGTTTCCAGTTGGGATTTTCGGCCAGGAAGCCGTCGATTTCCGGCAGCACGGAATCCAATGCTTCCTGGGCGGTGGTTTCTCCTGTGTACACAGGCCCCAAGGCGGGTCCCAGCAGGCGGCCCTCAACCTCGCTGTGACCCAGTCGCAGGGGCATGCGGCGGGAATTGTAGACGGCTGGAATGCAGCCGGCCGTGATGTGATCCTGCGTGTGAACGCCCTCGGTCATCCACTTGGCACGGCCTTCCTCGGTCAACAGCAAATCCTCCCTCTGCGGTTGCCAGAGCCCGGTTCGACTCAGGGCCAGACTGCCTTCACCGAAAACCACCCACTTGTACAGGGCCCAGGCCGAATCGATGTCCGTGGTCTGCTCACTGACGCCAATGGCCTCGGAAGGAGCCCAAACCGTGTAGTGGGGTCCCATGATGGGCACCACAGCTTCACCGTAGTCAATGTCGGTATGGGACAGCGCTTCCAAACTCCAGTTCCCGGTCAGGAACATGGCCAGACGGTCGTTTTCCATTAACTGGATGGAACTCATGCCCACCTGACCCAGGAATTCCGGGGATGCAGTCACCTTGTGCTGGACATAGGTGTCGGCGGTTTTCTGCAATACGTCGGCCGCAATGTCCCGATCCGGGAAAAAGGTGTTTTCATCCTCGGAATAGACCTCGGATCCCTGTTGCCAAAGCCCGGGCGAATACACCCGCCAGGAACCTCCCCAGCGCGGCAGATCTACGCCGTAGGTCTGAATGTTGTCGGCATCGAAGCCGGCATCCAAGGCGGAATTGCCGTTCTCGTCGATGGTTACCTGCTTGGCAACGGCGATGAAGTCATCCCAGGTCCAGGCCTCCTCCACGGTTGCGGGAGGATAGTCGACCCCTCGATCATCGAAGATCTTGCGGTTGAAAAACATCATGTAGGGTTCGGTGCAGGCTCCCGTGCCAAAGACCCGATTGCCGATCGTGAAACGGTTCACCTCGACAATCTGTTCGATGGCGGCTTCCGGATCGGACGCATGCCGATCGGTCAGGTCCTTGATGACGGCCTTTTGCGCCCAAGCCACCAGGAACGGGGTCGGGAGATAGAACACGTCCGGCAGCGTATTGGCTGCGGCCCGCGCCTGCATATTGTTCATGTAGTCGCCATAGGGCACATGATGCTTCTCGTTCGGAATGCCGGTTGCCTCCGTGAACGCATCCAGCATATTGACAACGGTGTCCTTCTCGTGGGGGGATCCCCACCACGCGAAGGTCATTACACTGGGTGCCGCATCGCCTGCCATTGACTCCGCGTCGGAGGGTGCAGGTGTCGCTACGACACAAGCCGACAAGGCAAGGCCGGAGACCAGAAGACCCGAAGAGCGAAGAAACTCGCGCCTACTGAAGTTCGTTCCTTTCATGGGAGCTTCCTCCTTTATTGACAGCACACATCCATGTTGGATGTTGGCGAACTGATTGGCCCATGATAATGCAAGCGGAAAGTCCCGCGAATTGGCCAGCCGGAGACTGACCGAGCCTGCAATCCGGCAGCTGTGGCGGCATCGGTTCCTGTCCTTGGCGACGGACATGGCCCAAGCCCTGGCCTGGTCGTACTGGCGCCAGTGCCACCAGGGCGGTGACCTGCCGCCGCCGGTAGTGGCAGTGCAGGGCCACCACCCTGTGAATTACCATTGCCATTATTGGCGATCTCCGACGCTTTGATGCTCATGCCCGATGGCTGAAGATCACCGGGTTCAGGTGGGTGGCGACCACCTCGCCCTCGCCGACCCCCGGCAGGAAGTGTGCCGCCTCGTTCACATGGGACGGCCGCACGGATCGCTTGCGGATCCCGTCCTCCATCATGATGATCGTCATCACACCCCGCATCCGGTCGGTGTTGTTGGGACCGGCCCGGTGAAAGACCCAGCCGCGGTGAAAGCTCACGTCACCCAACTCGAACGCCGTCTCCACCACCGGATAGTCCTTGAGGGTGCGCCCGATTCGCTGCTCGCTCTCGTCGCTGATCGACAGGTCGCGGTGTGTGTGGATGCGGTGGCTGCCGCGGCAGAAGGACAGCGGTCCCATCTCAACCGGCGTGTCCTGCAGCGGGATCCAGGCTGTGATGGTGTTGTCGTTGCCCAGGGGCCAGTAGTGCTGGTCCGCATGCCAGGGGGTAAAGCCGCCGCCAGGCTCCTTGAACAGCGCCTGATCGTGGTACATGCGCGTGCCCGCGACCCCCATCAGGTTGGCGGCAATGCGGCCCAGGCGGGGTGCCAGGCACAGGGGCGCGATGCGCTCGTCACGCCGCCACAGCTGACCGATCTGCAGAAACGCCTGGCCGTAGGTGTTGCGCTCCGCCAGATCCGGCTGGGAGCGGCCGTACTCCTCCACCACCGCGTTGATCAGCGGCGTGAAATGGGCCAGAACCGCGTGCGAAAGCACACCGGGCAGATGAATGAAACCGTCCGCATCAAACCGGTCCCGCTGTGCCGCACCGACGGGGTACTCGGCGGTCAATTCCGTCCGAACTGTCGATTCCACCGCGAACTCCTGTTGTGCAAGGACCGACAACGTCCTGATTCTATGCCGCGGGCATCTGCCGGACCATCAGCCGATTCGGGTGATACAATCGACCGTGTAGCAATGGCAGAACGGAACCGGTTCGCCGCGTCGGCGACACCATGAGCGATTCTCGCAACACTTTCAACGGTGCCGACCCGAAAGGGCAGGGCAGACCCGTGGACCCCGCCAACGGTGCCCGGCCTCCGCAGGATGCCGGGCCCCAGCCTGAGGCTTTCGGCGGATCCCAAAGCGCCAACGGCCGTGGATCCGAAGCCGGCGGACCACCCACCGGCCGGCGCGGACCCGGAGGTCGCCGCCGGGGCGGCCGCGGCGGAAGACCGGGCCGCGGCGGTCCGGGAGGACCAGGCGGCCGGCCGGGCATGAACCTGCCGGCCCTCAAACGGGCCCTCGGCTACTCCCTGCACCACAGCCGCTTCATGATGCTGGCCCTGGGCAGCATGCTGGTCGGCACGCTCGCCCAGCTGGCCGTGCCCCAGTTCATCCAGGACATCCTGGACAACGTCACGCTGGCCCTGGCCGCCAGCGGCATGGCGGGCCTGAATTCCGCCGAGCTGGACAGCCTCATGGCGGAGAGCGGCTTCACCCTGGAGCAGTTGACCGACGCCGCCAACAATCCCCTGCAACCGCTGGTCGTCTCCTCGGTCCTGATCCTCTTCTTCTCAATCGGCCGCGGCGTCTTCGCTTTCCTCCAGGCCTACATGGCTGAGAAGAACGGTCAGTACGCCGCCTATGACTTCCGCAACGAACTGTTCGCCAAGATCAGCAGCCTCAGCTTCTCGTACCACGACCGGCAGCGCACCGGCGAGCTGATGGTGCGGGCCACGGACGACGTGGAAAAGGTCCGCCAGTTCATCTCCCAGGGCCTGCTCATGGCCGGACAGGCCCTGGTCCTGATGGTGGCCTCCCTCTCAATCCTTTTCTACACCAACTGGCGGCTGGCCCTGGTGGTCGTGCCCATCCTCCCGGTTGCCATGCTGATGTTCATGTTCTTCGGCAGCCGCGTGGGGCCGCTGTTCGCCATGATCCAACAGCGGCTGTCCCACCTCAATTCAATCCTGCAGGAGAACGTGGCCGGCCTGCAGGTGGTCAAGTCCTACGTTCGGGAAAAGAGCGAGCAGGCGCGCTTCGGCAAGGTGGCCGAGGAGCACATGCGCAACTCGATCCGCGTCTCGCGGTTCATGAGCGTCATGTTCCCCTTCCTCTTCCTGGTGGCCAACCTGGCCATCGTGGCGGTGACCTGGTACGGCGGACGCCTGTTGATCTTCAACGAGTTGACCCTCGGCCAGTGGTCGAAGTTCATGCTCTACATCACCTACATCTTCTTCCCCATCGGCCAGTTCGGCTTCATCATCGCCATGGCCACCCAGGCCTCGGCCTCGGCGGCCCGCGTCTTCGAAATCCTGGATACCGACGTGGAGGTCCGCAACCGTCCCGGCGCGCGGACCCTGGACACCGTACAGGGCATGGTGGAGTTCCGCAACGTCACCTTCCGCTATTTCGAAGGCAGCGAACCGGTTCTCAACGACGTCTCCTTCGGTGTCATGCCCGGCGAGACCATTGCCATCCTGGGCGCCACCGGCAGCGGCAAGTCCACCATCATCAACCTGCTGCCGCGCTTCTACGACGTGTCGGACGGCGCCATCCTGATCGACGGCATGGACATCCGCGACGCAACGCTGGACTCCCTGCGCAGCCAAATCGGCATCGTACTCCAGGAGACGGTGCTGTTCAGCGGCACGATTCGGGACAACATCGCCTTCGGCCGCCCCGAGGCCACGGACATCGAGGTGGAGGCCGTGGCCCGCGATGCCGCCATCCACGACTTCATCGTCAGCCAGCCCAACGGCTACCGGACCGATGTCGGCGAACGCGGTTCCACCCTGTCCGGCGGCCAGAAGCAGCGCGTGGCCATCGCCCGGGCCCTCCTGCTCCAGCCCCGCATCCTGATCCTGGACGACTCCACCAGCAGCGTCGACCTCCAGACCGAGCAGCGCATCCAGCAGGCCCTCGACCGCCTGATGGAACAACGCACCAGCTTCGTGATCGCCCAGCGCATCAGCACCGTGCGCAACGCCGACCGCATTCTGATCCTGGAAAACGGGCGCCTGGCCGCCACCGGCACGCACGAAACCCTGATGGAATCCAACGAACTCTACGCCGATATCTTCTCCAGCCAGCTGGTGGACGACAGTGCCGCCCTGGCCGAAGCGCAGGCGGGATGGGCATGAGACGGCCGGTACGCGCCGGCGAGAAGGCGGCTAGCCATGTTTGACGGCGGCAGGTTCATGATGGACCGGGAGGTATCCCGGGCCCAGTCCGTACCGCAGACCCTCAGTCGGCTGGGCGGCATGTTCGCCCCCTACTGGCCGTGGATGATCCTGGTGATGGTCCTGGTCCTGATGGTAGCCGGCTCCCAGGTCTACACGGCCGTCCTGTTGGGGCAGGCCATTGATTGCTATGTGAATCCGGCGTTGCTCAGCGGTTCGGGGACCGTGGGCGACGCCGCGGGCGCCAACTGCTGGTTTGAACGGGCCGACACCCGGGGCTGGGGCGTGCCCGCGCTGCTCACGGGCCTGACCCGCCTGATGCTCATCACGACCGCCATCTACATTGCCTCGGCCGCCTCGCGCTCCTTGTCCTTCTACATGATGTCTGCGGTGGGCAACCGCGTGGTGCGCCAAATCCGGGTTTCGCTGTTCAGGCGGATCCATTCGCTCACGCTCGGCTACTTCAACCGCCACGAAGCCGGCGATGTCATGAGTCGGCTCACCAACGACCTGGACACACTGCAACAGAGCATCAACTTCATGATGATCTCGGTGCTCCTGGCGGTGGTCACAGTGGTCTGGATCCTCGTCCAGATGCTAATCATCAACTACGTCTACGGGTTGATTTCCATGGCCCTGATCCCGGTCATGTACCTGGTGACAAACTGGCTGTCCAGCCTGGCCCGGCGCGAGTTCCGCAAGGCCCGCCGGGAAATCGGCAACATCAACGCCGACCTGCAGGAAAACATTTCCGGGGTGCGCGAGATGCAGGCCTTCGTGCGGGAGGGGGCCTCGTCGGAGTCCTTCCGGGAGGTGAACGCGGCCAACCGCGACGCCAACATCTCCGCCGTGAGCTACACCTCCGCGCTCAGCCCCACCCTGGAGGCCTTCGGCTTCCTGGGCCTGACCGTGGCCACACTGGCCGGCGGCCTCCTGCTGCTCAACGGCGGCACGATGGGCGGCCAGGCCGTGACCCTGGGCCTGGTCATCACCTACATCAACCTGGTGCAGCGCCTCAACCAGCCGATCGGCCAGATCGCGGTCATGTGGACCAATGTGCAGAGCGCCATCGCCGGCTCGGAGCGCATCTTCGAGCTGCTGGACGAGGAACCGGAGATCCAGGATCCGCCGCAGCCCGTGGCCGTGGATCGTCTACGGGGTCGGGTGGAGTTCCACCACGTCAGCTTCCACTACAACCCCGACGAGCCCGTGCTGGACCGGATTTCCCTGATCGCCCGGCCGGGCGAAACCGTCGCGATTGTGGGCCCGACCGGAGCCGGCAAGACCACCATCCTCAACCTGATTCCCCGTTTCTACGACCCCATTTCCGGTTCCGTCAAGATCGACGGCGTCGACGTCCGGCAGATGCGCCGGTCCGATCTGCGCAGCAATATCGGCATGGTGTTGCAGGACACCTTCCTGTTCAACGACACCATCATGAACAACATCCGCTTCAGCCGGGAGGGCGCCACCGACGCGGAGGTGCGCGGCGTGGCGGAACTGTCCTACGCCGACGAATTCATCCGACGCCTGGAGGACGGCTACGAAACGGTGCTGGGCGAGCGCGGCAGCGGCCTGAGCCAAGGCCAGCGCCAACTGCTCTCCATCACCCGGGCCATCCTGGCCGATCCCCGCATCCTAATCCTGGACGAGGCCACTTCATCGGTGGATACCCGCACCGAGTTGCTGATCCAGGAGGCGCTGGAGGCGCTGATGCGCGGACGCACCAGCTTCGTGGTGGCCCACCGGCTCTCCACCATCCGCAACGCAGATCAGGTTCTCATGATGCAGGACGGCCGCATCGTGGAACGGGGCACCCACACGGAGCTACTGGCCCAGGGCGGCGCCTACCACGCGCTCTACATGAGCCAGTACCAGGCACTGGAGGACGAAGTTCCAGCTTGATGCCAAATTTCGTGACTCTCAGGCGGCGAAATTTTCCCGTCAACAACACAGCTAACTTTTGCATCACTCTGTAGACCAACTTCCAATCACGATGCGCTACTTGGAGACCCTGACTGTCAAGGGGTTCCTTTCCATACGTGGCCAGACCCTTAATCTGGACCGTCTCAACGTACTCATTGGCGCGAACGGTGCTGGTAAGTCAAATCTGATTCAAGTATTTCACCTCCTCCAGCACATCGTGGCCGGTAAGTTTCAACTCTACGTAGGCATGAAAGGTGGAGCGAATCGCATACTGCACTACGGTCTTCGTGAGACGACCGTTCTGGAAATCGACCTTGTAGTCAGGGAAAACCTTACCATAAACGGTTACACTATTCGGTTGGTTCCGACTGACAATGACTCACTAGTATTCGCACAGGAAACAGTAAAGTTCCACGACACCCAAAATTCCCCAACACCAATTGAGCACTCTTTGGGATCTGGACACACAGAATCCCTGTTAGGGGTAGTCAGCAGCAATATCTCACCTTGGCTACTAACTGATCTGAACAATATATATATATATCAATTCCACGATACGAGCCCAACTTCCCGAGTTAGGCAAGCTTGCGACATCGCGGACAACCGGGTTCTTCGGCATGACGGTAGTAACCTCAGCGCTTTCCTTTATCTTCTAGCGCGGAATCACCCACCTTGTTTCAAGCGCATCGAACGAGCCGTGCGCAGCATCGCACCATTCTTTCAGGGATTTAATCTACAGCCTTCTCTCCTTAATCCAAGTTTTATCCAGCTTGAGTGGACGGATATCCACAGCGAGGTCCATTTTGGCGCATCGGCACTGCCAGACGGGCTGTTGCGTTTCATTTGTCTTGCCACCGTGCTCAATCAACCTTATTTACCGCCCCTCCTCGTATTGGACGAGCCGGAGCTCGGCCTGCATCCTGCCGCGATTGTCTATTTGGCAGAATTACTAAGAGTGCGGGCACGACAATGTCAAATCTTAGCAGCAACTCAGTCCGTCACTCTGTTAAATCAATTGGCACCTGACAACGTATGGGTAACCGATAGAGAAGGCAGCGAAAGCACCTTCAGACACCTTGCGGATGAAAACCTTGATCCTTGGCTGGAAGCCTACGCCATTGGCGACATTTGGGAGAAAAATTTAATTGGCGGACGGCCTTGAATCATGAAACGGGTGCTGATTCTGATTGAAGGACAGACCGAGGAACAGTTCATCAAGACCGTCCTGGCACCTTACTTGTGGCAATATCAAGTCACCATGATTCCCACCGTCATCACTACTAAGCGAGTACTTTCCGGCAGTGACCACAAGGGCGGACTTCTCCGGTTTATGCACCTGAGGCAGGATTTGCAGCGATTGTTCGGCGATTCGAACGCCGTGTTGTTTACCACTTTCATCGACTATTACGGTCTCCCTTCCGATTTCCCCGGGATGGTGGCGGCGACTTCTCCGGATCCATACAGGCGCGTCGCATATCTCGAACAAGCGCTTGGCGAAACCTTCAACAATCACCGATTTCTTCCATTTATCATGCTCCATGAATTCGAGGCGTTTTGCTTTGTCGATCCTTACTTGACGGCTACAATCATGGACTCTTTGGAAAAAGCTGCCGACCTGAGTTCAGCTTGCCGCCATGCCTCTGGTGCCGAGAAAATCAACCAAGGTTCAGATTCTCATCCCTCACACAGAATAAAGTCTGCGTTTCCTCATTACAACAAAGTCATTGACGGAGTTGACATCACGGCATCGATCGGATTGGACAAACTGCGTTCAGCGTGTCCTCATTTCAATCGTTGGCTGGATCAAGTCGTTGACCATGCTGCAGGTTAAAGGCACTTCAGAATCTGAAGTGTGACAGTGGCTGCATGGAAATCGAAGGCAAAGACGGTGGGCCGGACACAAGTGCAGGAAAGCGGAGCCGGAGGATTGTACCGGTCTCCAGGGCTCCAGGAGCCGAGGTACCCACGGATCACTGAGAGGAGTTCCCGACTTCGGTCCGGGTGGAACGAGCCGGGACATCGATCGCTCGATATTGGTGCGATCCACCGTTGGAGGTAGTGACTGGACTGGGAGACTGTTGTCGTCCTTGGGGCCCATGGCTCGACATTGTAAGGAAACTGCGATACAACCGACCGGG
>JAPPAJ010000005.1 GCA_026705565.1 Caldilineaceae bacterium | reverse complement strand
GACAAATCCCCTGACGAACAACAATCAGCATCGACCACCGGCCCGGTCGGACAGAACCATCCACTCAACAACTCGCTGCCCTGAGCCAGTCTTGGACTCGCGGTGCCCACTGGCTGACTATGCACGATTCTATCACGTGCATCTAAAGTGTTTGTATTCCAAATTAGGTGGTGCCGGCCCCGGATCGGCTGGCCCTTGAAACTCAAAGTCCGGCTGCTGGCCGTCGAGGCTTCAAACCGCAATGCCACCTCCGCGATGACGCCATTTTTGGAGACGTTGTCGTCGTACAGCGCCTGCGGCATGCCCACCAGTTCCGGGGTCAGTTGATTGACCTGCGCGAAACGGTTTGTCGCGCCCGGCTAGTCGTCGTCTGTGAGGGATACGACCTTATACCAGCGACTGCCCACCAACTGCCATTACTGATCAACTGTAATTCCATAAGAAAGCCCCCTTGTGGCAACGGACCGCGTTTACCACAACAGCTGATCCTCATGCACCGACAAGGGGGCGCGTAATACGCGGTCTTGTCGGTGGGGATCACCTGCAAAGAGGATCTGCCCGGATCAACTGTTGTGGTGGGGGGATTGTATCAGGTGTGAGCACGTGTGATGTGCACATCACACATACAGCAGCAAACCCCGGCTGGCGATCCAAGGCTTCCCACAGGGCGATAGGATGGGCAGGGACCGATATCTTATGGTTTGCCCCACGCAGCGAGGGAGACGGCATTTGGGACAACACGCTTGTGCCGAACCAGCGTTCATCGAGCAGGGCCAACACCGCGTGGTCATTGGCGGCCGAGGTCGTGCCCCAGGTCACCGCCAGTTCGTAGACCAGCTACCGCTCCTCCCCGACGGACCCTGCCTCGAGGGCCTGGCGGATCGTCCCGTCCGGATGGAGCCAAAGTCGGAACGAAAAGAGTGCCGGTAGGCGGGCTAGGGGAGTGCCGTCGGCCTGGTCCACGCGGCCGACCACAGCGCGCCAGAGCAGGGCGGGCGGTAAACCGCCGGCACCGTGAACGGGGTCGGTAGTGCCAGCTGAGGTGCAGCCCGGGTGGTGGGAATGGCGGCAACGAGATCACCGTTGTGCTGCAGTTGGTATTGACCAGGAAAATGGGCATGGCTACCGACCTGTGACGGGATTGGACTTGGAATCGTCGGCATGGCAGTGTCCGTGACCCGGAGGACCGCGGGGAGCGGGCCGCGGTCCCGGTTCGCAGGATGGGGCAGCCACGTGGGGTAGTCGTTGGCACTGGGGGCTGGGGGTGAGCAAGCCACCGGGTCGGACCGCCGCGGCAGGTTTGGCGTTGACGGCCCCGCGCGCGATACCGGCAGTCAGCAACCCCGCGACCAGTAGGCCCAGAGCCAGCACCCTCCAGAGGCCGGACCGCAGCACTGGTATTCCCCTGGACGGGGTTGCCCGCATCCTGTACCAGTCCTGATGTACCGAACCCGGAATGCGACGTGGTGGACCCAAGGTCTTCAGGTCGTTGTAGAGATTTCCCACCATACGGTCTACTCACAACACACCGGCCGGACAAAGTGACGTCGGCTTGGGTACACGGTGGGTACACGGTGGGTATAGACAGGGCGTTTGCCGGCAGACAAACTGTAGGTGTTGCCAAACGAGTGGGCGGCAATCAATACAGAGCAGGCTCACAGAAGCCTGCGGGGAGCCGAGTCTTATGGCCAATATCAATCATGGACTGACAGTGTATTCCGGCGGCCATGGGAATGCCTCCCAGCAGCTGCAGCGGCCGGTGGTCTACAAGAAGGACGGCCGCACCCTGGCCTGCTCCTGGGAGTACGAGAGTCCGGAGGCGGCCTGCAACTCCGTCTACGACATGCTCCACCAAGGGTCGACCAGCGAAAAGCTCGCACTGGGCTGGGGGAAGTCCGACCGCTGGGGTCTCGACAATTCCCTGGTGCACGGGCGCTAGCACCGGCGCGGCTGGGGACTGGATTATGTGGTGCAGCCGCGACTATGACGTGCCCCCTCGAACCCTTCGCCAAGTACGCCGGAACCACTACCACGAAACCGAGGAGGACAGCTGGGCGGACATCCGCGACGCCCTCAACACCGGAACTGGAGTTTCTAACCGAAGATTGGCCCATAGGAGGCTGAACATGGCTTACAGAGTAAGGATTTTGGGCACCGTTGATCGCCCGCGTGTCGAGGTATCCGGCGAGGTGGTGCAGGATGCCACCTGGGACCAGATCTCGCAGAAGTTTGGACGGGACGAGAACTGGATGCGGGACCGCCTCCAGAACAACTGGGCCGACCGCCGCGGGCGGCCGGTGGTGCGGCCGGCGGCCATCTTCACGTCGGACCACGGGCCGCAGGGCTGGCACTGGGGCGATCAGTCCTACAGCCGCTACGGCCTGCAGCCGGTACGCCTCATCCAACGGGCTGTCCGCAGTCGCATCCTGAAGGAGACCAGCGAACCCTATGCCGCCGTTGTGGACGAGTGGATCAACCACTCCGACACCGAAACGGAGTACGGCGGCCAACTGGACTACAGTTTGTCCGACACCATCGAGTCGAACTGGTCGGCCAACGCTTCCATCGGCATCCAAACACAGGTTGGCATAGAGGTCGGCAGCGAGGCCCTGGGCATCAAGGCGTCCGCCAGCCAAACCCTGAGCCTGGAAACCAGCTTCGGGGTGGGTGGGTCCAAGAGCCGCCAGGAAACGGTCAGCCTGAGTCGGTCCATCAGCAAGACTGTGCAGCCGCATACGGGTGCCTCGCCCCGCATCACCGCCACCAAGGGCAGCCTCATCGTACTGGTTGACTATCAGCTCTGGCTCGAGGGCCACCTATGGATCGACTTCGGACGGCGGCAGGAGGTCGGTAACCGCGGGGCGCACAACTTCTACTTCGAACGCGTGCAGGACCATATCGGCATGCGTCCAACCATTACCGAGACCATTCCGATCAACTTCTACCACGGTGCCCGCATGGAGATGTTCGACATTCCCGATCCCTACGAGCATCGGGGGCAGGCTACGCCCTGATGCGGGCCGTTAAGGATAATGACGCGCCATGTCCGACTTCCACCGCGATTTCCTACACCTGGTGGCCTTGACCGGTGCCTGGGCGGACGCGGACCCAGGGGCGGACATGGCCTGCCACTATCGGGTGGCGGCACGCAATGCTACGGGTCCAGGAGCCCCCTCGGCAACGGTGCCGGTGACCCATATCTGGCAAGCCACCGATGCGCCGGCGGTCCACGACCTGGCGGCACGGGGCAGGGACGGCCACTGGTACACCTGCTGTGCTTCGGCCACGCGGACAACGGCCTCTACTGGTGTCGGCGCTGACGCTGGCCACCGCCGGGGTTGCCCCCTGTCCGAGTTGCCGGAGGCCCCCGACAACTGACGGCGGCAGCGGTGCCCTACTGAACCCCGTCGGCCTGACCGCCGCGGGCGCGGTGGCCGGGGCCACGGCCTATGTCGTGGCCCACGACTTCCCGGCGGATGCGGCTGGAAAGGGGGAGTGGCACAACCTGACTCAAAATGGAGTCACGGCCACGGTTGACGGGGGATGCACCAATCAACAGGGAGGGGCATTCCAAGCCTCTTGCAACCAGTTCGGATGGGAGCTTCCGGTAGCCTAACCCGCGGGACTGGGGCTGCTGCACGGCGAGGAGCGCTCCCTCCCTGGTCGGCCGCAAGGCCAGCCACAGGGACTCCCGCGACCCGTGAACCGGATATGCGTGGTGTCAACCATCGCATATCAGTCCCAAAGGTAAGACCCCGAATCAGGTGTGCCCGCGGATTGACCCACGCCCAGGGATCGCCCTTCCCATTCCCGACCAGTTGCTCCCCTGAGGAAACTGTGTCGTCCCGCGTGCAAAGCACCGAGGTGTGCCAGCAACCCGTCAGATGGTCCACAGGATCGAGCACGGGTGACGGCTGCGGTGGAGCCCATGGCGAGAGTCCCTTTGGATTTATCTGAACCCAACCAATGTCAAAGGCCCTTCGCTCTTTTCGGGCGTCGAAGCAACATCAACGAAACTGAAACAGTGCCTACTTGTCTCTAGGCGCAACTTCCTTTGTAGGCTAGCGATATACTTTCCCCGCCTCCATCCGCCTGCCGTCGTTCACATTATCCATGACCTGGTCCGAATACGGCCGTCTGCTCCTGCGCCACGGGTGGCTCATAGTGGCCGGTGCAGCAGTGTGCGGGGCCTTGGCCCTGGGCTTAACCACTGTGCAGGAACCGGTCTTCAGGGCGCGGGCCCGGATCAGCATGATTCCGGGCGTGATGGACTGGCGCATGCGCGATCTGACGAAGGAACTGGCCCGCAACGCCGTTGCCACCTTTCCATCGGATGAGCTTCTGGCTGCAGTGCAGGACCAGACCGGTCTGCAGACGGACGCGGACGATCTCAGGGCGGGTTGGGACGACGGGGAACTGATCATTACGATCGAGGCATTCGCAGGCGACGCGGCCACCGCCGGGATCCTGGCCCGAACAGCGGCAACGGAGTTCCACAGCCGGCGATCCCTGCAATTCACGGAACAGGACTTCATCGAGTTCATCGAATTCGAAATCCGCAATCGGGAACCCGAACTGCAGCAGGTCGCACCGAATGTGATGACCAACGTGCTGGCCGGATTGTTTGTCGGATTCGCCGCTGGCCTGGCTCTGGTCCTGATTCTGCACTGGCGCGACGAGGAGTGGCTGCTCACCCGACAGGCAATCGAGAAATCGGTGCCGCAACCCGTATTGGGCAGACTGCGGTCGAACTGATCACATTCACCGACCAGTGAACACCAAGCCCAGCTCTCGCCAACAGGACGCTCAGGAGCAGGTGGCCTACGAGTTGCGGGCCTTGCGCGCCAGCATTGAACTGGCCTGTCACAAGCCGGCCCGCTCCGTGGTGCTGCTGTCCCCGGACAATTCGGTTCCGACCGCGGACGCAGTGTGGAACCTGGGTCTTGCCTTTCGGGACAACACCTCGCCGATCCTGTTGGTGGACACCGACATGGCGGATCCCGGCCTTCATCTCAAGGCGGAGCTGGACCTGGCCCCCGGCCTCAGGCAATGGTTCGAACAGAAAGGACAGCCCGATTTGGCTCCGGCCACGACACGCACCCACGATTTTCTGGTCCTGGCGGCCGGATGCAGCAATGAGGATCCCCTGCAATGGTTGAACACGGAATCCATCGGCTGGTTCGCCCCTGCCCTGATGGCCTGTGCAGAGCGCGTGATTTGGCGCACGCCGCCGCTTGACCAATCACCCGTGGGCGTACTTCTGGCCGGGTCCGCGGACGCGGTCCTGATGGCAGTCCGGCCCGGCCACACCCGCCGCAGCCGCGTGGAGCGGGCGCGGCGGATCCTGGCCCAGGCCGGGATCATGGCCACCGGCACGGTCCTGGTTGAGAGTTGAGACCAATTTCCCCGTGGCCACCCGGTACATACGGTCGGTGCCTTCGCTGGCCGCACACATCCGCAACGTACCGCGCGAACGCATCTACGACAGCAGTTCGCTGGCCTGTCCGGCGGCAGAGCTGGTGCAAACCTATCATCCGTCCAAACTGGACACGTTGCTCGATGCCAGGCCATCCATATCGGTGCTCAACCGCGAGGCCGACACGATGGCGCATGTGCTGCGACGCCTCTCCGATCACCTTCAGCGCCTGTCCCACGCCTATGCGGAGTGGCGGGACTTTGATGCGGGAGCCTATTTCGACCTGTATCCCAAACAGACCGAAGTTCTGGTCGACATGCGCGGAACGGGCCGCATGACCCGCATTACCTTTTTCGGCGACCTGATGATCCCCCGGTTTCAGTTGGCGGAACACTACTTCGTCGAGACCTTTGCCCCAAGTTATCGGGCGGCGTTTCCCGTGGGCCGGGAACCCAACCGGCAGAGCCCGGCCATGCAGCTGTTCCGCGACGAGGTCGAACCGGAGATGGCGCGCCGGTGGCAGCACCTGTGTCTGGTGGCCCAGCGCCTGCTCTGGACACTCAAGAACGAGTTGGACTACCTTGTGGTCACCGACGGCGAGGAAGAGATGTTCAACTGGCGCCCGTCCTGGCACACGCCGGGCTGCCCGGAACTGGTGTCCGGCCTCCTGCCGGCCTGGGAAACGCTGACCACGTTCACCATGGCAGTGCAGTGTGCGCCGGCGTCTCGGGAACTGTACGAAGGAGTGTGATGTGTGATGCGCTATCTGGTTACCGGCGGAGCCGGCTTCATCGGCTGCAACTACGTTCGCTTTCTGCTGTCCGGGTATCCGGATGCCAGAGTCACGGTCTACGACAAGCTCACCTATTCCGGCCGCGTGGAGAATTTGGAGGAGCCGTTGGCACGGTTCAAGGACCGGTGCGAACTCGTGGTCGGTGACATATGCGACAGCACCGCCGTTGAACGGGCCCTGCAGGCGTCCCAACCCGACATCGTGGTCAACTTTGCCGCGGAGACCCATGTGGACCGCAGCATCGCGGATCCGGACACGTTTGTCCGCACCGATGTCAACGGCACGGCCGTCCTGCTGCGACTGGTCGGCGACCAGGGCGTGGCCAGGTACCACCAGGTCAGCACGGATGAGGTGTACGGCCCCGTGTCCGCATCACAGCGCAGTGCCGAAGGCGATGTTCTGAATCCCAGCAGTCCCTATTCCGCCAGCAAGGCCGCCGGCGATCTGATGGCGTTGGCCTGGCATCAAACCTACGGTTTGCCGGTCACCGTTTCCCGGGGCGCGAACTGTGTCGGCGCCTACCAGTATCCGGAAAAGGTGTTGCCGTTGTTTGCCACCAACGCCTTGCTCGATCTCCCCCTTCCGGTCTATGGGGACGGCAAGCAGCGGCGGGACTACCAACATGTCCTTGACCACTGTGCAGGCATACAGGCGGTGCTGGAACACGGACAGCCGGGCGGGATCTACAACATCGGAACGGGCACGGAGGTCACAAACCTGGAGATGGTACGCATCCTGCTGGAGACCCTGGACAAGCCCCGTTCCCTGATCCGGCACGTGCAGGACCGGCCGGGCCACGATCGGCGCTACGGCCTGGACATCTCCAAGATGCTGGGTCTGGGTTGGAGCCCGGCCATGTCGGTGGAGGAAAGCATCACCGCGGCCGTCTGCTGGTACCGCGACAACCGCGCGTGGTGGGAGCCGGTGCGAGCCGGCGAATTCCAGGACTACTACGCCCGACAGTACGCGGGACGTCCGGACCATGTACGCTGAACCCGGCGCAAGTCTGCACAGTCCCGGTGCCGCTGCCCCCCAACCTGTCTGTGCCAAGGATCTCGCTGAACTCTTTGGCGGGCACCATCACTACATCCGGGACTTCCCGCCGGAGGCGTTGGCCGACCCTCCATCCAACTGGAGCATACTGGCGCAGCGCGATGCGGCCCAACGCGTCGCGGGGGCCGCGGTCCTGGAAATCGAAGACCGGCCGCCAACCCTTCCCTCTTGTGTGCCCAACCGGATTACGGGTCGAGGCGTCGCGGTGCGGGGCGAAACGGGCATCCGGGCCGCCGCAACCCACTTGCTCCAGCAGGTTCTGTCGGACCTGGACAGGCAGTGGCCGGATCGCCTCTTCCACTTTGCTTCCCGTTACCGGTGGCTCGTTGACAGTGCGCTGGCCACCGGATTCCGCAGACTGGACACCATGGCCTACCTGGAGCATCGCCTGCACCGGATGACCAGCCTGGAGCCGCAGCACACGCTGCGGCCGGCTCGGCCCGAAGACCTGCCGGAGTTGGCAGAGATCGATGCCCGCGCCTTCCCCAATTTCTGGCACATGGGCACGCAACGCCTCAACCAACTGTCCCAATCGAAATCGGCCCGGCTCCTGGTGGCCGACGCGGACGGACAAGCGGCCGGCTTCATCCTGACGGAAACCGTGCTGCAGGACGGCCGCGCCCAGGGCTTCGTGGTCCGCGTATGCGTGGACCCGGCCCTGCACCGGATGGGGGTGGGCACGTCCCTGATGGCCGGTGCCGTCAACGCCATGCACAGGGCCGGCATGACCCGGGTCAGTCTCAATGCCCTGCTCAGCAACGAGGACACGCTGGCCTTTTATCGGCGCCTGGGATTCGTGGCACAACTCCGTCACTCGCAAGTACTGGGCACTGTCACCGGCCAACCGCGCACGCCTGCGCCGCGGCGCAGGCGCGGTGTCCTCTCATACCGGTAGAGCGCGCGAAACCGTCGAAGGCTTTCCGGCACCATGAAGTCGCCGTCCGTCCTGACCTTGCTTCGCCTGGTGCTGCTGCCGGCCCTGGTGCTACTGGCGGGCACCGTGGGCTACATGGTGCTGGAGGGCTGGAGTTGGTTGGATGCAACCTACATGACCGTCATTACCCTATCCACGGTCGGCTTCGGCGAAGTGCAGGACCTGACCCGGGAGGGACGCATCTTCACTGCCATCCTGATTTTGTCGGGCGTCGGTGCCATTTCCTATGTGTTCACGGTCGGGACGCAGGCAATTGTGGCCGGGCAGTTGTCGGGCGCGTGGCGGTCCACCCGCAACCGCAGGAGAATCAACCGCATGCGAGATCACTTTATCGTGGCCGGTTATGGCCGAGTCGGATCGTTCGTGGCCAACCTGCTGCTCGAACAGAATCAGGCTGTCGTCGTCATTGACACTGATACCGAGCGCTTAACGGAGGCGGAAGCGGAGGTGGAACGCCTGCATTTTGTGGCCGGCAGCGCGGACCAAGAAGACGTTCTCAGGCAGGCAGGCATCGACAGGGCGGCCGGCATTTGCTTTTGCCTGTCCAACGACGCCGACAACCTGTTGGGCGTCCTTACTGCCCGCACTCTGAACCCCGACATCTTCATTGCCACGCGTGCGGAGGAAGTGCAAAACGGGGCCAAGATGGAATTCGCCGGAGCGAACGACGTCGTCAGCCCGACCTCGGCCGCTGCCTATTCCATGGCCATTCGCATGGTCCAGCCGTCTACGGTCAAGGCCTGGGAGTGGATTCGGGTCAGCAACCAGGAGGGCTACGTGCTCGAATCCGTGCAGCTTGGGGACTCGTCCGAGTTTGTGCACCGCAAGGTGGGGGACATCGGGTTCCGCGCACAGTACGGCCTGCGTGTGCTCCAGGTCATGCGGGAAGACGGCACCCTTGTGCCGGACGTATCGGCCGCAACGATGCTCCTTCCCGGCGACAGCCTCCTGGTCATGGGCAGCCGAGAGGACTTCACCAGGTTCTGCGCCGAAGTTTGACCGGGCGGTGCCTGCGCCTGTGGCACGGTGAACCGATCAGACAGGCGGCCAATCCGGTCGGCCATGGGGACCTGCAGCCTGCATGCGTCCCCATGGACAAACCGTAGCCATACCGGAACATCCAGACGCCGGTCGTTCAGTCCGATGTTGTCTGGAATGTTCGGGGACGGCATCCGGCATGGACGCGAGGCCCCGCAACCATTTTTTGTGGTCCGGCCGGTGACTGCGCGCCGCGGACAGGCCGCGCGGGAACGGCCGAGGATATGATCCTATCAATTCATCATTATTGAACCGACACATGTCTTTCAATTGACTTGCACCGTCTTTTGATGAAACCAATTAAGTAAATTTTTCGTCATTCCATATCAATTGTCATATTCTGTCCACCGAATTGACTTGGATGCCCACTTGGAACATGCGCCATGGCGGACGAACACACAGCAGGCATGGAACACGATGCCTTGGTACGGCGGGCCATGGGAAGTCTGTCGACTGCACAATCGTGGCTCAAGGCGCGGCTGCCACGCGAGGTCGCCCGGGAACTCGACCTGTCGACGCTGGTGGAACGGCCGGGCACGTTCGTCGATACCAATCTACGACGGTCGGAAACAGATGCACTGTTCGAGGTCCAGCATGCATCCGACCTGCCCGTGTACATTTACGTGCTGGTGGAGCACCAGTCCACGGTGGATCCCTGGCTGAGACTGCGGCTCCATCGATACCATGGCCGCATCTGGGACCGAGAACGCACACATTGGCGTCCGAACTCACCGACCATCAGCCCGATCGTGAGCGTGGTCCTGCACCACGGAGCCCGGCGCTGGAGGCCGTCACCTCGGTTTGAGGACTTGTACAATACGAAGGTGCGCGGCATTCCCGGCTTGTGCCAATTCAGCCACATTCTGGTGGAATTGGCCGGGAGGCGGCTGGAGGACGCCAGAGGGGACGCGTACGCACAGGCGATGGAGATGCTGTTGATTGATCATCTCCGCGAGCAGTTTGAACGGCTGTTGCAGTTGCTGCCACCATTGTTTCCGGCACTGTGGGCCACCCCTGGAGGCAGGGACAAGGAACTGACGCTGATGGCCTATGTCGACACAATGTACGGAGGTGAAGTGATGAAAGTCCTGACCGCGGAAGTGGAAAAGTACCGGGAGCGGTACGGCAGTCAAGGCATTACGCCCGAGGACGTATCGTTGCTAAAGAAGCTGGAGGAGCGATACGCGCGTGATGGCATGGCCAGAGGTCTGGAACAGGGCGTGGAGCAGGGCGTGGAGCAAGGCATGGAGCAGGGCATGGAGCAGGGCATGGAGCAAGGCATGCTCCGAGGTCGGATCGCGACCGTCGAAGACATGCTGGCAAGGGGCGCGTCGTGGGAGACCGTCACACAGTTCACCGGAGTGGACGAAACTCGCCTGATCCGCCTCAAGGAAGAACTGGCCGCCCTGCAGAACGGCCACAGCACACATGGCCCCTGACGACTTTCGCACTGGTCGGAAGCATGTTCCCTTTTGTTGACCAACAGCAACCCTATCAGGATCGGGCACCCTTCCACGTGCCGGTTTCAGGGTTTCGGAGTTTCCCGGTAGCAGCGCTGGTCAGGAGTTGACCGCGCGACCTTCTCCGCACCAAGACGCCTCAACACGACGGGACCTGCCGGCATTGGGACAAGTCCCATATCAATCTCACCTTCCACTGCTGCCGGGCCAGCAGTCTAATGGAACCTATTCCGTCGGATTGGGCTCGCCCGGAGTTGGGTTTGCAACCGTGCGGAACTCCCCGCGCGCATCCGGCACACGCGCGAAACTCGCGTCCTCGCCGGACTGGCCGTCCTCCCAGTCCACCTGATCCACCAGGTTGCCGTCGGCGGTCCAAATCCCCACTTCCTCGTCGCTGCCCAAGGCAAATCCGGGCCAGCCGTCCTTTTCCAGCCGGACTTGGAGGTAGGCGCCGGGTGCCAGAACCAAGTCCGGTGGGAAGGCAACGCGTTTGTCCGGATCCTCCAGATCATCGGCCAGGAGATACCCGGACAGGTCAATCGGGTCGTCCGAGGCGTTGTGAAGTTCCAGCCAGTCCAGGGGATCGCCCTTAGCCGCCACCTCGTTGATGACTAGGCCCGACGACGCGGACGGGGTCTGAACCACGGGGCCGTCCACCGGTTCGGACGGTCCCTCATGTCCATATATGGTGCCGCTGAGACGGCCGGAGAGCACCGTGCCCGATTCGAACCCAACCTCGATGATCTCAAGGAGGCCCCCGGCAATCGTACTGGTGCCGAAGGCATCGGTGTGGAATCCGTTCCCGGTCTCGAACTCGATAGCAATTTCGGCACCCGGATACAGGTCTTCCATCGGAACGGTCACGGTCAGCACATCGGCTTCGTCATCGACACCCAGGCTGATGATGGAAATCACAGCCCGGGTTCCCCCGGAGTCTTCCGCGCCCACACCCGTGATGGATTCCCATTCGCCGCGGTCGATGGAACCGTCACCGTTCACGTCCGCCCAGCCCAGCATCTCGTCGAACGGGGGCAGATCGGGAACGAATTCCAGGCCCGCTTCGTGATCCGGCTTGTCGAACACGCCATTCTTGTTGCCAAGATCATCCAACGCACCCAAGGTCTCGTCCCAGCCTTCGGCCGGGGCCTCTTCAAGGCCGGCCGTGGCACCGGACAGAGCGAAGCTCACATCGTGTCCCCCAAGCCGATAGTGATCGAACACCACTGCGCCCTCGCCCGCGGGGTTTTCGCTGGCATCGGTGCCCCAGGCCGTCTCAAAACCAAGGACAAACGACCCCCGCTCGGGCACACAAATATCCTCGGGGGTTCGCTGCGGCCACGGCCAGTCCGGTGGCTCCGGCATCAGATCGGCCAGCACCGCTTCCTCTCTGCCGGCAATGAACTTGTACACCCGGTTGGCGTCCTTGGTCGCCGCGGTCCGGGCCGCCGGTGGCAGGTGGTCAGCCACCACACCGGCCATCCTATTCGCCAGGGCTGTCAGTTCCTCCTCGTCCCACACATTGGCAAGCAGGTCCCGCAGGCGGGCGACATAGGCGGCCCGACCATCCGGATCGGCATACAGTCGGTAGGCAATGTCACCGTGCGCGTACACCGAGGTGGGTGTCGGGATGCCGTCCAGCGGATTGTCCACGCCCCCCATCACTTGGTCGGCACCCCAGGGAATGAAGGCGAATGGCTGCCCAGGTGCCCGGTAGATGTAGAAATTGTTGCGGTTCCCGGCATAGCCGTCCCAGTGGCCCAGCAACACCTCCACCGCCCAAAAGGTAAGGAACTGCTCCAGATTCACGAGGGCGGCCAAGGTTTCGAGGCCTGCCGGAGAGGGATCCGCGAGGGCGGCCGTCACGGCTTCAATGTCGGACCAGTCGTTCGTCTCCTCGTTGTTCTTCTTCTCAAACGTGCCCCGATATCCCCAATTGAAATCACTCACGGTGCCTTCGTACAGACTGCCGCCGGCGTCTCCGAAGTGACGCTCTAGGAAAGGTTCCTTAATTTCCTCCACGTACACAAAGAGGCCCAAATTCTCACCATTGACCTCCACGGTTGCGAAATTGCAACGGGGAGCTGCCAAGCCGGGCGCGGTGAAGACGTGGTAGGCCATGCACGTGTTGATGACCGACCGGTCCTGCTTGGCGTTGTTGAAGGTGAACCGGGTCACGCCCCCGTCGAAGGCGCTGGCGTTGTACTTGTCCAGCCGGATCTTCAGCGACGGCTTGTCTTCGCTGAGGGAACCATAGAAGCCCTTCTTGCGCACCCCCGCCTGGGCAAACGCCTGGCCATCGATGGTGATGTCGGCTGCGTGCCAGTCGAAAATCAATTCCTTGGGCCTGGCAAGGCAATCGGCTCCGCCAACAATGTCCGCAATGGTCCGGTAGGGCAGACGCAGCGCGTCCCAGTCTGCGGGCGGCATGTCAATGCTGACCTCCAGGACATGGTCCAAGTCGTACAGGCTGTCGTCGGACCCGGAAGTGTCGGTGTCAGCCGGCATTGTCGCGGACGCATTCCCGATCGGTTCGGCCGCCATGTCGGAAGGCATGGCACAGCCAGTCAAGGCCAGCATGAGCGCGATCGGCAAACACCATTTGGGCAACCGAAACTTTGCTTGGGGCAGGTTGCACATGTGCAGGTTCTCCTGTGGCCTGTACCGAGCCGGCGCACCAGGCAAGTCCAGCGGTCGCAGCCAACCGGGGCTCCACTATACGTCGGCCGGTCCGAGGCGCATGGACTCGCGGGCCCGGCCATGTCCAGGTTCAGCGGCTCCCGGCAATCGCCAACGACTCGGCGATCTCAATCACTCGGTCCGCCACCGGCGCGAAAAAGACCTGTCTGTCCCTGACGATGTCCCCCTCGCCAACATAGGCGGCCAACTGTTCCGCGTCCAGTGCGAAGTGCGCCGCCACGGCCGTGCTGCCGCCAAGATCCTCGCGTGCCCGCGGCATATCGTCGATGCGTGCAAGCAGTGCCTGGAGGTCCGCATCCCCGAACGGCTCGGGTGTGGCCATCACAATCGAGTGGCTGCCCCCGGTATACCAGAGAACCGTGTGCGGAAAGGTGGCCCGGAACGTCCGTAGGATGAGACGAAAGTCCTCCTCGGACATGCTGTGGAACGGCAGCCACTGGAAGAAGACCCCGCCGGGCACCAGGCGAGCGGCCACGGTTTCATAGAACTCGTGCGTGAAGAGAGCCCAGCTGCTGGTGTTGGCCGGATGCGTGGCGTCCGCCGTAATGATGTCGTACCGGTGGGGAGTGCGCAGCAGGAAGTTGCGACCGTCCTCCACGTGCAACCTCACCCGCGGCGAATGAAGAACATTGTGGTTCTCTTCCCAATACACCTCGGCCGCATCCAACATTTCGCGGGACAGATCGACCGCATCCACATGGGGAATTCCGTGGCCGTCGAGGGAGCCGGTGGCGATGCCGTTGCCGAAACTCAGCATCAAGGCACTTTGGGCTCCTTCCCGGACCAGGGGCGGCAGGTGCCCGAGGGCACGGAACGCCTGCATGCTGATCGCGTCCGTCGGGACCTCGATGCGGCCGTTCACAAAGGACACCTTGATGTTGCTCTCCGGTACATCGAACACGGCCACGGTCGTATCCACGCCTTCGGCGTAGAAGGCCATGAATTCGCCAGGGTCCTGCCGAAAGCCGAGATACACGGCCGGGGGCCGCAGGATAAAACCAACCAGGAGAAGAACGGCCGCGGCGGCCGGCCACCGGAGATTCCGGACCGGATCGGCCACCCTAAGTGAAAACCCGACCAGCGCGGCCAAACCCAACAGTAGGCTTCCCGTGGCCAGCAGGAACAGAGACCCCTGCAGCCCCGCGATCGGGATTAGCCCAAAGGTGGTCGCCAGCACGCCCGCGACGGCCCCCAGCGTGTTGACGGCGTTGACCCGACCCGTGGAGACACCCAGGTTGCCGTCCGTGTCCGCAGCCACCAGATGCTGGACGATCGGCCATAGGTACCCCATAAGGCAGGTGGGTGGCAGTAGAACGAACACAGCCAACAGGAACTCGAACAGGATTGCCCTGCCGAGGCTGTAGGCACCGAAGAGGTCTTCGTAGGCCACCAGCGGCAGAAGGTAAAACAGAAAGACGGTCGCGAGACCAAGGGCTGCCAGCCACAGTTGCAGATGCCCAAAACCGGCCAGGGAGGGTTGATGCCCCCTCAGCCGCCGCGCGGCCATCCCGCTGCCGATCGACAACCCCATCAGAAACACGGTCAGGACGATGGCAAAAGAATAGACGGCATCCAGGGTAAACACCGCCAAGACGCGGCCCCACACCACCTGATAACCAAGGGCAACCGCGCCGGAGACCCCGTAGGCCGTTAGCAGCCAGGTGCCGCGACGACCTCGACCGGACCTGGCCGAAGTTCCGCCTGATCGTTGGAATGTGGAGGCACCGGTCGTTTCCATAGAAACCGTTCGATGGGCCCAGAGGGCCAACAGACCGGCCACGATATGCAGGCCGGCCGCAAGCTGGATGGCAGTTCCGGCCGGCAGCGTGCGCAGGAGGATAAGGGCAGTGCAGCCGCACCCGACCGCTGCGCCCACTGTTTCCCAGGCGTACAGGCGCCCGACCAGCGCACTGCCGTGCTGTGTGTCCTGTTGGCCCGCCCACCGGCCCAGCAACGGCAGGGACCCTCCCGCCAGCAGGGCTATCGGCGACAACACAGCCACCGACAGACCGAGGCGAAGTGCCTGGACAAAGCCCTGTTCCAAGCCAAGGCCGGGTGCCAGCGCGGCATAAAGATGGCGAACCTGCTCCAGGCTCAGGAGAGTCAGGAGCGCCAGTCCGGCCAGTGCCGCCTGCATTCCGGCGAACCACAGCAGCGGCCGGTGAATTCGCCCCATGGCCCGGGCAAACAGCCAGCTGCCGAGAGCGGTTCCTCCCAGCAGCGCCACCACGACCGCGGCATAGGCCTGTACGCTCAGGCCAAAGGCCAGCGTCGCCTGACGCACCCAGATCAGTTCCTGAATCAGGGCACAGATGCCAGTCAGAACAGCGGCTGCTCCTACAGGGACCAGCTTGGCACTTGGCAACATGGGCATTCCGAATATGAACGATTGGGATGGCGATTGCAGTCGCTGGCGTTGCTTGCTCGAGTGCTTCAAGACCAACCGTGTGCTCTCGCCAACGCGTTGCCCCGGATTAACTTGGGGACTTTAGGAACTCTCCGTGAACCTGCAGCCTATTGCGTTCAGTCCGTAGATTCCGCTCCTGCCAACCGTTGGCACCCGACTGGCCGCATCCATGCGCGAACCCAACCCAACTCTTGGATAGTCCTGGCCGCCCGCGCCCGGTTCCTCATTTCGGTTTGGAAGCAGATCCCGGCCTCTCCTGCACAAAAAAGGCGGCCTGGTTCAACCAGGCCGCCTTCCATATGGCTGGCTTCAACTGACAGCCGACCGGTCGGCACGCAACCAACCACCGGCTCGTTGAACCCACACGGCGCTACTCGAAGCTGTGGTCCTCTTCCTCGGCGATGCGCAGAAGCGCCTCACCGACGGCAGCCTCCACGTCAGGCAGCAGCGACGCGGCATCCCCTTCGGGATCGCTCCAGAAAACGCCCAGGAGATTGTCCCAAGTGCTGTTGAGCTCGTCGAAGCCAACCATGAGGTGGTTGCTGGACTCCAAACCGTTGGTGAAGGCACCCTGGTAGACATCCTTCACGTCGGCCGGATCCATGCAGCCGAACTGCTGATACCACTCCTCCAGCAGCTTGTGCTGGGTGGGCGGCGTGTTGGTGGCCTGCATGTAGGCGCGGGCCGCATCCTCGGAAATGAGGTACTTGATGAAAGTCCAGGAATCCTCCAGTTCCTGACCCTCCAGGCCCGCCGTAATCACCCACGGATCCGTGAAGATGACCGCGCGCGTCGGAGCACCCGGAGCGCCGAAGGGCAGCGGGGCCACGCCCCAGCAGAAACCGCCCTCAACCTCGGGGGTGACCGGGCTGTAGACCCACCAGCCCCAGCCGCCGGTCGTCTTCATGGCGACCTTGCCGCTCTGGAAATCACCGCCCAGGGCACTCAGGCCCTCAATGGCCGCGGCATCCGGGGCCACCTTGTGCTTGTAGGTCAAATCGTGCCGGGACTGGAATGCCTTGACGGCTCCCTCGGACGTGAAGTCGATGCTCTGGGCAAAGCCGGTGTCAAAGGCGTCGTCGGGCCACGGGAACGCGTCGAAGAGCCAGGTGATGGCCTCCGCCGGCCAAATGCCCTCGACCCACCCGTAGGTGGCATTCATCGGATCGTCGGGATTGACCGTCAGTTCCTGGGCAATGGCCAGGGCGCGGTCCCAAGTCCAGGTCTCGTCGTCCCAGGACACGGGCGGGTACTCAACACCGGCGGCGTCGAACAGATCCATGTTGTAGAACGTGTAGCTGCCCGTCGTCAGGAACGGGAAACCGTACTGCCGACCCTCGTTCTCGTAAATCGCGAGCACTTCGGAGATGAAAACGGAGGTGTCCAGGCCATCGCGCTCAATCAGGGGACTCAAGTCGTACAGCAGGCCGCGCACGCGGTCGCTGGCAAACCCGTTGCCGCCCCAGTTCGGCGACCAGACATGCAGCGGTTCGCCGGCTGCAATCATGGCCTCGCGCTTCACGGCGATGTCAGGCTGGTCGACAATCAGCAGGTTGACCTTGATGTCGGGATTCGCCGCCTCAAAGGCCGGAATGGCGACATCCTGCTCCCACGGGTTCTCCACCACGTTGGTGCGGGCCATCCAGACTATCTCGCGCTGCATGGACTCCTCGGCCCCGGTACCGGCCGGTGCGGCACAGGCAGCCAAAACCACGGACAGGACTGCCAGCAGTCCCAACCATGTCAACAAACGTCGATTCATTGCAATTCTCCTGTCGGGACAAGCCCGTGTTTGGAACAAATCACTGTGTCAGCTGCCGATGACGACAGTCTGTACCTTGATGGATGGGGCCGGATCGCGGGACGGCTCAACCTTTGACTCCGCTGACCACAATGCCTTGGATGAAGTAGCGCTGGGCAATGAAGAAGACCACGATGCAGGGGGCAATCACGGCCAGGGAAGCCGCCATGTACCAGTGCTGGGGAGTGCCGCCGAACGGCGTACGGAACATGGACAGGCCCAGGGACACGGGGAACTTGTCATTGTCATTGATGT
>JAPPAJ010000396.1 GCA_026705565.1 Caldilineaceae bacterium | reverse complement strand
CCGGGCACGGCGCGCTGTGGGCCGCCGGCACGGTTATTCACGTGCCGCGCAGCGCCCGGGTCGAACTGCCCCTGCAAATCGTCAATTGGCAGGGAGAGGGTCAGGCCGGCCACCACCACACCCTGGTGGTGGCGGAGGAAGGCGCCGAAGTGACGGTGATGGATGATTTGCTGGGGGCCAGCCGCGGCCTGCAAAACTCGGTTGTGGAGATCGTGCAGGCGCCCGGTTCGCGGGTGCGCTACATGAACCTCCAGGACTTGGACACGTCGGCCTGGAACCTGATGCACGGCCGGGCCCATCTGGAACGGGACGCGGATCTGCGCTGGATTCAGGTTAGTTGGGGCAGCATGCTGACCAAGGCTTTCCTGGACCTGGTCCTGCGGGGTCCCGGCGGCCACGCCGACCTGCTGGGCATCTATTTCCCGACCGGCCGCCAGCACATCGACCATCAGACACTGCAGTTGCATGAGGCGCCGCACTGCTTCAGTGATCTGCTGTTCAACGGTGCGCTCAAGGATCGGGCACGCAGTGTCTACATGGGGAACATCCGCGTTGCCCCCGAGGCGCAGCAGACGGATGCCTTCCAGCGCAACGGCAATCTGCTGCTCGATTCCCGCACCCGGGCCGACAGCATTCCGGGGCTGGAAATCGAGGCGAACGACGTGCGCTGCACGCACGCGGCCACGGCCGCCCAGGTTGAGGACGAGTACGTCTTCTACCTGATGGCGCGCGGCCTCTCGCGTCCGCAGGCGGAGCGGCTGATTGTGCAGGGGTTTTTCCAGGCCGTGCTCGAACGCGTGCCGGTGGAATCCGTGGTGCACAAGCTGGAACAGGTGATTGAACGCAAGATTGGCGGTTGAGCGATGGCCATGACCCGAAACCTGAACGGCCGTGCGGTGGCAGCCGCCGGTGAAACCTTGGACTGGGCGGCCGTGCGCTCCCAGTTCCCGATCATGGAGCGCAAGGTCCAGGGCGGGGTTCAACTCGTCTACCTGGACAACGCGGCCTCCAGCCAAAAACCCGCCGCGGTCCTGGAGGCGATGGCCCGCTACTATCGCACGAGCCACGCCAACGTCCACCGCGGCGTACATACGCTGAGCGAGGAAGCCACGGCGCTCTACGAGGATGCGCGTCAGAATGCGGGTCGCCTGATCAACGCACCCAGCAGCCGGGAATGTGTCTACGTCCGCAATACCACGGAAGGCATCAATCTGGTTGCCGGATCCTGGGGCCGTGCCAACCTGGGACCGGGCGACACGGTGGTCACCACCGTCATGGAGCACCACAGCAACATCGTTCCTTGGCAGATCCTGCAGGCGGACCGGGGTTTCGACCTTCGGTATGTGCCCGTAACCCCCGAAGGGAACCTGGATCGGGACGTGTTTGGTTCCCTGATGGCCGAGGAGCCGAAGCTGGTTTGCTTTACCCATGTGAGCAATGTGCTGGGCACCGTCAACCCGGTGGCCGAATTAACGGCAGAGGCCCATGCCGCGGGCGCCTTGGTGTTGGTGGACGGTGCGCAAGGGGTACCGCACCTGCCGGTGGACGTGCAGGCGCTCGGGGTCGACTTCTACGTCTACAGCGGGCACAAAATGTGCGGTCCGACCGGCATTGGCCTCTTGTGGGCACGGCGCGAGCTGCTGCAGGCAATGCCTCCCTGGATGGGCGGCGGCGAGATGATCCGGGAGGTCACCTTGGAGGGCAGCCGCTGGAACGAGCTTCCCTACAAGTTCGAGGCGGGCACTCCGGCCATTGCCGAGGCTGTGGGTCTGGGGGCTGCAGCCGAGTACCTGATGGACCTGGGCATGGACAATGTGGCCAGCCACAGCGCCTACTTGACCAACTATGCCTACAATCAGCTGGTCGAAATCGAGGGCGTGCACATCTTGGGACCGGGACCGGAGGATCGGTTGGGTCTGGTGTCCTTCCACGTGGATGAAGTCCATCCGCACGACCTCTCGGCCATCCTCGACTTGGATGGCGTGGCGATCCGAGCCGGTCACCACTGCGCCCAGCCACTGCACCGGTCCCTGGACCTGATCGCGAGTGCGCGGGCCAGCTTCTACCTTTACAACACCGAGTCCGAAATCGATCGCCTGGCAGCCGGCATCGAACGGGCCCGTCGGATTTTCTGACCGGAGCGTTCCGCACCATGGATCAACTGTACCGTGAAGCGATCATCGATCACTACAAGCATCCGCGCCATTACGGCTGCCTGGAGGCTCCGGACTACAAGGCGCACGATCTGAATCCCTTTTGCGGTGACGAACTGACGATCGAGGTCAAGGTCGACGAGGATGAGATCATCAGGAGTGTGGCCTTCAACGGCAAGGGCTGTGCCATCAGCCTGGCTTCGGCCTCCATGCTGATGGAGGAGATCCTCCACGAAAGCCTCGACGAGGTGAAGACTTGGACGCGCGAGGACATCCTGGACATGCTGGGCATTGAAATCGGCCCCGTGCGCATGAAGTGTGCGCTGCTGTCGCTGAAGGTGCTCAAGAAGGGCGTCTACGGCCTGGACCAACTGGAAGAAGAGGAACTCGACTGATGGGTGCAGCCGCCGACATGAACGGCTTTGTGAAAGTGGCCACGCTGGCCGAGGTTCCGGAGGGCTATCCCCATCTAGTCGAGGTGGGGCTGAGCCGCATCGCCCTGTTCAACCTGGGCGGGGAGA
Organism: Caldilineaceae bacterium; assembly: GCA_026705565.1. Classification (GTDB taxonomy): domain Bacteria; phylum Chloroflexota; class Anaerolineae; order Caldilineales; family Caldilineaceae; genus Bin34. The sequence continues at coordinate 15,272 of JAPPAJ010000396.1, read as the reverse complement.
TTCATGCCCTGGAGGACATGTGCACGCACGACGGCGGCCCGTTGGTGGAGGGCGACCTCATCGACGGCCAGGAGGTGCAGTGTCCGCGGCACGGGGCCCGATTTGACATCAGGACCGGGGCGGCGCTGTGCATGCCGGCCTTTCAGCCGGCCGTCCGGTACGAGACGCGGGTGGACGGAACCGACATCTGGGTGGCCGTGCCCGACTGAACGGGAACGGTTCGGCCCAACCAAGACACTGCAAGGAGCAACGCCATGCCCGACAAGGACGCGGTCCTGAACGTGCTGCAGGAAAAGGTCATGGATCCGGAATTGATGATGAACATCGTCGATTTGGGCTTGATCTACGATGTGGAAATGGCCAGTGAAACGGTGGCCGACGTCACGATGACGCTGACCAGCCCGGGATGCCCGGCCGGTCCGCAGATCATCAAGTCGGTGCAGGACGAGGCGCAGAAGGCCTTCCCGGAACTGGAAACGGTGAACGTGCATCTGGTGTGGACGCCTTTCTGGTCGCCCGACATGATGTCCGACGAGGCCAAGGACGAACTGGGCATCTACTGACGGCACACCTGGTTCCGAGCCGGGTACATGTTGGCTCGGCGGATAAAACTGGGCGGGGCGCGGCCGCGCCCGACGAAGGTTTTGACCCGCGGGCCGTGGAGGGCCTGTGGCTTGGAGTGCTGACGGTACACGGTGCGCAGGGAGCACACCAGGGCCTGAGGCAGGGAAACAGAACTTTTTGCCCGGAGTTGCCAAGGCCGGGTGCAGACCAATTGACGAAACCGAAGCAGCGCCGTCTGTATTCGGGACACATTCGCCTGCCAGACCGTGTACTACGATGCGGCAGTAGAACGTCGCACAAGGCAGGGGGTAGCCATGGCCGTGAATGATGTCGTGGAAGACGGTGCCATCAATATCCTGTCCCGGCCCATTCTGGTTCCAATGGATGGGTCCGACGTGGCAAATGGCATCCTTCCCCATGTTTTGCCAATTGCCGGGAAGGCGAACATTCCCCTCGTGTTGCTTGCCGCTGTTGATCCCGATGCCATCGACTGTCCCGCCTCGGTCATGTCCGCCGCCACGCCGGCTGGGGGACCCATGGCCATATGCCGGGCCCGGATCGAGGAAAGTTCCCGGGTCCATGCCCAGGACACCTTGCACAGAGTAGCCGCCCATCTGAAGGATGATGGGATGGAGGCAAAGACCACTGTTGCCATTGGAGATCCTGCCGAGGAGATTTTGCGCGTTTCCGAGGAAGAAGGGTGCGGCCTGATAGCGATGTCAACCCATGGCCGAAACCCGATCGGCCGCAGCATCCTGGGTAGCATCACCGACAGGGTGATTCGTGCTTCCAACGTTCCGGTGCTGACCGTAACTCCGGAGAGGGCGAAGAAGCACCAGGAGGAGGGTGCACCCCTAACCACCATCGTTGTACCCCTCGACGGATCCGAGCTTGCACAACGTGCACTGCCCTATGTTGGGCGGTTGGCCCGTATTCTTTCAATGGAGGTCCTGCTTGCCAGGGTGGTCAGAACGGAGAACCCCACCTACACCGAAACCGATTTGGGCTTCAGGGTGCCCGCATTCAGAGAGGAAGTGAACTGGGAAGCCACCGAATATCTGGAACAGATTGCCCAGCGTCTCAGGGACAAGGGACTGACGGTTCGGAGCCAGGTGCTGACGGGATCTGCCGCACAGGCTCTCGTGAACTTGGCCCACGAAACGCCCCGGAACCTGATCGCGATGACCACGCACGGCCGTACCGGGCTCTCAAGATGGATGATGGGCAGTGTGGCGTCGACCCTGGTGAGACGTTCCGGCGATCCGGTGCTGGTCATTCGGCCCCAGTCCTGAAGGGGGTCCTCCCTCACGGACTTCCCGCGCACCCGCGGCTTCCGGTTGCCGTCCCCTGCTCGGCAAGGGCACTGGTGTCCACACACCTGTCCCCGAGCTTCGGACGCGGGCGGCCCGTGGTGTCCCGCGGCTAGACGCTCTCCGCCGGTTGCTTTCTGCGTCAGCGCGCGTCTGCGGGGACCGGCCGGTTCGTCGTCCGACGGGCCCCGTACCCCGGCCTTCCGTAGTGGCCGGATCCAATCAGAGTCCGGCCGCCGGGAACTTGGGAGGAAACGCGCCTCGGGTTTCTTGGTTGCGCAAGGGGATCGGTACGTGAAGTGGCTTACGGCTGCCCAATCCCACTCCATAGCTCGTCGCGGCGGTGTCTGACGGTTTCCTGTACCTGCACCAGAAGGCCGGCTTGGGCGGTATCGCTGCCGGCTTGCGCAATCAAGATGTGGGTCTCCAGCCACCAGTACAGCTTCTCGTATTCGCCAAGTACCGGATTGGGAACTTCCTGACCAACTTGCCAGTCCCGCGAGGCCTTCAGCAGTGGCCGGAACATCCTTCCTGCATTGAGTTCGCGTGCCAGGGTGGCATTGGGTAGGTGGGCCGCCAGCCAATTGTGGACGTCCGGTCCCTCCCACGGGCCGATGTCGATGGACCTCGTTGCCGGAACCGGCGGTTGAAAGTTCCACAGGCGCTGGATTTCCGCCTGGTACAGGTCGGGATAGGCCGGAACATTCGTGCCTGATGTGCCGCGCAGACGCATCTCGTCGCGAATGACCAGGTTGTTCATCGTGTTGTGCAGGAACCCAAAGAAGGCTTGGATTGGAACCTGCACCGGCTCTTCAAGGAACCTGCCCTGCGGTGCCGGCCCGTTGCGCGCCGGCACCTGCGGCAACCCGGACCAAGCCGTGATGCCGGACACGATGTTGAAGGCGAACAGCAGGGGTTCGTCCCCGTCTGCGGCCAACACGGCAATGACGGATGCATCCGGTCCGAAGCCGAGAATCTCCGCCGTCAGGCCCTGATCCAGCGGCAGGGGTGCGTGTCCACAACCGCTGAATCGCAGACGACGCCACAGCATCCGGGCCCGGTCCTGGCGTTGGGGATGCAAATAGAGGCCGTGCATCAGGCAGTAGAGTGTGCCTTCCGCCGCGGCGGAAGGCAGTGCTCCCAAGTGGTCGAGTGCTTCCTCTGCGACGACATCCACCGGATTTAAGGCCATGGCGGCCAGGACCGCGCAGGCGTCGGTCTCCGACAGGTGCCGCAGTACTTGGTGAACACGGGCGCGCTGGTCCGGCTCAATCCCGGCAAACTGCCGGGCGTACTCCGCTAGGACGGCTGGGAATTCGGCCCGGGCCGACAGCGCTTCCCTGAGACTTGCCAGAATCACCTCGTTTTGGTCGCCGACATCCTCCAAGTATGACGTTTCCACTTCGGTTTCGAGGTAGGTTTCCAGAAGCGTGGCGGCGGAGAGCCGCGCCTGGGGCGATCGTCGACTGTTGAGGATCACGGCGTTGAGGACCTCAATGGCCCGTTGGCGATCAAGGCGTCTCACGATCCGCCCGAGTGTGTTGCGCGTCTTGAAGTCCGCGTCGTCCAGGAAATCCACAACCCCTTCCAGAATGGTTTCCGGATGCAAACGGCCGATCAGATCGTCGAGGCGCCGCTTGAATTCCCGATCCGACGCGACCGCGGTCATCCGCACAATGGCGGTTCGGACATCGTCCGGTGGAGACTGGCTGTTCATGGATGCGGGTTGGGGCTTTGTCGGGAACTCGATTGGAACAACGTACTCGAATCCCATGGGTTTGCGGGACCGTCGGGGCCGGGCATGTGGGAACTGTCGGTCCAGGGTTGCATTATCCATCGTGGGGCCGACCGAGCCGTGATCGGCAGCGCCTGAAGCATCCCGTCCGCGGCGGAGGATCCTGAGCGGTGCACGTGCATTGTTTGGAAGCGGGGATAATTTCCCTGTTGCACCGCGGCGCGCGGTCGGATTGCCGAGATTGTGCGGCTACAGCCTGACCGCCAACATCCAATCAACAGGTGGTTCCATGCAGGACGTGTATCAGGTTTGTTTGGTTGGCTGCGGTCACCGGGGCAGGGTCCAGGCGAGGGCCTACAAGGCCCATCCGCGCATGAATCTGCGCGCCTTGTGCGACATCGACCGGGAACGGCTGAACCAGTTGGGAGCGGAGTTGGGAGTGTCCTCGCTGTACGCCGACTTGGATGAAATGATTCGCAGGGAGTGTCCGGACATCGTTCTGGTTCCGACTGCCACCCAGTTCCATTTCCCCTTGGCCAAGCGGGTCCTGGAACACGGATGCCACATCGATGTAGAAAAGCCAATCAGCGAACATCTCGACCAGGCCGACGAATTGTTGAGTCTGGCGAGCAGCCGCCAACTGCGGATTGTGGTGCATCACCAATGGCGGACCGCGCCGGCTGCGGCCGCGATTGCCAAGGCATTACGGGAGGGCCGCATCGGCAAGTTGCGTTACCTGTATGCCAGCGGCAAGGGCTACTACGGAGGCTACGGCCTGCCCAACATTGGCACCCACCTCCTGAACATGCTTTTCGAGTTGGCCGGCCATGTCCGAACGGTTGCGGCCAGCGTCCTGACCGACGGGCGCGACATTGGCCCGGAAGACGTGTTGCATTCCCCGGCCGGCATGGGCATCGTGGCCGGCGAAAATGTGACGGCCCTGCTGGAGTTCGAGAACGGGGTCTGCGCGACCCTGTTGCAGCACCGCTTCGAGACAATGGATGTGAATGCCCACGTGGTCGAGGTATACGGTTCCGAGGGGCGGCTTCTGTGGCGGCCGCACGGTGCCTTTTGGCTGCCCTCCCCGGCAATTCCCCCCGGCCCGAATCTCAGCAATCCGCCCGGCGAAAACGCCCACTGGGAACCGCTGGAACCTCTTGTTCCCGACACTTGGGATCCGGGCATGGACTGTCAGGTGGACGAGTACACTTTTGTGGACCACTATGTGCGGGCCCTGGACGAGGATCGGGACCATCCCAGCAGCGGTCAGGAAGGCCGCCACGTCCTGGAGGTGATCAACGCCATTTTCCTGTCTGCGGTGGAGCGTCGGCTGGTTTCCATTGCGGACTTGCCGCGCAGTCATCCCCTGGTTGAGTTCCGGAAGGCCGCCGGCCTGTCGCCCGAGCCGGAACCGGCACCCTTCAATCCCCGGGAGTGGCTGGCAGCTGAGGATCGGCGTCTGGGGCGCTGAAGGCTGTGCTGCGACTGTCGGTTGCGGAACGAACGGATTCCGTTCCCGGGACCGTTCCCCGGCAGCAGGAGCAACTCGTATTGGCTTGTCCGCGGGACCAATGTCGGAACCTTGAACCCGACCGGAGACACTGGGCAAATTCGAACTAAATCAAGGCAAATCGATCCAATCTGTTTTACAATTCCGGTCCCAGCGCGGAGGCGTGGTGTAGCGGTTAGCATATCGGCCTGTCAAGCCGAAGGTCGCGGGTTCAAATCCCGTCGTCTCCGCCAGGTGAAGAGAGGGGACCGAAGTCGGTCCCCTCTCTGCTTTTGCACGGATCGGCTCTGTCGGTTCGGAGTGGGGTCAATCCGGAACGTTCCGAGCCAGTTCATCGAGCCAGACGGTGGCTGGGGAGTCGCTGGGTGCACGCCAATCGCCGCGGGGCGACAGGGAACCGCCCGAACCCACCTTGGGACTGTTGGGTACGGCCGTGCGCTTGAACTGCGATATCTGAAAGAACCGGAACAGGAACACCTTTAGCCAGCGCTTGATCTCCGCCAGCGAGTACTCGTTGCGCGCATCCTCGGCCAAAAACTCTGGCCAGGCTCCCCTGCCGCGGTCACCCCAGGCCTGCAGGGCGAGCCAGGCCACCTTGGATGGGGCATGGCCGAAGCGGGAGATGTAATAGAGGTGGAAGTCCTGTAGTTCGTAGGGGCCGATCGTCTCCTCGGTCTTCTGGGCCGGTTGGCTGTCGCCATTGCCGCCCGGCACGAGTTCCGGGGAGATCTCGGTGTCCAGGATGCGCTGCAGCACGGCACCGGTTGCTTTATCGAACTGCCCCGAGTGGATGTTCCAGCGGATCAGATGCTGGATCAGGGTCTTGGGCACGGAGCCGTTGACGTTGTAGTGGCTCATCTGGTCGCCCACACCGTAGGTGGCCCAACCCAGTGCCAGTTCGCTCAGGTCGCCGGTACCGACCACCAGGGCGTCGTTGTGGTTGGCCAGCCGAAACAGGTGGGAGGTTCGTTCCCCCGCCTGCACGTTCTCGAAGGTGATGTCGTACTCCGCTTCCTCTTCGGCAAACGGATGTCCCAGGTCCCGAAACATCTGCATGGAACTGGGGACGATGTCGATCTCCCTGGCCGAAACCCCAAGGGCGTTCATCAGGGCATGGGCGTTGGACCGGGTACCGGCGGTCGTGGCGAACCCCGGCATGGTGTAGGCCAGGATGTCCGTGCGCGGCAGGTCCAGGGTGTCCATGGTCTTGGCCGAGACAATCAGGGCCTGGGTCGAGTCCAAGCCGCCGGACACGCCGATGACGAGTTTGCGGATCCCGGTTGCCTCAAGCCGCTGCGCCAGTCCCGATACCTGGATGTTGTATACCTCCGCCGCGCGTTCGTGGCGTTCGGTCCGGCTGCTGGGCACGTACGGGAACCGTTCGATCGCACGCAACAGGCCGCGGGCATGGTCGGGCGGATCCCAGCGGAAGGTCACTGTTTCCATGCGCGCCACGGCGTCGCGGTGGATGCGGGCACTGTCTCCGAAGCTGGTTAGCCGCATGCGGTCCTGGACGAGTTGCCGACAGTCCAGATCCACCAGGGTTGTGTGACTGTCCTGCCGAAACCGTTCCGATTCCGCCAGCAGCCGGCCGTTTTCGTAGGCGATGGCATGTCCGTCCCAGGCCATGTCCGTGGTTGACTCGCCCCAGCCGGCGGCGGCATACAGGTAGGCGGCAATGCAGCGGCCGGAATGGGCCGCGCACAGCTGATGGCGCCAGGCACCCTTGCCCGTCGTGATGTTGCTGGCCGACAGGTTGGTCAGAATCGTGGCCCCGGCCAGCGCCGCGTGGGAACTGGGTGGGATGGGTGTCCAGACGTCCTCGCAAATCTCGACGTGGAATGTGACATCGGGCATCCCGTCGGCGGCGAAGAGCAGATGGTTGCCGAAGGGGACGGTTCGGCCCAGAAGGTCGGCTTGGGTCCGGTGGGCGTGGCTGGCCGAGGTGAAGTGCCGTTTTTCGTAGAACTCCCGGTAGTTGGGCAGGTAGGTCTTGGGTACCACACCCAAGATGGCTCCCGACTGGAACACAACCGCACAGTTGAAGAGGTGGCCGCCGAAGCGCAGGGGTGCTCCGACAATGCCAACGGTGGGTAGATCGCGGGAGGCGGCCAGAAGTCCGTTCAGGCTGTCGAGAACTCCCTGCAGGAGCGCGTCCTGGTGCAGGAGATCATCGATGCTGTAACCGCTGAGCCCGAGTTCCGGGAACAGGGCCAGGACCGCGCCGCGCGCGGTGCATTCCCTAAGGGCCTTCAGGGTTTCCTCGGCGTTCGCGGCGGGATCCGCGAGCCGTACGCGCGGCGTGCAGAGACCTGCGCGCACGAAACCGTGGCGGTACGGTGAATGGAAATTCAAATCGAGTTGGGATTGGTCTGGGACGGAGGATTCCGGCCGGGCCGGCCGGCCGGCAGATTAGCACAGGGCCCGGGGAAGGTCGGAAGGGGACTGCCGGGGAGTACTTGCAGGTCGACAGGTACAGGTCGCAGCTTGCGGAAGCGTCAGTTTCCAATTCAGGGTGGGCGTGTGCAACGGCCGGAAAGCTTGAGCCGTATCCCCGGAGCCTCGCATGTCCAGTCGTCCGATATCCCAGCCGAGCCGCTGCAAACGCGTGGCACAGACTGTGCGGGCAGTGCTGCTTCAGTGGCCTTGCAAGGAGAACCCAGTGGAGGCGGCGTTGTCATTCAGCGGCATGGGAGAGCCTGAATCAACCGGCTGCTGGCGCGGACCGATCCATTCGTTGCCCGTAGTGGGCAAACATGAATGCCACAGGATGGTGCTCCGGAAACCGATCCCAAACCCCACACAGAGACATTCGACCAACCGCGATCGATTTCCGCAAGACCGCCGGACTCCACCTAAGCGACTTGCTGGCTGTCGCCCGTGCCGTTCCGAGGGGTCAGAGCGCGGGGTCGGCGCTGCCCAACCGGGTGCGAACGGCCTGGCGCAGGCCGGCCGAATCCGCACCGTACTGAATCCTGAGATCGACAATCGTGTTCACGTCCAGGCGGGATACCAGTCGTTCGTCGCCAAGCAGCAATCGAAGTTCCTCTTCGAACTCTGTTCCGGCCGCAGGCAACAGCATTTCGACCATCAGGTCGACCTTGGCTTGGAAGAGTCCCTCCTGTCGTCCTTCTTCCTTCACCGCGAAGTAGCCGCGCTGGTACTCCTGTGCCGCCATCGCCAATTCCTCAGGGGTGGTAATCTTCCGCAGGTCATAGTGTAGTGCATCCTGGATTGCCCGGTCGTGAGCACTCTGTTCCGCCCAGGCGAGCATCGTCAATTTCATGAAGTCCACCAAGGCGCGCACCGTGTGCGGGTCCGGCAGGGCTGCGACATTCTCCGGAAAGTTTTCCGTGAGCAGTGCGGAGGGAGTCCGCGTACGCTCCGCCTGCACCATCAGCTTGAGTTCCTGGGGCAAGTCCCAAGTGTGGAAATTGCCGTGCAGAACGTCCATGTACAGGTAAGGGAACAAGGGGGCCGGATTGGATACGCGTCCACCTGTCAGCACGTCCATACCCGGTGGATTCCAGACTCGTGCTCCAGTGTAGATCAGGAGCAGGCACGGCAGGGGTGGGGGCCACCGTCGGCTGAAGTGCTCCGCGCGGTCGAGCGCGACCACCGTGCCGCTGGCGTAGGCCAACAGCCGCATCAGGATGAGATAGTCGGGCGCGGACTGCACTTCGCAGGCTAGGAGCACGCTTTCGCCCTGCCGGGTGCGGAAGCGCCAGCACCGGTCCTGGATTTGTTCCAGCAGGTCGCCCACGCCGACAGGTTCCGGACTGTGGGCAGGTCGCGAATGGAATCCAGGTCGGGATCGCCCAGCTCCAGCCGTCGGCAGGCGAGCGAGATCCAGGCCCGTGCGATGCCGTCGTTGTCGAACAGTATCTTGTATTTGCGGTCGGGCAGGGCCATGGCTTGCGGTTTGGGTGGACAGTGGCTGGATCAATCTTGGCACAGAGCACCAGGCACGGTGGGTGAGTCGGGCCATGGGACGGATTCGGTTCCGCGTACCGGACCTGCTGTCAAAGCTGTTTCGGATGCACCTAAAACGGAACCCGTATGCACCGAAAGGCTCCCGAATGCTCCTCCCCGTGTTAACTCCCGCGGCCTGGGTACACCACCATTCGGGAACTGTCCACCTGAGTCAGGCCCCTGGAGGGACTGTCGAGGATGAAGGTTGTTCCAATCCAGCCACCCTTCCGGGACGGACAACCGCGTGCGTCCGCTCGCAGTTGCAAAACATCCTATGTGAGTGCAGGATCCCTGCATGTGCAAACGACTGGTCGTTTCCCCATTGCTTCTGCTGTTGCTGTTGCTGTCTGCTTGTGGGGCCGCAGCACCGGCGGCCGGCGACGAGGCTGCCGAAGCCGAAGATGCCGTAATTTCATTTTGGTACGACCCGTCGGCGGATGGTGAAGGTGCCACCTGCTACCAGACCACCGTCATTGATCCCTTCAATGAGATGAGCGACACGATTTTCGTGGACGCCGTGGCCCAGCCCGAAACCTGGAATGCCACCCGTATGGCCCTTGCGGCCGGTGAAGGCCCGGATATTGTCCGTACCCCCGGTCCGTCCTTCGTAGTCGAACTGGCGCAGGCCGGTCAACTGCTGCCCTTGGATGACTACGTTGCCTCCGAGGGATGGGACGATCTGTTTGTCGGCTGGGCACTGAGCCTGGGCGAAGTTGAAGGCACCATCTACTCGCTGGCCGACGAACTTGAAACCCTGGTCCTGTACTACAACAAGACCCTGTTCGAGCAGAAGGGTTGGATCCCGCCCTCCACGGTCGTCGAGCTGTACGAGCTGGCGGCGGTGATTGCGGCGGACGACATCGTTCCGTTCGCACACACGAATGCCCAGTGGCGCCCCGCCAACGAGTGGCATGTGGGCGAGTACTTCAACCATGTGGCGGGTCCGGACCGCGTCTACGAAGCCTTAACCGGCCAGATTCCGTGGACGCACGAGGACTTCGTGACCTCCGTCGAGCTCCTGGACGAAGCGCAGCAGAACGGTTGGTTCTCCGGTGGCCTTGAGCTCTACTACACCTTGACCTTCGACGAAGTGCGCGGCATGCTTGGCCGCGGTGAAGCGGCCATGAACGTCGAGGCCGCTTGGGTTGCGGCCGAGCTTGACACACTGTATTTCACCGAGGAAAACGGCGGTATGGAGTGGGACTGGGTTCCCACTCCGTCCCAGACCGGTGATCCGATCTACACAATCGGCATGGGCGACACCTGGTCCATCAATCACAACTCCGAGCATCCGGAAGCGGTGGCCGAGTTTCTGTCCTACAGCTTCTCGCCCGAGAGTCAGGCTGCGCTGCTCCGCAACTGCGGCAAGGCTCCCGCCCCTGTGCGGTTGACCGACGACGCCATGGAAGGTGTGGATCCGCGCATTGCGGCCATCTTCATCGACTTGGCGGCGGCTTCCGACAGTGGCGGCTACGGCTACACCACGTGGACCTTCTGGCCGCCCAGGAGCGACGCCTACATCTACGAGGAAATCGAACGGGTTTGGTCCGGCGACATCACGGCCGAGGAGTACCTCCAGGGACTGGACGATCTGTTTCAGGAGGAGTTCGCGGCGGGCGCAGTCCCACCGATCCCGGAACGCCGGTAGTTGTCACGATGCAGAGCGCGGTCGAAGTGTTCGGATTGTCACTGCATCGGGCAATTCCGGCAGTCCTGCGACTTGCTGAACTCCGTCAACGCAGCAGTTCCGGTGTATGGCTCCAAGTCACGTTATGGTTGCGACTGAGCCGGTGTTGCCAGGGACCGATGAGTAGTGGTCTACTACAGCGATTCACAAGTGTACAGTGCGCTGGAATCATGGATGTTGCGGCTGGCGCAACTGGGAGTTTCCGGTCACGTTTGTAGCCCAACACACCGACAGTCTGTAGCCCAACTACGTCGTAACACAGGCGAACGTCTTGTCCAGGCAGTGACCCGGCAGTACTCCTTGTCCCTTCCTCAACCACTGCTGTCTCTCAATCCGGAAGTTTCCATGCCAGACACATCCTCACCCAATCTTGTTGAACGAATTACCGGCTCCCTGTACGGAGGCGCGATTGGGGATGCCCTGGGCGCTCCACCGGAAGGCAAGGATCCGGAGGAGATCAAGGAACGCTACGGCGAAATCCTGGATTTTGTGGAGCCCTGGGACGGTCCGTCCGACATCGGCAAGGGGGACGGCCGGCACACCGACGACACGCACATGATCCGGCTGCTGTCCGAGATCTACATCGATCAGGACAAGCGGCTGGATGTCTATGATTTCGCCCGTATCATGCCGGGCCGCATCGCGGACGAGCCTCGCTTCATTGCGGAGTACGGTCGGGAAGCCACGCTACTGGAACGGCTGTTCTTTCCGGAGAAGTGGGTGTACATTCGCAATGCCCTGGCCAACGCCGAACCGCGCAGCGCGGGTGCCGGCAACATGGTGAACTGTGGTGCCGCCATGTACGCCGCGCCGGTCGGGATTGTCAACGCGGGCAATCCGGCTTTGGCCTACCGGGATGCGATTGACATCTTTTCGGCCCACCAGACCAGCTTCGGGCTTGAAGCCGCGGGTCTGATGGCCGTGGCTGTGTCGGCGGCCTTCATCCCCGGCATCTCCATTGGCGAACTCTTTGACGTGGTCGAGGAACGGGCCCACGAAGGTACCCGCAACTGTCTGACAGCGGTGAGAGAGGCTGTGAAGGGAGTCTCCGATTGGCGTCAAGGCATTTCGGTTGTCAGGGAGGCCATCGCCCCCTACGACACGGCACCGGAGGTGTTTCGGGACCGGGGCAACCGCACCAATGACTGGACGCCCAGCCGTGAGCACAGCATTGAGGAAGTTCCTGCGGCCCTCGGTCTCCTGCTGGTAACCGGCGGCGATTTCGTCAGCGCGGTGCAGGCTTCCGCCAACTACGGGCGGGACTGCGACTCCACGGCCGGCATGGCCGGCAGCATTGCCGGGGCGATGGCACCCGACACCGTCCCGGGGCATTGGCGCCGGACAGTCGCGGAAGCCAACCGCATGGATCTGGACTCGCTGGCCCGCGGTTTGTCCGACCTGACACTCAAATTGGCACAGGCCGAGGCGCAACATGCGGCCGAGGTGAACAATCGTCTGACAGCGATGGCATAGGGAAGCGTCCGCGGTTCATCCGCCTTGTGGTTACGGTTGCGGATCGGTCCGCACGCGAACATTCCAGTCACAACTCCATTCCCGTTCCATTTGAAGGAGCAACGACCAATGGCATTACAGGCTGACTACGCCGAACGCGTCTACGCGGGCGTGCTGGGCAAGATTATCGGCGTCTATTTGGGACGCCCGTTCGAAGGCTGGCCCATCGAGATGATCGATGAGCATCTGGGTGAGATCAACTACTACGTGCACGACATGCTGGACGTGCCGCTGGTGGTCACCGACGACGACATTTCGGGGACGTTCACCTTTGTGCGGGCGATGGAGGACTACCACTTCAAGCAGGATCTGTCCGCCCGCGACATCGGCCGCACCTGGCTCAACTACCTGATTGAGGAGCGCACCGTTCTCTGGTGGGGCGGTCTGGGCAACTCGACCGAGCATACGGCCTACCTGCGCCTCAAGAGCGGCATCGACGGGCCGGACAGCGGCTCGATTGAGACCAACGGCCAAGTGGTGGCCGAGCAGATCGGATCCCAGATCTTCATCGACGGTTGGGCTCTCATCTATCCCGGAGACCCGGAACGCGCGGCGCGGCTGGCTGCTGAGGCATCCATGGTTTCCCACGGCGGCGAGGCCGTCTATGGCGCCCAGGTGGTGGCAGCCATGGAAGCCCAGGCCTTTGTCGAGAATGACCTGAACAAGCTGATTGACACGGCCGTCTCGTTCATTCCGCGCGACAGCGTGATCTATCGAATGATTGACGAACTGCGCGAGTGGCACCAGAAGGAACCGGACTGGCGCAAGGGTCGGGAGCTGATTGCTGGCAAGTACGGGTACGACCAATATGGCGGCAATTGCCACATGGTGCCCAACCACGCCCTCATCATCCATGCGCTGCTGCATGGGGACGACGACTTCCAGAAGAGCCTGATGATTGTCAACACCTGCGGCTGGGATACCGACTGCAACTCCGGCAACGTCGGCTGCCTGCTGGGCATCAAGAACGGCCTGGCCGGCATCGAGGAAAGCGGCCCCGACTGGCGCGGACCGGTCGCGGACCGCATACTGCTGCCCACGGCCGACGGCGGCAATGCCGTAACGGACGCGGTGACGCAGACCACGCGCTTGGTAAACATGGGTGCCCGGCTGGCGGGAGAGGAGCCTCCGGTCTACAAGAACGGTGCCCGTTACCACTTCTCGTTCCCCGGTTCGGTGCAGGGGTTCCAGGAGGATCCCGCCCGCGACTCCGTTGGGGTATCGACGGTGCGCAACATCCGGGGCCACAGTGAGAGTGGAGATCGTGCGCTGGCCATCCGCTTCCGCGGCATGGGCCTGGGCAAGAACAGCCGGGTTGACACGGATGTCTTTGTGCCGGACCGCGAAACACACGAGTACTTCGCAAACCGCGGCTATGCCTTGTATGCCTCCCCGGCCCTGTATGCAGGGCAAACCGTCAAGGCGCGTCTGGAAGCCTGTCCCCACAACGGCGGCAACCTGATGGCCTGTCTGTATGTGAAGGTGTTTGGCAAGGACGACAATTTGGAGATTGTGCGCTCCGATTGCGTTGAGCTGCAGCCAGGCGGTGTGCACGTCTTCGAATGGACGATTCCGGACATGGGCGGCAGTCCGGTGGCCAAGGTGGGACTGGAACTCTGCTCCGACAAGGCCCTCAACGGTTATGCCTTCCTGGACTACCTGACCTGGGATGGGGTGCCGGACACGACCTTCCGGATCCCGGACGTCTTCACGCGCAAGAACCGGTTCCAGCAGAGCGGGATCATGTGGAAGCATGCCTGGGTAAACGGCGTGGACCACTACGAACGGTTCTATCCGGAGACGTTCCGCATCATCCACAACGAAGGCATGGGTCTGTTGATGACGGGCTGCCGGGAGTGGGACGGCTACCAGGTGCAGGCCGACGTGACCCCGCACATGGTGAAGAGCTGCGGTGTGGGCGTCAACGTCCACGGCATGAAGCGGTACGTGGGCTTTCTGCTCACCGCCGACGGCAAGGCGCGACTGGTCCACGCTTTTGACGGCGACGAACAGGTGTTGGCCGAGATGGACTACCCGGTTGAATTCGGGCAGACCTACGAAGTGGCCGTCAGCACCAAGGACGGACGCATTGCGTGTTCCGTGGATGGCGCGGAAGTACTGTCCGGGGACGTACCGGACCAGGGCCTGCGGTCCGGTGGTGTCGCGCTGCTGATTGAGGAGGGCCGTACGGCCACCCAACAGGTGCGCATCCAGCCAGCCTGATGTTGGAGGGTACCGGATCCGAGTTGCCGGATCCTGGTGATTGACATAAAGCAAGGGAGCGTCGGCCATGCCGACGCTCCCGCGGCACTGGTGTGCTCGATGTCTCCTCGGCGATGACGATAGGCTTGGTGGTAAACCGGCGTCTGCTTCATCCTGATTGCCTTGGAAGGGCCCCGGTTGCAGCGCTGGCGTGCAGGGCTTGCCGACCGGCGCAAGGGTTGCCTTCCTTCAATGCTTGCAGTCCTGTCAGGCATCGCGGCTCGGTTGTAGGTGTTGTCGCTGGTTGCCGAGGCCTGTCGGTGCTACCACTATTTTGCGGCTCGGGATGTGGGGTCCCGTCGGGTTGACGGGTTCTGGTTTCAACCTGATTACAGTCTGCAAGTGACGGAAGTTGGCGAAGCACATCCAGTTGTCTGTATCGGCAACCGCAACCTGTGCATTCCCTGAGCAAAGTACTCCCGGCCAAACAAGGTGGCTCGGGACTTGTGGACACGGTTAGGGGGAGGGTTGAACAGCCAATGGCAAGGTTGGACCGAAATCAACAAACCCAAAGCGGTATCAAGACATCAGCCACACTGTAGGTTGAGAGCCAGATTGGTACGATTCAGCTATGCCAAAGGTCAGGGACGCGATCCGGATGGTGGAACAGGACGGCTGGTACCATTTGAGAACCAAGGGCAGTCACCGTCAGTATGGACACCCGGTCAAGAAGGGCAAGGTTACGATTCCGGGCCACCCGAGAGATGACCTACGGATGGG